>NZ_JAYMHD010000052.1:0-1215 GCF_035656535.1 Streptomyces sp. H51
CGTCCTCCGGCCACTGGTTCGCCTCCGCCAGCAGCACCGTGTCCGGGTACTGGGCGTCGATCTCCTTGCGCACCCGCCGCAGGAACTCGTGGGTGGCGGGCAGGTTCTCGCAGTTGGTGCCCTCGGCCGCGTACAGGTACGGCACCGCGTCGAGGCGGAATCCGTCGATGCCGAGGTCCAGCCAGAACCGCAGCGCGGCCAGGATCTCCTCCTGCACGGCCGGGTTCTCGTAGTTCAGGTCCGGCTGGTGGGAGAAGAAGCGATGGAAGAAGTACTGCTTGCGGACCGGGTCGTAGGTCCAGTTGGAGGCCTCGGTGTCGACGAAGATGATCCGCGCGTCCGGGTACTGCTTGTCGTCGTCGGCCCACATGTAGTAGTCGCCGTAGGGGCCGTCGGGGTCCTTGCGGGACTCCTGGAACCACGGGTGCTGGTCGCTGGTGTGGTTCATGACGAAGTCGATGATGACGCGCATGCCGCGCTGGTGGGCGGCGTCGACGAACTCCACGAAGTCGGCCAGGTCGCCGAACTCCGGCAGTACGGCGGTGTAGTTCGCGACGTCGTAGCCGCCGTCCCGCAGCGGGGACTGGAAGAAGGGCGGCAGCCAGATGCAGTCGATGCCCAGCCACTGCAGATAGTCGAGCTTGGCGGTCAGTCCCTTGAGGTCGCCGACGCCGTCGCCGTTGCTGTCCTGGAAGGAGCGGACCAGGACCTCGTAGAAGACCGCGCGCTTGAACCACTCGGGGTCCCGGTCCTTCGCGGGGGTGTCCTCGAAGGTGTCCGGGACGGGCTGGTTGACTGTCATGACGCTGTGACCCTCCGAATCTGTGACTAAGCGGACGACCGCTGGACGTGGAACACGTGTGCCGGGGCCCTGCCGGGTTCCAGACGCACATAGTTGCTCCGCCCCCAGTGGTAGGTGTCACCCGTCAGTTCGTCGTGCGCGGACATGAACGCGTTCCGGTCCAGGCCGAGTCGCGGCATGTCCAACGAGACCGTGGCCTCCTGGGTGTGGTGGGGATCGAGGTTGGCGACGACGAGGACGGTGTCCTCGCCCGCCGTCTTGCTGTAGGCGATGACCGCCTCGTTGTCCGTCGCGTGGAAGCTCAGGTTCCGCAGCCGGTGCAGGGCCGGATGCCGCCGCCGGATGTCGTTGAGGCGGGTGATGAGGGGGGTGATGGTGCGGCCCTCGCGTTCGGCGGTGTCCCAGTCGCGGGG
>NZ_JAYMHD010000053.1:0-132747 GCF_035656535.1 Streptomyces sp. H51
CGGGTGTGCTGAGGCCGATGCCCATGAGGGGTATCGCGACGGCCAACGCCGCGGAGCGCGCGCCCCACTTGCCGAGCGGGACGGCGGGGGTTGCCCGCCGTCCCGCACCGGCTGTTCTCGGGTCGTTCGAATGGTGTGGCACATCAGCGCCGGGCGGCCGGCCAGGTGCCGCCGTCCGGCGCCGACCGTCACAGCCCCAGCTCGTCGAGCGCCAGCAGCTCCTCGACGCCGCACGCGCCGTCACCCTTCGGCGCGGAGCACCGTTCCGTGGGGTGAACGTCGTGACCACACCCGATGCACTGGCCGGCGGCCCTGCGTGCGATTACTTCCAGCGACCCCATCGACCCGCTCCTTCCTGTCGGCCATCCTCTTATTCTAGTCGCATTCATGGGGAGGTCAAGAATTTTTTCCGGGCGGCGGCTCACCGTGGCGTGCCCTCTCCCGCCCTTCACGGGCCGCCTGGCGGGCTGCCAGCCGCGCCGCCGCCACATCCTGGGGCCGCTCCTGCGCGACCCGCTTGGCGCGGGCCAGCTCCTCCTGGTAGCTGCGGAGCCACTCCTCCTGCGCCTGCCGCTCGGCCTCCGCCTTGTCCCGTTCGCGGGCCGCGCGACCGGCACGCGGGTTCGTGCCGCAGGCGCGGCAGTTCGCAGCCGGGACCGGATGCCTCTGGCAGCCAGCGGGAGCGGGTTCCCCTGCGGCGCCAGCCGCGGGGGGTAGGGGGGAAGGAAGGACAGAGGAAGAAGAAGGAAAAGAAGGGGTTCCACCGGTGGAACCCACTGGGTTCCACGGGTGAGACCCAGTGGGTTCCACGGGTGGAACCCTGCCCTCGGCCTCGTCAGGGTTCCACTCGTGGAACCCTGCCTCTCTCACTCCTTCCCCGGCAGCCAGCGCGCGGGCGTCGATGTCCTCGTGCGTCATGCCCGGCGCGGACGGTGCCGCCCGGGCCACGCCCGTGCGCGCCTTGCGCGGGTTCTTGGGAGCCGAGTCGGCCATCGTGAACCGGGCGTCCAGCTCGTCGTTGGACGGGATCGCCGGCACGCCCATGGGGAACACCCGGTAGACCGCGCGGCGGCCCGCCTTGCCGACCTCCACGCGCTCTATGAGGCCCTTGGCGACCAGCTCGGTGACGATGGTGATGCACCGCTTCTCCGTCACGCCGACCCACGCCCGCAGTCGGCGCAGGCCCGGCTTCGACAGGCGCGTCTCGTCGTCGGCTGAGTCGCAGATCTTCATCAGCGCCAGCTTCTGACCCTGGGTCACCACGTCATCGGGCAGGTACGCGGCGACGACCATCAGGTGAATGGACAACGGAAGTTCCCTCCACGGGCACGCCGCCGCCCGCCCCGGCCTGGGGCGGGCGGCGGCCGTCCGATCAGGCCTTGAAGGGCCGCACGATGATGGTCTGGGGCGTGGTCTCGGAGGTCTTCACCTCAGGCACTGCCAGGCCCGCCGCCTTCAGGTTGTCGATCATGCGGTTCTCGTCCGGCACCATCGGCACGGGAATCTTCGCGTCCTCGTGGAGGTCGACCATCGCCTCGACGTCGACAGCCCACTTGGGGTTCCCCCCGCCCCAATCCAGCTCGTTGCGGCCGTACGCGCCCGCCGGCGAGGTTGCCAGCATCGCGCGGGCCTTCTTCTTGATCCGCTTGCCCTCGGTCTCCAGCTCGTGGCCGCGCACGTACTCCGCGAGGGCTTGCGCCCGGTCGGCGTCGTCGTGGATGAGGGTCGTCTGCACCGGCGCTCCGGGCGTCTTGGGCAGCCCCCAGCACGCCGTCATGAACGGGCAGTAGTCGCAGATGGAGTCCAGGCCGGGCCCGTCGAAGTCCCTCCGGGCCTCCTCCGGGCTGTTCAGCTCCAGCACGCGCTGCACCCACCAGCGGGCGCGGGAGGCCTCCATCGGGTCGAAGGGGATCTCCTGGATGTACTCCTCGCCGTTGTCCCGGTTGACGAAGCGGAAGCGGATCCGCTCCACCGGCAGCGGGCCGAGCTTGGCCAGGTACCGCTGGCCGGGCACGTCCTCGAAGCCGACCGTGCGCAGCAGGTCCGCGTACAGGTACACCTGACGCAGCTCGGCCGCCGTCGCCCCGTAGCGGCGCACCTTGTCCCACAGGAACGTCGTCTTCGTCTTGACGTCCTCCACTGTCAGGACCTCGGCGTGCACCTTGGGCCGGTGGCGGGCCGGAACGCGGCGGGCGGTCTCCTCGTCGAGCTGCACGGCGTCGATGTGGCCCCTGATCGTGTCGTCGGCGACGGCGCGCTCGACCAGCCAGCCGTACTCGCTGCGCGCGGCGCCGAGCAGGCCCTCGTGGATGTAGGTGCCGAGGATCGCGGCGCGCTTGTCGGTCTCGTCGGTCGGCGGGGTCCCGGCGATGATGTAGGCGGCGCGGCGCTCGCAGACGGTGTCCGATGCGCCGAGCTGCCGCTGCAGCGAACGGGGTCGTCTGGCGTCGACGTCGTGGGCGGCCGTCCACAGGGACGGAACGCTCTCCACAAGCTGAGCAGTCACAGCAACTCCTGAAGTTCGGGGGCGGGCCGGGCCGTGGGAGGCCCGGCCCGCGGGGGAAGGGGTCAGCGCCGGGCGGCGGCGGTCTTGGCGGGCGTGCGCTTGGCCGGCGTGCGCTTGGCGGCCGCCTTCTTGGCCGGGGCCTTGCGGACGGGGCGCCTGTCCGGGTCGGGCTCGCCCTCGGGCTCGGCGTCGCCCTCCTCGGCCTTGCGCTCGGCGGCGGCCCGCAGCCGGTCGGCGTCGGTCACCGGCCCCTGGCCCATGTCCGTGGGCGGGTTCTCGATCTCGGCGACCAGGCGCTCGATCGCGGCGCGGATGGAGACGACCTCGGCGCGGGTCAGGCCGTCGTCGTCGGCGGCCTCCCACCACAGCTCGCGCAGCTTCTCGACGTCCTTGAGGTCCGCCACCTCGTGGTCGTTCAGCCAGCCCTGCACCCGGTCGCCGACGAGCGCGGGCATCTGGCGGGGCTGCGAGGCCAGCGAGCAGCCGAGCCGGTTGAACACCAGGTCCTCGATGGTGAAGTCCGGCAGGTCGAGCGGCCGGCCGTCCTCGATGCGCAGCTTCAGCGAGCGGGCCTTGATGACCTGGGGTGCGCGGCCGCGCCGCATCCGCACCCACACCGAGCAGTCGAAGGCGAGGTCCTTCTGCGCCTGGACCTTCCACTCGCGCAGGACGCGGCCGCGGTTGTCCGTGACCGGCTTGCCGCTGTCGTCGATCGCGGAGATCAGCTTGCCGCGCGCGGTGATGATGGCGATGCCGGGGAACGTCTGCAGCAGGTGGATGACCTCGAACCACCTCTCGGTGGCGTCGTTCCACAGGTTCATCCCCACCTCGACCGAGGCGTCGGGGTCGTCCTGCAGGCGCTTCGCGTTGGCCTTGCCGCGCCGGGCCCGCTCGTTCGTCCAGGTCTTGAGCATCCGCCACAGCGCGGTCCCGGAGTCGACGGACAGCACCACCGGCGGTTCGCCGGCGAGAGCAGCGCGGCGGGCCTCGTCGTGGACGGCGCGGATCTGCTCCAGGATGTCGCGGTAGGTGCCGTCGTGGACGATGATCTCGTAGTCGGCGCCGTCGATGGCCGCGTACTCATCGGCGCTGCCTTCCGACAGGTCGACCCAGTACATCTGGCCGATGCGGTCGGAGGCGGAGAACTCGGCGGCCGAGTAGGTCTTTCCGGCGCCCTCGTCTCCTTCGATGAGGATCAGCGGCCACGGCACGATGCCGGTCGGCTTGCGGGTCTTCAGCTTGATGGTGCCCATCGGGCCTGCTCCAAGAGGTTGTTGGTCTCACGCAGCGCGCAGGGCCCTGGTCTCGAACAGGTGCACCCACTCGGGGTGGCGTTCGATCAGGAGCCGCACGTACCGGCTGCGGAAGTTGCTGTTCAGGCGGAAGGCGTCGCCTTGGGTGGCCTGTCCGTACCGCCAGCGCAGGAGCTCGAAGAGCATCCCGATCCCGACGCGGGTGAAGCCGTCGGTGACGCAGTTGGCGGTCAGCACCTCCAGGTGCCGCAGCACCCACGGGTTGAGGGCGTGGAACGCCTCGAACCGTTGCTGGATGGACTGGCCGGGGTCGGCGTTCGGCTGCTGGACGGGCTGGATGTCGTCCAGGCCCGGCAGTTGTTGCTGGTGAATGGGCACAAGACCCCCGGAAGTGCAAACACCGCTCCAATGGTGTGGCACATCTTTCAGGATGGGTCTGGCGTGATCAACCAGTTCGCGGCCAGCAAGCCGGCGTTCCCCGGTCGGCGACCGGGCGGTGGCCGAGGTGGCGCACATCGTTCCCCCAAAAGGCAAGAGCACCGGCCCACTCCGGGCCGATACTCTTATTCTAGCCTCATTTTGGGGTTTGCGCCGCTTGTTTATGCAGGTCAGGCGGCCTTCGCGGCGCGGCCACGGGGGACGATCACCGAGCCGGGGCCGGTGTAGCGGCGCTGCCGCAGCGCCGCCTCGACCTGCGGGACGACCGCCCACATCACCGTGCGGGACTTCGCCTGAATCTCCGGCGCCGCCTCGATCAGAGTGTCCAGCAGCCACAGCGGCGACCCGGACAGGTGGTAGTCCGCCGGCGTGAACCGGCCCTGCCGCACCACGGCCGACAGGTTCTGCTGACTGCTCAGCCCGAACAGAGCCGTCGCCTCCTGCAGGCCCACCAGCGGCGGCACATCGTCCACGGTGCGCGCCCACACCCCAGGCTCCTGTGCGGCCACCAGCCGCTGCAGAACCCGCTCGTCGACGTCCTTGGGCCGCGGCGTCATCTGCCCGAACCCCCGCGCGAACGACAGCAGCCAGTACGGCGACCCGGACACGATCACCGCACGCTCGTAGTTCAGCACGCCCCGTGCCACCCACTGCGTGACCTGCGTGGGCTTCACCCCGTACAGGGCGGCGAACTCCTGCCTGCCGGCCAGGAACGGCTTCCTCCCCGCCACGACCGGACCCCCTTCTCAACTGGACTGCCATTAGATTCTAACCAGCGGGCGCCGAAGCCGCCCGCGAGCGCGCGTCCAGGAGAGCCGTCCGAAGAGGCTGTTACGCTGAAGCCTCCAAGAGGCCGAGGCCCCCACCGCGTGCGGTGGGGGCCGTGGTCTTTCCCCACGCAGCCGCGTCACACGGCCAGGTCGTACTGCGGCGGCCGGGCGTAGCCCAACAGCCATCCCCACTTCGGGGACACGTAGTGCTCGGCCAGCCGGAACACCGCGTAGTAGCAGAACGCGGCCGCCGGGATCAGCACCTGGGACAGGGCCTGCGCGTCCAGGTGCAGGCCGTGCTCGGCGGCCAGGGCGACCAGCCAGCCGACCAGCGCCGGGACGGCCGTACGGATCAGGGACAGGTACAGGTTCACGGCTGGGGCTCCTTCGGCTGGCGGGCGATCGCAGCATTCGCCCAGAACATGGTTTCCTCGAGGCGGAACATGGCCGACTGCTTCTCCGCGCCGGCGGGCAGCTCGGAGTGCAGCATCAGCGCCAACTGCAGGCACGCGGACCGGATGTCCTCGTGGGCCTGGCGGCGCTCGTCGGTGTCGGCCGGGTGGAACGTGAACCGGCGGATGACGTCAGCGGCGTCCACCAGTCACTTCCGGCCGTAGGCGAGGGTGAACAGGAACGCCCACCCCTTCGGGCCGATCGCCGCGTCGTGCGGCTTGCCCTGGGAGCGGAACTGCGGGTCCGCGTCGAAGAAGCGGCTCACACCGCCCTCCGTCCGCTTCCCGTAGTGGTCCGACAGGTCGGCGTCCGAGATGTGCAGGAACCCGGCCGCGCGCAGTGCCTTCTGCAGCGGCTTCGCCGACGGCGTGGACTTGCCCGGCGCCAGACCCTTCGGGAACGGCGGCGGCACGTACGGCTTCGACGTCGGCGGCTTCGGCTTCGGCGGCTCGTCCACCGGCGGCACTCCCGCCCAGTCCTTCCACGCCTGCACCGACGCGAAGTTGCACACGTCGACGTCCTGCCCGCGCTTGATGCCGTATTGGTGGATCACCCACGAGTGCTTCACGCGCGGCTTGCCCGCCGCGGCGCCCGGGTCGGCGATCCACAGGCCGTCCCCGCACTCGGCGGTGGTGTCGCGCCGCTTCCAGAAGTCGAGGTTGCAGTACAGGATCACCCGCAGGCGCGGGCACAGCTTCTTCACGGCCGCCAGGAAGGCGTCCTTCTCCGCGCACGTCGCCGCGCTGTGCGCGGTCGTGGTCTCCCAGTCGCACGCCAGCACGTCGCCGGGCCGCGGGTCGGCGCAGCGGACGAACCACTCGGCCTGCGCCTGGATGTGTCCCGGCCACAGGAAGTGGTACCAGCCGACCTGCTTCCCGCCGTCTCGCGCGGCCTTCTCCTGGGCGTCGCGCCGCGGGTTGGCGTAGCTGCGGCCCTCGGACGCCTTGATCAGGACGACGTCCACGCCGCCCATGTCCGGATGCGCCTGCAGACTGCTGATGTCGATGGCCTTGAGCATCGGTCCGGTCTCCCTACTTCCGCAGTTGAATGACGTCGATGTAGCGGCGCAGCCGCTGGTAGGTGGCGAGCGTCATCAGCCCGTCACCGTGGTCGCCCCACGACCGCGACCAGGAGTTCCGGAAGCGGATGACGGTGAACTCGGGATCGACGCGGCCCGCGTGGTCCTGGACGACGCGCTCCAGGCCCACCAGGTAGATCTCGTGACCGCCGGCCAGCGGCGAGTACTGCCAGTCGCCGCCGTCGACGAACCCGTACCGGTCGGGCTCGAACCACGCTTTGAACCACGGCGTCCCGTAGAGCAGGCCCCCGGTCTGCAGCAGCGACGCCACCGCCGTGGCGTTGGTGGCGTGCCGGTAGTGGCCGGCGATGCCGCGCCGCTTCAGCACCTTGGCGATGGCCAGACCGGAGCTGCCGGTGTCGGACGGCGGGAACACGCCGGGCGCGTCGTCCAGGCCGGTCGCCTCCGCGTACAGGCCGATCGCCCACTCCTCGGCCGCCTGCGCGTCGGCGAGGACCAGCCCGGCCGCCCGCGCCTCCGCGCCATCGAGGAGCAGCGACGCTGCGGCCGTCCCCGCGTTGCCGGTGCACGAGCCGAGCGCGTCGACGTCGGCCGCGCCGGCGATGACCTGGGACAGGCGGATGCCCTGCGCGGACAGGTCCCCTTGGTCGAGGACCGGGATGCGCGGGGTGTGCTGGACAGGCTTGAGGGGCTCCCCGGTGTGCTCGTGCACGAACTCCAGGGAGCGGCCGTCGAGGACCTGGTGGCGGCCCAGCTTCGTGTGGTGTGGATAACGGTGGGTCAGGGTGCCGTGAGTGATGGGCACGTCCGGTGCCGTTTCTCCCCCGCGCCGGACGAATGTGGAGCATGCTGCCGCGATGGTGTGCCGCTACGGGCTGGCCCCCACCTTGCTGGTCAGCCACAACTGCAGCAGGCCGAGCAGTAGCGGCGCGACGAACGCCGACACCAGCCACTTGCGAGTGTTCGCCGCCTGCTGTTGGTCCGTCTCGCGGACCCTGGCGGCAGTGCGCTGCGCTTCCTCCGTGGCGGCCAGCCGCTGATTCACCAGCCGCTGATCCGCCTGGTAGACCTCCTTGGAGACGGTCTCCTCGAAGCGGGCGTTCATCGCCGCCAGGTCGCCGCGCAGGTCGTCACGCAACTGCTGGATGCCGTGGTTCTGGTCTTCGCGTAGCTGCATCAGTGCGCGGTGCAACTCCCACAGAGTGGGCTCGGCGCTCGGCGGCTGTGTCACCGCGCACTCCTTGGGATTGGCGTGCCCCCGCGCCACGCATGAGTCTACGGGCACACGGCGGCGCGCGTCAGGCTGCAGCGCGAGCTGCGCGGCCTGTCGCGGCGCCGGCGAGATCAGGCCGTTGTGGCCTGCACGATGTCGGTGACCGGTTGACCGCACTGCCCGCAGACGGCATTGAACGTCGGTGGTACCGGGCTGGGGTACATGGGGACCCCCGTGTAGGTCACGCCCTCGACGGGGCATCCGACGGTGTGGCAGGTGGCGGACACGAGCACCGGCTGTAGTTCTTCGTTGGCCATTTCAGACTCCGATCAGGAGGTAGTCGACGTTCGTCGCGGTCGTGTTGTTCCGGGTCGCCCAGATGGTCGCGGAGGTGCTGCTCAGGTTCGTGACGCCGACGCCGAGGACCGAGGTACCGGGAACCGTGGTGGACGGCGTGGCCAGGCCGCGAAACGTGGAACCCCGGATGGAGAGTCCGGTCACGGTCACGGATGTCGGCACGTTCGCTGCTGAGGGCGTGATCTGCACCCGCCCCCAGGCGAAGTTCCTGGGCGCGAGGATCCCGCTCACGTCCACGATCATGTCCGGGCCGCCGCTAGTGCCGTCCCATTCCAAGGAGATGAAGGGTGCGCCGTTCCCGGAAGCGAGCGGGCTGTCCCCGCTGGCCAGGATGATGTGCGCCTGCGCGCCGCCCCCGATCATCCCGGACTGAAGATCCAGGGTGCCGCCCGATGCCTTGCCGGTGATGCCGGTGGGCACCACCTGCGACAGGCCCGGCGAACCGAAGGTCAGCTCCCCCGCCTCCAGACGCGAGTAGAGGGTCCCGTCTGCCGACGTGGTCTGGAACCCCGCCTGCCCGTCCCCGATGTCCGGCGCCATCAGTGCGGCCACCGAGCCGTTGGCGCGTACGGCCCGCACCACAGCACCAGTGATCGTCTGTCCGTCGATCGATCCAGCCGTGATGTTGCTCGCGGTGATGCCGCCGCTTTCGACGACCTCGACGGCGTACATGTCGATCTCGACAGTGCCGGTGCCCTGCTGGTAGTTGGCGTACAGGAACGGCGTGATGTAGCGGACGCTGGAGTGCAGTTGAGCGGGAGCGTTGGCGTTCGGGGCCGTCGTGCGGACGGGGGCGCTCGAGGTGCCCTTGATGTAGCCGGTGTACGTCGTCCAGCCCGCGCCAGCGACCAGGTTCGCGCCGTCGACGGCCACGTAGAACTGGCTGGACTTCGAGTTGGCGCCGGTGTTGTTCACGAACGTCACCCCGTCGCCCGCCAAGCCGGCCACGCCCGCGTACAGAGTCTGATTCGTGCCGGGTGTCGAGTTGGCGACCGTCTGCCGTATCCGCAGACTGACCCGGTACGTCACGGACGGGTCGAACGGGATCTTCACGTCGGGCCGGTAGGCGCCCTGCACGTAGCCCACGCACTGCATCACGTTGCCGCCGGCCTGCGAGTCCGCGACGGCGACCGTGGTCATCGTGCCGCCCGGGTTCAGCCACTTCGACGCCGAGTCACCGAAGTCGTACCACTTCTGCCCCACGGCCCCGACCAGGCCGACGGTCAGCCGGTCCACGGCGATGGTTCCCGCCTTGATGCTCGCCGCGTCCAGGGTGTTCGTCAGGATCGATCCGCCGTGGATGGTGGTGGTCTGCGGGATCTGCCCGGCGCCCATCTGGGTGGGCGGCAGGGTGACCCCGGCACCGATAGCCCCCGTCACCGTGCCGGCGCTGCTCGCGGAGGCGACGGTGCCGTTCACGTTGCCCGCCGAGATCACCAGGCTGCTCGCGTCGATCTGCGACGCGGTGATCATCCCGACAGTGATCTTGCTGGCGTCGATCGAGGAGATCACGCCGGAGGCGGCCGTGATCGTCCCGGCGCTCAGCTTGTCGGCGGTGAGGGTGTTCGCGGCGATCTCGTTGCCGGTGATGCTCAGGCCCTGGATCTGCGCGGCGGTGATACTGGCCGCCACGAGCCGGTCGGCGTTGACCGTACCGGCCTTGAGGACCAGGCCGTCGATCTCCCCCGCGACAAGCTTCGGCGTACTGACCGCACCGTCGGCCAAGACGGTCCCGTCCACCGCGCCGGCCTCGATCTTCGCCCGGGTGACTGCGCCGTCGGCCAGCGCCAGCTCGGTCACGATGCCGTTCAGGACCTCCTGCGCGACGACCGGCGCGGGCCCGACCGGTCCCGCCACGGCGGACGGCTCGGAGGCTGCGCCGGACGTCGACACGCACACCAGCCGCACCCATACCGGCACGCTCGCGGGCACCGTCATCGAGCCGCCAGAGGTGGCGTAGAACCCGGAGAACAGGGTGTCGCCGGCGGTGAAATCGGCGCTGGTGGAGACGTGCACGGCCACGTACGCGAAGTCGGTCGGGGCCGGACTGCCGCCAGCGAACGTGCCGTCCCAGGTGGCGGCCACGCCACCCAGCACGGAAACGAGGGTAGGCGCGGCCGGGACGGGCGGGGGCGGGCCGTTGACGGCGGCCATGCCGACCGTGCCGTCCTCCTGCAGACCGATGCTGCCACGCAGCAGCCCGTCACTGTCGTAGATGCCGATGGACCCGTTCTCGATCGAGGAGTTCGCCAGACGGCTGGACCGCGCCAAGTCGCGCACCAGGCGCTCCAGGTTCGCGATCCGGGCCGCGAGGACGGAAACCGTTTCTGCCACGTTCAGCCTCCGTAGATGAAGGAATCGGCGGGCGCGACGCTCACCGTCATGCGCTCCTGCTGGCCCCCCTGCGCCGGCGTGAGCGTCCATCCGGTCACTCGCAGCCAGCCGTCGTAGTCGGTCCACTCGTCGTGGACCTGCACCCACACGTCGTCACCCACCTGGAAGGAGCCGAAGCGGGCCGCGGGGTGGTCGATGAGGGTGACCTGCTCGACCGTGCCGCGCTTCTGACGGGCGATCCGCCCATGCCGGGCCTTCGCCGCCAGTTGGTCCGTTCCCTTGATCGAGGGCAGGTCCAGAACCTCCTCCAGGCGCAGCCGGCCGTCGCGCACAGCGTCCGTCGCGCGCCGCCGCGCCTGCCCCTCCCCCGAGCCGAGAGCCACCACGACCTGCGCGTACGCGTCGCCGTCGTAGATGACCGGCTGGGCCTCGGCGATGTTCACCCCCGTCGAGAACGAGACGTCGGTGCGGCGCGTACCCAGGCGGGGCCAGCCGAGCTGAATACGCCTTTCGGGCACCCCGCCCGCCCACGCCACCTGCTCGGTCCACTCCGGGCCACCGAACACGGCGACCGCATCGGAGACGACATCGGCGAGGGCGGGTGCCTCCCACCAGGTCGTCGCGTACGGCTCCTCCGGGGTGCCGATCTTCGCCTTCGAGGTTGTCGCATCGACCACCACGCCCAGGTCGCCGTCCGGCTGGGACTGGCAGTACGCCCACACGTCCTGGATCACTGTGCACGGGTCGCCGTACGTGTAGGGGCCGCGCCCGTTCAGATTGCCGTGCACGTCGTGCCGCTTGGCCAGGTAGGACCCGAACCCGGCAGCCTCGATGGGGTACTTACCGCCCTCTGGCTCCGCCCTCCAGATCAGGCCGCCCCACATCAGCCGCGAGTCCCGCTCGGCGAAGACCAGCGTGTTCCCGGGGTCGACCATGCTGCCGAGCAGATGCGACAGGTGAGGCTCCAGCGTGGCCTGCATCGCGCCGGGCCCGTTCAGCTCCGGGCCGTAGGAGACGTCGCTCAGCGGCAGATCCCACGCCAGGACGCTGCCGTTGACCGCATCGCACGTCAGGTACCGGTAGGAGGGCACGTCAGATCACGCCCTCCTCGAACTCGACGTCCGCGATGAGGGACGTGCTGCCGTCGACGCCGAGGTTGCCGGTGTCGCTCCTGGACATGTACGTCTGCAGGTACAGGTTCTGAGAGGAGCCCCGCATCTGCCAGGGAATCGCCATGCTGTCGGCGATGACGACGGTGTTGCGGCGGGTACCGGTGCCCTGGTCGTCATCGATGGCCGTGTCCTGGCCTGTCACCGTTCCGAAGCACTGCTGCATGTGGGCGTACACGTTCGCCGTGGTGAGCCGCAGCCCGGCGATCGTGGTGACGATCTTCGCGCTGACCGCCCAGCTCGGCACAACGATGGACCAGTTGGCCGCCCCAGGCCACCTGTGCCACTGGTTGTCGGAGTAGGTCAACTGGGCGAGGGCGCTGGGGAAGGCGGTGTAGAGCTGCCGCTCCCTGCGAGGGTTCGCGATCCGCCGCAGGTCGGTGATCATCGCGTCGGTGACGGTGGCGCAGTTCACCGGCAGCGCGATCCGGGCAAGGGGTATCGCGGTCATGCCCGACGGCGGCTGCGTCGCCGCCGCCGACACGTTGGACACCACGTCGAAGAAGCCGATGTCGTCGGTGGCGGGGTTCAGGCTGCCCTCGTACTCGGGGTCCAGGACGCGCAGCACCACCATGTCCGTGCGAGGTGTCGCCCCCGTCGGGGCGATGCTCACCAGGGCCGTGCCCACGTTGTACTGCGTGTACGAGCCCTGCCCCCAGGCGGCACCGCGCACGATTCCGGAGCCGTCGCTGATCTGGACCCCGGCTCCCGGGGTCGTCTGCTGGCTCACCCTCAGGTCGTTGTACTCGGTCACGCCCTGCGCGCCGCGCGACAGATCGCGGATCATCATGCGCATCGTGCGGGCCGGGTGCGTTCCACCGTTGGTCATCATCGGCGGCTGGATCAGCGTCATCTCATGTCCTCACAGGGCGGTGTAGGCGTCGCGCCACGACACAGTCAGGCGGCAGGTGTTGGTGTAGTCCGTGGCCGTCCAGCGGATCTCGCTCCTGCCCGACGGGATCTGGAACAGGTCCATGCGGGAGCCGGCCGTCAGCGCGGGCGCCGCGTTCCCGGACCCGTTCCGCAGCACCCAGCGGGTACCGGGCCGGGTGTCGATGTCGATCCGTTCCCCGGCGCCGAGAGTCGTCTGCAGGCGCAGGTAGCGGCCGGTCTCCACCACCCACACCTTCGGATTGGTGACCGGTCCCTCGATCCGCACAGTCGGCCACGCGGGCTGGTCACCGCCGTTGAAGACCCAGCCAGGCCGCTCCGAGGGGTTGGACACGCCGGTGGTGATCGGGGCGACCACGGGCGCCGTGAACCCCTGGGAGTCGTTGGAGACGTCCAGCGGCAGCACCAGGGCCTGCAGAGTGTCGGCGTGCCAGCGCGGGTCGGTCACGGTGAACTCCAACGTGATCGGGATCCACCCGTACACGGCCTGCGACATCGATGCGGCCTCCACCCGCCGCCACCGGCCGAACAGGCACTTCGTGTCCCGCCCGGGCAGCTTGAGGCGCAGCATCGCCCGCGCGCCCGCCACCTTGCGGATGCTGTCGACGCCGGTGACCTGCTGCAGTTGGGCCAGCAGATCGAGGGCCGCGCCCGGGTCGTCTGGGGTGCGGATGCCGGCCTCGATCGACAGGGTGCGCATCCCGAACAGGTCCACGCCCGGGAAGCCGCCGTCCCCGGTCGGGTTGTCGACGTCGGCGGTACGCCGCTCCGGGGCGGCCACCCCGCCCAGGTCACCGACCGGCACCAGCGTGGCTTTGCCGATGACCATGCCGCCCAGGTCCAACTGGTAGTCCTGCAGGACCGTCACAGCTTGCCTCCTCGCTGCGCGGCACGCAGGCGCCGCATCACCTCCGCGCCGACCTCCTGAGCCACGCCGTGCCCGTCCCCGCCCGCGGCGACGTGCACGGGCATGGTTCCGATCAGCGGTTTGGCCGTCTCCCTGACGACCACCACCTGCACGCCGCCCGCCGGCTTGGCATCCACCCGCATGGGGCCGGTCACCCCCTGCGGGGTGAGGGCGTACCCGAAGCGGTGGGCGACGTCCTCGAGGACCTGCGTCGCCGAGGACCGCTTGGTCTGCCCGAGCGGGATGTACGCCTCCCCGCCCGTGGACGGCTCCGCGAAGCGCACCAGGCCGTTGCTCGTCGCATACAGGCCTGGCGTCAGCACGCCACCCATCTCGTACGACAGGCCCTTGTTGGCCCTCTGCAGGTCGCCGAGGAAGCCATCGGCCCGCTTCCCGAGAGCCTTCTTCAGCCGGGACTTGCCGGCGTTGGCGACCTCGATGACACGGTCCTCGCCGAGCTTCGTGGCGTCCGCGACCTCATGGATGCCCGTCTTCGGCGACTTGATCGCGGCGATGATCTTCAGCAGGTCGGCCAGGTCCTCATCCGACAGCGTCGCGGAAGCAGCCTTCGACGTCTTGTTGGCCTTCTCCGCCTTCTTCTTGCTCTTGACCGCCTCGGCCGCCAGGTCCTGCGCGGCCTGGTCGCCCTGCGCGGCGAGCCGCGACGCCAGGTCCCCGTACCCCTCCGCCGCCAGCTTCGCCAGGTTCGCCTGGAACTCGTTCGTCTGCTTCGTGGCGTTGCCGAGCTGGCCGGTGAAGTCCGCCAGGGTCGCCTTCGCCGCGTCGGCCAGCTTCTTCAGGTCGGCCGACATGCTCTTGAGGTACTTCGAGCTGCCCGTGGCCATCTTGTGGGTGAGGCTGACGCCCTCGGCGCCCATCGCCTCCAGCGCGTCCGCGACGTCCTGCCCGGCACGGCGAGCGACCGTCGACAGGTCCTTGCGCCACTGCTGCGCCTCCTTCACCGACTGGTGGAGGTTCTTGGAGAACTTCGCCAGGTCCAGGCCGGTGCCCTTCTTGTTCATCGAGTCCGACGCGATCGACGACAGGGAGAACGGGCCGTCCGAGCCGCCGGTCGGCGTGTACGTCCACCCGGACAGGCCACCGTCGGCGTGGTACTGCACGGTGGCCCCGAACCGGGCCGCCACCTGGTCGAGGATCTGCGTCGAGCGGGCACGCTTGGACTGCGCCAGCGGGATGTACGCCTCCCCGGGGGCCGTCTCCGGCTCCGCCCACACCCGCCACGAGCCAGCGGGCGCGATCTGCGCAACGTGATTCTCCCGGCGGACGCCACCGTCGGCGTAGAACGACAGCAGACCGCCGTCGGCCTGCGGGATCGGCTTGTTCGCCCACGGGCCGGTGCCGCCGACCCGCGGGATCACCGTCACCGTCACCGGCGCGGGCGGGTTGACGCTGACGGAGATGTTCTTCGTGCCGGGGATCTCCCGCACGCTCGCGCCGATCGCGTCGAGCTGCGTCTCGACAGCCTTCATGTCTCCGGACAGCAGGGCGGAGGTCAGCGCGGACGCGGCTTCGGTGCCCTTCGTCTTGGCGACCTGCTGGATCAGGTCCAGCATCGCGTTCCACTCGCCCTTGGCCTTGCCGCCGGTCGTGTGGAACGCGGACACGACGCCCCGCAGGTCCTTCTCGCTGATCGGCGGGTCCGCCCCCCAGATCGCGTGGATTTGGTCCATCGCGCCGGTCACGTCGCCGGACATCAGCGCCTGGTGCAGGGCGTTCGCCGCGTCCGAGCCCTTCTCGGCGGCGACCCGCGCCAGCAGGCTCATCCCGCGCGACATCTGCGTACGGGCGGCCGTACTGCCCGCCTTGACGGCACGGCTCATGTCGAACACGGCCATCTTCTGCATGACCCGCGCGAACTTGCCCGAGTCGTTGGTCTCGGCGGCGTCCGCGAACTGCTTGGCGATCCGCTTGCCGTAGCGGGCGGCGATCGCGGGCAGCTTCGCCAGGCCCGCCTGGAACGCCGGCTGCGAGCGGGACGCCGACTCTGTGATGATCGCCTCCAGCTCGTCGGCGACCTTCGTCTTGCCCTTCGAGAGCTGCGTCACGAGCTCGTCGAGGATCGGCGCCGCCGACACGCCCAGCTTCGCGAAGTGGTCGCTGAGGTCCGCGTATCCGGACATGGCCAGCTTGGACAGGTTGCCCTGGAAGCCGCGCTGCGCCTTCAACTGGCTGCGCAGCTCACGCATGTAGTCCTGCAGCGTCGCCGTCGCGTTCTTGTTGGACTTGGCGACCTTGTTCTGCGCGTCCTGCCACGCCTTGGCCGGGTCGACGATGGAGCTGAGGGCTTGGGCCATCGCCTTCATCTCGTCGGTGTACTGCGGCAGCCCGTCCTTCCCCGTGGACACGAGCGAGTCGAGCGTCCACGCCTTCTCCGTGCTGACCTTGGCCTGCTCCACCTTCGCGTTGACGATCTGCATCGCCGCGGCGAGTTCGGCTTCCTTCTTCACCGCACGCGACCAGATGCGGTGCTGCCGGTCGAGGACGTCCATCGCGCGCTCGCCCTCGGGCGTGAGCGCCGTGCTGACCGAGCCCGCCCCGGTGTCGTAGGCGAAGGAAGCGTTGCGCCACAGCTCCTGCTTGAGGGCAGCGAGCTTCTTGCCACCGGAGGTGATGGCGTCCAGAGCCGACGCCATGTCGATGCCGACCTTCTTGAGCTTCGCCGCATCGTCAGAGCTGGTCAGCGACTCGGTGAGAGCCCGCAGACCGGCGCCCTGGCTGCCCTCCTCCCGCTCGGAACGCAGCGCCGTCACCAGGTCGTCAGTGGCCTGCTTGGCCTGCTCCTTGGACGCCGAGTACGCCGAGTAGGCGAGCACACCCACCGCCAGCAGCGCGGTCAGCCCCGACACCGCCAGGCCCGCACCCCGCAGCACCGCCGGCATGACCGCGCCGCCCGCCGACGCCTCCGCCTGCGCCACCCGGAACGCAGTCCACTGCGCCTGAATCCGTGTGAGCGCGGCGAGGGCGAGCGCCCCACCCGCCGAGATCGCCAGCAGGCCGGCACCGACGCTCTTGAGCGGGCCCGGCGCGTCCGCGAGCGCGCCGGCGAACACCGACAGGGCGTTGCCGATGCTCTGCATCACCGGCAGCAGCGCCCGACCGAGGTCAATGCCCAGGGCCTTGGAGCGGTTGACGAACATCTGCCACTGCCCGGAGGCCGTGTTCATCTGCATCTCGAACGCCTTGTGCGCGGCCCCGGCCCGCTCCACTTCGTTGGCGATGCCCTCGTACGTCGAGGCGTAGTTCCTGCCGTCGTTCGCGGCCAGGGCGAGCATCGCCCGAGAGGCCCGCACGTCGTGGAACAGCGTGGTGATCGCCTCGGCGGAGCCGTGCGTGGCCTTGGCCAGCTTGCCCACCACGACGTACAGGCCGTCCTGCTGCACCGCCGACGCCGCCGACTCGTAGCCGAGCTTGCGCATCATGGCGGACAGCTCGCTGGTCGGCTGCATCATCCGCGTCATCAGCATGTTCAGGCCGGTCGCGGACTCCGCTGCAGGAACACCCGCCAGCGTCACCGCGGCGTACGCGGACGCCAGATCGTCGAAGGAGATCCCGGCAGCAGCGGCCATCGGCACGATGTCGCCCAAGTGCAGGGCCAGCTCCTCGAAGCTGATCACGCCCTTGTTGACGGTCTGGAACATGACGTCCATGACGTCCGACGCCTTCGACGCCGGCATGCCGTACGCCTTCAGGACGCCCAGCAGGGCCCGCGCGGATATCTCCGTCGTCGTCAGGCCCGCACTGGCGCCCTTCGCAGCCACCGACAGGATCGTCATCGCGTCCGCGCCGTCGAAGCCGGTCGACACGACCTGGTACAGGCCCTCGGCGAGTTGGGTGGTCGACTGCGTCATCCCCTTCGACAGGGACACGATCTGGTCGGTGAACCCGGACACCGTGGAGGCGTTGATCTGCTGGGAGATCGTCATGACGTTCGCCATGTGCTTCTCCAGCGACATCGCACCGACGACGCCGGCGGCGAGCACCGCCGACAGCACCAGGCCCGTCTTCATGTAGCCGTCGATCCGGGCCTGCGAGGCGGCGCGGGCCTCGGCCGCCGCTGCCGCCTGCGCCTGCCGTACCGCGGCCGCGTTCGCCGAGGCGCGCGCCGCCGCGGCGGCCTCCGCCTCATCCCGCGCGGCCAGCGTCTGCGCTGCCCGCGCATCGGCGGCCGCCCGAGTCTGGGTCGCGCGCGTGGACAGCGCGGCCGCGCGTGCGGCAGTGGCCTGCGCCGCGGCGGCCCGCTCCTCCTGCAGAGTCTGTGCCTGCGCGGCCCGGGTCGCCGCGGCAGCCGCCGCGTTCGCGGTGGCCTGCGCCGCCGCCGCACCCCGCCCGGTCGCCGCCTGCGCCCGCGCCGCCATGGTCGCCGCGACCGCCTGGGCGCGCAGCGTGCGCTCGCCGGCCGCGACCGCCGCAGCGCGTTCCGTCTCCGCGCGCGCGGCCAGGTTCGCCGCCAGCACCGAGGCCCGGCCGGACCGCTGCGCCGCCGCGGCGGCAGCGGCCTGCGCGGCCCGGGTACGTTCCACGGCCGCCGTGACCCGGGTCTGGCCGATCACCGCGTCAGCGGACGCCGACGCCTGCAGCCGCGCCAGGCGCTGCGTGGCCGTGCCCGTCTCCGCCAGCGTCCGGTTGACCTGCTGCAGTTGCCCGTCGAACTGGCGCAGTTGGGCCGCCGACTGGCGCAGACCGCCGGTCAGCCCCGACGTCCGGGCGGTCAGGTCGACGTACAGGTTGTAGGCGCTGCTCACCTACTGCTCCCGTCTGGGCCTCAGCCCGATCTTGACCCCGCGCCCCTCCGGGCCGTCCGGAACCTGCTCCCGCTCCATGGCCAGCAGCTCGCACCCCGGACAGGTGGTGCTGTCGGCGACATACGCGAACCGGTCCCCGCCCAGCTCGGGCCGCCACTCGTCCGCCCGGGTGCCGCAGCCCGAACACACCACCCGCGTGTAGGCCAGCCACGCCAGCGCCTTCGCCCGGTCCAGCGCCGTCCACCGCCCATCGCCCGCCCCAGTGAACTGGCTGTGCGGCATTCCATAGGTGTGGCACAGCTCCATCTCGGCCCGGAACGACGGGTCGGAGATCAGCCTTTTCCCAGGTCAGCCCGCAGCGTCTGATTGACGAGCAGAGGCGTCGTGAACAGCGCCTTCGCATCCGGGTCGTCCCAGGTGTCCAGCAGCTCCTGCGCGTCCTCGGCGCTCATCCCCTCCACCTCTGCGCCGGCCTCGTCGCGTTCGACGTGGCAGGCGGAGATCAGGGCGGCCGGGAAGGTGTCGACGTTGTACTCCATGCCCCTGTCGGCCTGCGCCTCAGTCGGCGGGTGGTCGCGCAGCAACTGCTCCCACACCGGGCGCGGTAGCGCCCGGAAGGTGAGCGTCGTGGTCGCCTCCGTCAACGTCTCCTGGGCGCGGGCCAGCGCCGCGTCAGCGGCCACCACCTGCGGGTTGGCTGCCACGAACGCGTCACGCACATCCTCGGCGACGCCTTGCTTGGCGCAATCGTCGAGGGCTTCGGCACGGGCACGGGCCAGACCCATCGCCGCGTCCGTGACCGCGGTCTTCGCGGCCTCGTCGTCGCAGATCGACATGGTGCGCTCGGGCAGCTTTCGGGCCCGCAGACGGGCCATCTTCGCGGCCCAATGCGAGTCCTTGGCGACCGCGGCCGCCGGCGGCTGGGCCTTGCTTCGCGTGGTCATACGGCATCCCCCTGAGATCAGACCGCGGCCGGGATAGCGGCGTCCAGCGTCGGCTGGCCCGCGATGGCGAACGTGACGGTGAACTTCGCCGGGTCGTTGCCGGCGGTGTAGGCGGGCGCGCGGCCCGCGACACGAACGGGGAAGACGTCCATCGACTTCGACGCCGGGACGTCGCCCTTGCGCATGATGACGATGTAGCCGGTGGTGCCCTTCGACAGCAGCGTCTCGATCGTCTCCACGGCCTGGTCCTCGTAGAAGGTCAGGCTGGAGGAGTCCGCCTTGTCCTCACCGGGGATGTTCGTGGTGAGGGTCGAGCCCATGTCGGGCGTGTCGATGGGGCTGTTGGCCAGTGACCAGCCGGCGACATCGGAGACGAACCCCGACAGGTCGGTGGCGTTGGCCGCGGCCAGCTCCGTACGGATCGGCACGTTGCCCGCGTCGGCGATCGCCTTCAGGAAGTAGAACTTGGTGACGCCGCGGCGCATGAACCGCTGCTGGGTGGTCACGAGGGAACCTCTGCTCTCCGGGGACCCCAGCCCCCAGCGAGTGGCGGAGGCCCGTCCCCAACAGGTCGCATCAGCGAGCCAAAGGGGTCAGCCCGTGCCGGTCCGGCCGGGCGTCCGCGAAAAGGGGCCTCCGCGGTGAGGTGCGTTCGTCAGCCGGTCATTGAGGAGACCGTCAAGGCGAAACGCTGCACGTAAGTGTAGGTCCCGGACGTGACAGTCGTCCCGTCCTCCTGGTCCAGGGCCCGATCGATGACCCTCGCCCCCGGCACGGAGACCGCGTTGAGGAACGCGCCGCTGCCCGGCTTCCGCGCGAGGAACGCGGCCCGCACCTTGTCGGCGTGCAGCGACACCTGCTCGGCGGTCGTCCCCACAGAGGACACCTGCAGATACACGCGCGTCCGCATCCGCGTCACCGAACGGCGGCCCGAACCCGGCGACCTGCCCCAGCTCGTACAGCACGCTGTACGGGATCGTGGCGCCGGTCGGCTGAGAATCCGCGGTGGGCGCGGTCCCGTACCCGCAGGAGCGACCCGTCACCGAGACCAGCATCGCCTGCCCTGCCAGCGCCACCTGACGGCCCGACACGGTCATCTACTCGCCCTCCTCAGACGCCAGCCTGCTGGCGGTGACCACGGCCTCAATGTCCGTGACCGCGTACCGGTGCAGGCCAAGCTCGTCCCACACCGGCATCGTGGCGGGAGTGGAGCCGCGCAGCAGGCCAAGCTCTCCGGTGCCTTCCTCGACCAGCTCGACCGTGAACACCATCCGCGACACCAGGCCAAGACCGTGCGCACGCATCACACCGGCGACGGCCTGGTGCAGGTCCTCCGCAACGCTCACGACAGGCCACCGTCGACGACCTGGCCGAGCGCCTGTAGGAAGGCCGGCTCGATCGTGTGCACAGCGGGCCCCAGGTGCGGGTAGGGCGGCTGGTCGAAGATCCTGCCGAGGCTGTCGGGGCCGATGTACCCGTACTCCAGGCGGCGCCCCTGCGGCTTGTTGGTGCCGACCGTCCCCGACACCGCGCCAGCGCCGACGTGCACCTCGTGCGTCCACGAACGCCGGTAGTCGCCCGTGATCACGTTCGGGCCGGGCCGGCCGCTCGCGTTCGCCTTCACCTGCGTCTCCAGCAGCATCGTGTAGTGCCGCACGACCGCCAGGGCCTGCGGCAGCACCTGCGCCGCCCGCTCATCGAGGAGCGCCGCCAGGTCGGCCGCGTTGGTGTATGCCCCGGAGCGGGGGTGGGCGTTGGGGTGCGGGTTCATCCGGGACGCCATCAGCCCGTCACCTCCTGCGGCTGCCACTTACCCGACGCCCACTCCACGAGAAGCCGCAGCAGCGCCCTGGTGTACTCGTTCGGGCCGCCGTCCATGAGGTCATGGCGGGCCATCACCTGCCGCTCCAGCTCCCCGGCGTCCATCGCCTGCAGGAACGCCGCAGCGGCCGGGCCGGGATCCGGCGGCGCACCGACCGTGACCCGGGCCAGCCCCTCGAAGTCGTCCTTCACCATCGGCGCCAGGAACAGCACCAGCTCTGCCTCGCGGCCGACCACCTGCTGCAGTTGGTAGCCCCTGATGGCCGTGGAGATGTCGCGGCCGTCGAGGGCCACCGCGCCCGCAGCCTGGTCGGCGGTGATACGCACCTGGTGCAGTTCGTCATCCATGCAGATCAGCGTACGGACCAGCGCCGACAGCCCGTTGGGGCCGACGAACCGCTAGAACGGCGGGGTCGGCCCGGACTGTGCGGCCTGCGTCGACTGGGTGACCTCGTCCATCCAGGAGATCCGCACCACGCTCAGCGTGTTGGCCTGCGACAGGTCCAGCACCCGCCACACCCGGCCCAGCAGCCCCTGATCCTGCGTGGCCCGGGTCACGCGAACCAGGTCGTCACGGGACGCCACAGGCGCCTCCAACGGTGTCAGCAGTTGATACCGGTTGCGGGTGTCGTCCTGGTAGACCTGGCCTGCCAGGGACATCACCATGCCGGGCCCGCCGACGGCGAACACCGCGCCCAGCCCCTCCCACAAGACGACGTCCGGACCGGGTTCGTACACGCCCGTGTCCTCATTCAGGACCTGTGGTCCGGGCCGGAAGATCTGAACGGTGTCCACCAGGATCCGCTGAAGAACCGGCTCCAGGGCCGCCAGCGAGATGGGGCTGCTCATGTGTTCGAGCGTAGGCGCTTACACCGACACTCCGCCCTCCGCGGGAGTCTGGGCCTGGAACAAGGCATGAGCGAGGAGCAGGCACGCGGTTCTGCCGTACCGGGAGGGGTCGCTCAGCCCGTTTCCTTATGAGGCCGTAACGGCCCCACAAACTTCCGCCACTGCCAGGATGAACATGACCGAAGCTGGCGCCACCCCACCCGCGACGCCGACGACCACGACCACGACCACGACCACGACGAGCGTGCGGGAGGACCACTGGCCGGGATGACCGTGGTCGTCACCGGCGCGATGACCGGCCCCTGGAGAAGCTCAGCCGCAACGAGATGAACGAGCTCATCGAACAAGCTGGCGGCCGCTCGTCCTCGGCCCTGTTCTCCCGAAGCTACGGCGAAGTGACATGTGGTTCTCTGCAGCGGATCTGGAGCGCGGCGCGCTCGCGCAAGGTGCCGTCGTGGGCGTCGTTCTCAGCCTTGCGGTGGGCCTCGGCGTGCCGCTGCGGTCGATGACCCGCACCGACTCGGTCCAGCCTGGCCGGGCTGGTGACCGCCTCCCACAGCGGGTCCCACGAGCGCGTAACACGATCTCGCAGATGTGCGCTGGTGAGCGCCCCTGGGACGACGATTGCGCCGTTCGTGTGGGGTGAGCAATTCGTCCGTGGAGTGTCGTACTGATCTTGTTGCTGGGTGTGCTGGTTTGGGCGTGGACCCGGACTGGAGGCCGGAGGGGGGCGGCCGGTGGGGCGGCCACAGGCGGGATGACGATGTCGTGTGCCTTGAGTAACTCTTGGTCTTCAGGAGCGTGCGATCGTGGCGGCGAGGGGTTCGGCGCCCAGGGCGATCCTGCCTGTCTGGCCAGTGTGAAAGCGGCGGCTGATGACCAATCAGGGCGCATATACGGGGCATCCAGGCGGATAATTCCAAGGTCGGACGATGTCAGCGTTGACGGCTCAGTTTGACGATGGCCGGCTACCCCGTCGGGAGTAGCCCATCAGGACTCGGCCTGCCGCGCGCGGAGCGACGGCCGACGTCTTGTTCAGCGACAATGAGTGCAGAGGCAAGCGGGGGAAGGGGGCCGGTGACCTACCAGGACTTCGCGGGCTATTCCGATACGGGCGAACTCACCCTGGCCATCGCCAGACTGCGGACCCAGGAGCGGATCAGCCTGGACAAGGGGGACAGCCAGGCCGCTGACGATGCAAACCGCGCTCTCGGTCGTGCCCAGTCCCGGCTTGCCGAGCTGTACCGCGAACGCGGCCTGCTCAACCGGTCGGTCTCCGCCAGCACCACGATGACCCCGGCGGAGCGCGCTGCCAAGGGATGGGAGAGTGTCCTCGCCAACCCGCTTCCGTCGAAGCCCAGCAAGGGCGACGGGCGCAGAAAGTCAAAGCCGAAGACCGCGACCGTGCCCGCTTCGAGGCCGAACGACCCGTGGCGGACATTGGCTTACAGCACGAAGCGCCTGGCAGGCGTGATTCGAGCCCGGAAACTGGCGAAGCGGGATGAAGCAGATCTGGCCCGATTGCCGACCAGCGCTCTTGTGTTTCTCCCAAGAGGCAGGCAACGGTCTTTTACCGCAGCCGACCTGGAGGCTCTCGGCTGGAGCCGAGACTTGATCGCCGAACTGGGCGCCCCCGCAAGCGGGATGAAGTATCGCCGGACGCAGATACTCGACCGCGTCGATGGCGACGACTTCCAACGTGAGCTCGCGCGGCTCTACCGGAGCAGGCTGGAGGAGGCATGGCGCGAGCAGAGGCAGCGCGAGCACGAGTGGGACGTGGAGCGCCTCACTCATGGGCAGAAGCGTGAGAGCAAGGCCGCTCGTAGGTGGCAGGAGGAAAACGCACACTACCGGGAGATACTCAACACCCGGACGGTCCTGGAAGCGAGTGCAGCCCCAACGGGCAAGGGGCCGGACCTGACCGTCACGCCAATCCGGTCGACTCCCGCGCGGGCCACGGGCGAGACGGGCCGAACTGGCGGGGTTCACAAGGGCGTGTGCCCGGTGTGCAACAAGGGCGGCCTCCCGCGCGGCTGGCTCCGGCACCAGCGATGCGAGGGGATGGCCCGGTCGCAGGAGACCGAGGATACGGTTCCCGCTTGGGTAGAGGCCGATCCGGCGCCGGAGCCGCATGGGTCAGCGGAGTACCGACGGTTGGTCGCGGTGGTCGAGCAGAAGGAGGCGGCAGCGCGGGGGAAGCGGACAGCCGGATCAGCTCGGCCAGTCCGAATCCCGGAGGCCCGCAGGGCGGTGTTGGCGCGGTGCGAAGGCCGGTGTGAGAACCCGGGGTGCGCCGGCCAGCCAGACGATGTCACAGACAAAAACCTGGCACTGCTGGAGGTCGATCACGTGGACGAGATAGCCGACGGCGGCCGGGACCACCCGCGTGTGATGGTCGCACTCTGCCCGAACTGCCACGCGGTCAAGACGCGCGGGCGGACTCGGGCACAGTTGGCGAAGGTGCTGCGCGAAGTCGCGGAGCGGGCACACGCGGCCGCGAACGGCACCTGACCTCATCCCCCTCGGTGCCCTCGTCCGGCGCGCTTCGGGGACTCCGTCCGACGGGGCCACGGCAGTTCAACAAGATCGCGTTACAAGCTCTACGCGTATTCGACGGGAAACGTGCCTGGTGAGCGGCTTGACGCGGAGTGGGTCCGGTCCTGGTGGGAACAGGCCGACGCGGCGCTGACGAAACTGATGCAGTCCTTCCTCCCGACGCACGGCTTCTCGCCCGGCCACAACGCAGTGATGCCCGCAACAGCGACAGCCGCCAGGCGACGGACGCGCTCGTGGAGCTGACGCCGATCCCATCCGACCTGACCACGCTCTACAGGGTGTTCTTCGGCCGCCATCAGGGCAGTGAAGGCGTTTGCGTCCCGGCAGCCTGCTGACCGGGAGGGGCGTCGCTGTGATCCGCACCCTTGAACATGTCCAGAATGGTCGACCTCGCCACCATCCAGTGCTCGAGCGTGTCCTCCAGCAGGCCCCTGGCATCGTCTGCGCTCAGCTCGCCCACGGCACGCAAAGCGGCCTTGGCGCCGGCGGTTGACGCCTTGTGATGGGCCGTCGAGGCCCACGCTTGCGTGGCAGGAGAGAGCTTCGGAGAGTGCTGGGCAGCGGTCCCCGGCAGGGTCAGGTAGCAGGCACCAGCCAGTCCGGCCAAGGTGGCCCGGCTGTTGGCGACGACCTGCTTCGACAGCGAGTCCCTGCAGGGACGGCAGCCGGTCCAGCAGGCGCCGACCAACCGCGTCGCCAGTTCAACGTCGCTCTCCCAGCCGTCCACGTACGGCATCATGCCGTCGATCAGATCCGTGTCGGTCATGGAATGGTCGTGCAGAGTGCCGCCGACCGCTGACGCGTGAGACGCTCCCGTGCGCGCTGCCCTCTTCCGTGCGCGCTGCTTCTTACCGTGATTGCTGACCACGAGTTCTCCTCGATGGCGTGCAGCGGTTACCCATGACCCGTGCACGCGAGAAGTTGATCAACGCGGGCATTCGGGAGTTCATCATCAGCGACAAGGCTCTTGTCGCTTTTCGCACTGATGCGCTGGGACTTGAGGTCCTGGCACCCTTGCCTCAAGGTGCTCCAGTCATGGGCTGAGGCCAGCTTCGGCCGGTGCGCGGCCGTTCACAAGCACGATAGCGGACGGCGGCGGGCCGGGCGGGCATCTGCACGCTGTAGCCCATACGGTGCAGCAGCCGCGTGAAATGGTGAGCAGCCTTCTACTGAACAGGGCTGATGTGGCCATCTCCACCACACTGTCGGCGGTGTTGATCCAGACGACTACCTCGTCCGACTGTGATCTCTGCACTCGAGGACTGTCAGGTGCGCCTGGCACGATGCCTGGCATGGGCCCGATACCAGAGCTGACGCAGAAGACCTTGACCGAACGGGGCTTCCGCGGCTTCGTGCCGTTCCGTGAGCTGCCCGGCAGCAACGTCCCCACCGGGCACGGAATCTACGTGGTGATCCGCACGGACACCTCGCCCCCGTCGTTCCTCCCCGCCAGCCCTGCCGGACGCCTCAAAGGCCGCGACCCCTCCGTGACGGCCGACAAGCTCGACGATGCCTGGGTGAACGGAGCAACGGTCGTGTACATCGGCAAGGCCGCGGGCCGGGACGGACTGAATCGGCGGCTTGCCGACTACTGCAGACACGGCAACGGTCTGCTGGCTGGCCATTGGGGCGGTCGCTACATCTGGCAGTTGGTCGACTCGGACGCGCTGCTCGTCGCCTGGCGGTCGATGACCGAGGACGACGCGGGTGAGGCTGAGCAGGACCTGATCGACGAGTTCAAAGAACTCCACGGAGCTCTGCCCTTCGCCAACATCAGGAACAACGCCCGAAGAGCTCCGCAGACGGACTCCAACATCGACTGATACGACAGTCCGCCCTTTCGCAGCTCTCTCAGGCCAGTTGAGGGATTGCAGTAGGGGAGCGCACTTCCGCCCGTGCAGGCGCGCACGGCAGGATCGCCCTTATGAGGATTCTGGTCATGGGTGGCACCTGGTTCTTGGGCAGGCACATTGCGAAGAGCGCGCTGAGAAAAGGGTGGCAGGTCACCACCTTCAACCGCGGGCGCTCCGGGCACAACGTGGACGACGTGAAGCAGGTCCACGGAGACCGAACAAGCCAGGCCGACCTCGAACGCCTCGCCGAACACGGGCCGTGGGATGCCGTTATCGACACCTCAAGCTCCGACTTCCCCCCACGGGACGTCCTCACGGCCGCCACCGCGCTGCGCCCGGCCGCGGCCCGCTGGGTGCACATCTCCACCGTGTCCGTGTACGAGGGATGGCCGCACCAGCCGCTCACCGACGCCTCCCCGCTCCTCGACTGTCCGCCGGACGCCGACGAGTCTTACGGTTACACCGGCGAGGACGGCTCGCCCACGCAGTACGGGTTCCAGAAGGCTGGCGGGGAGCGTGCAGTGGCCGAGGCCTTCGGCGACGCCGCGGTGTTCCTGCGGCCAGGCGTGATCCTGGGGCCCGGCGAGTACGTGGGACGCCTTCCCTGGTGGCTTGAGCGAGCCCAGCGTGGGGGCCGCATCCTCGCCCCGGCCCCGGCCGAGCAGCGCATTCAGCCGGTCGACGTGCGGGACGTCGCCGACTTCGCCCTGACGATGGCGGCCAGCGACGTGAGCGGCGGCTACAACGTCACCCACCCCGAGGGCATCACCTTCCGCGGCTTCCTGGAGGCCTGTCTGCACGAGACGGGCGGCGCCGGGGCCCCGGTCTGGGTGGATCCCGCGGTCCTGGTCGACCAGGGCGTCAAGCAGTGGACGGAGCTGCCCCTGTGGCGAACACACGCCGGGGTGTGGGCGGTTGACTCCAGCCGCGCCGTGGCGGCAGGTCTGACCTGTCGGCCGATCGCCAAGACGGTCCGCGACACGTGGCGGTGGTGGGCGGCCGATGGGCGCCCCGTGGACCACCCACGGTGGGCGGAACACGGGATCGCCGAGGAGAAGGAAGCGAAGATCCTCGCCTCCTTGATATGAGTCAGGCTTCCAGTTGCAGAAGTGCGGGGCCGGTGAGCTGGTGTGCGGTCGCGGTGCGGGTGAACTCTTCGACCCGGCCGCGCAGTTCGCCGGGGAGCACGGCCCCGCGGAAGGACGGCTGAGTGAGGAAGTGCTGAATCTGCCCCGTCCTGGCGAGCACGCCAGTCACTCGCTGGTCGGCTGGGATGTCCCACAGCGGCAGCAGCGCCTCAGCAGCACCTTCGACATCGTTGACGAACAGACGTGCCATGGCCAGGTCCGCGGCCGCGCCGCCCAGAACGTGGGTCGAGCGCCTGTCAGCCGGCCGCTGCTGGATGAGGTCGAGAGCCTTGCGCGCTGACCGCTCTGCCTGAGCCGGGTCGTGGACGAGGAGAGCGGTCGAGCTGCTCGACATGGCGAGGCGCTCGACCGTGAATCCGAACTCGCCGCCGATGCCGTCGTGCAGCTCGTCGCGCGCGCCGCTCTCGACTTCCTCGGACATCCTGATCGCCTGGTGTGCCGACTGGACATCCCCGAGATACCCGTGCGCGCGAGCCTCGATGGCGAGCAGACGCCGACGGGCCACGTCCCCGAGGCCGCCGTAGGTCTGCGCACGGCGGGCCTTGGCTACGGCGTCGGCGGGCATGCCCGTGAAGTAGGCGATGTAGGCCAGGATGCCGTCGCAGTACGCGCGCAGCGGATCGAAGCGCGAGGTCTCCCCGTAGAGATCGGCAGAACGAGCCAGGCGGCGCGCGCTGTCGAATGCGCCGAGGTCGAATGCCGACGCGGCGAGCAGGGCTGTGGCCTGCCCGAGGAGGACGAGCAGCCGCTGCTGCTGCGCGGGTACCTGGGTACGGTCGCGCAGGTCTTGGAGCTGTGTCTGGAGAACCCGGCCGCGGTGGAAGGCCTGGGCTGGGGCGATGGATGCGTACTCGCGCGCGAGCGTCATCACGTCGTCGGTGAGTTGGTCAAGGCTGGTGTCGGAGACAGACGCAGCGGCCATGGCGCTGGCGTCTTCCTGAGCGTCGCGTGCGGTCATATCGATTTCGTGCTCCAGGTCGAACGCGGGTGCATGGGGATCGGGCTGCGGCGGCGGCGCAAACAGGTGGGTGACCCGATGGCTGAACATGGCCTCTAAGACACGCCGGGTGTCCGGGGACAGAGAAGCAGGGTTGACGCCCCCGGCTCTCCAGCGTTTGGCCGTGCGCTCGCTACAGGTCGGGTTTTTGGCGCCCTTGCCGATCACCTCGTCCGCTGTCCTCTCGAACAGCTCAACCATCTTGGGAATGTCGAGGCCGCGCTGGTTGCACAGCTCCTTCAGCAGCGTCTGCGGAGGATGTTCACTCACATTGCCCCCCAATGGTGAGCCGTGGGTCAGTCAGCGGAACTGCCTGTGCGTCGATCCCTTTGACACGAAGGGGATACCGCCGTTCCTTCTCAGTTCAACCCACCGGCAGCGGTTGGCACTTGAGTGGCCCTCGGATGGCACGTGGCACTCAGAAGGGCTATGCAATTGGCACTTCGCTGACATGGTGCTGGCACCCCATGCAGGTCCACGCTGATCAACACCCTCGCTGAGAGTGCACGTCCGAGCACGGAAACCAGGGAGTCCTCTCGTGAACCCGCCCATGCAGCAACCCGCCATCTCGGCTCCGGTCGAAGCATCTGGGGCTCCGGCCACCGCGCCCCATGAATTCCTGTGGATCGAGGAGCCGAGATACCGGTGGCCAGCGCTCATGACTGCTGATCCGTGGATCGGCAGCAACACGCGGATCCGGGTCCGCCCGCGGCTCACCGCGGCCCGCTGGCCCGGCAACGTCGACGCCGCCTCACGCGTAGCCGCCATTCTCACGGACAACGCTTTCATTCACGCGAAGCCCCTCGACGGAAACGTCATCGCCATCCGGCTCGTGTGCCCGAAGGACTCCGATGACTTGGTCATCGAGGTGGATGACGCGGTCCCCGACTTCCCCGTTTTCGACAAGGTGAGCACGCCGCCGGCCGAGGGCGGGAAGCCCCACGGCTTGTGGTGGGTGCACCACTACCGCGGCCGCCTGGCCTGGTGCATCAGGCATAACGACGAAGGTGAGGCGGTCGGGAAGACCGTGCAGGTCATCCTGCCGAAGAGCTGGGGCGAGTAGCGGCCGGCAGCCGTCACCTTCACCTAATCACCCCCTAATCACCGAGGCACTCATGCCCGAGTTCTTAACGACCACCGCCCCCTCCGTCCGACGCACAAAGGAGGGGACCGCCTCCGATGGCATGGACCTGGTCGTCAGTCCGGTCGGTGCCGACTCCGATCTTCGCGCCGCGCTGGAAGATCTCAAGCTGGGGCGCTACCTGGCCGCCCGTAACCTGTTCTCCCGGACCGGCTCGCACTGGGCGCTGCGGACGAGCCGCAGTCAGCTACTCGCGGCCGGCGTAGGCGAGGCAGGCGTCTTTTTCACGTGGCGGAACGAAGAGCCGAATAGCGCACACGCCTTGATGATGTGGGCGCGGGCGCTCACCCGGGCAGCGGTGGAGGCCTACCACAACGACGACGATCACCGGGTGGTGGCGCGTGCTGCAGCCCTCGCGCGGCAGGCCTGCTGGAAGGCGGCTGATCTGTGGCCGGCCTGCCCGGTGCCGTGGATCTGCCTGCTGCATCTGACGCAGCTTTCCTTCGCTGCACGCGACTTCGACCCCTATGCCCATACTCGCCCATCGCCGTGGGATCGGCTGGAGGACCCCACGATGCCCTTCCCAGGGCCGTGGCCGATCCTCGCCGAGATCAAACGGCGTCATCCCGGCAGCCGGGAAGGCCATCACCGTATGCGGGAATACTTCCTGCGGCGCGGCGGGGGTCCAGGCATCGCCATGCAGTACTCGGCCTGGCTGGTCTCAAGTCGCACCCCGGACCCCCAACTGCTGATGCTGCCTCTGTACTCGCTCATGGACCTCTACCGGGAGCGGCACAGCAAGGGCGGTTCGCTGCAGTTCTGGCTCACCGAGCAGGTCGGGCACTACGCGCGCCGGGCCTGGGACGACTGGTTCGTCCACGTCCCGCCCGCCGAGTACTCGTGGGTGCCCCTGTCCGACCTCAGCCACCTGGCGCACGCCCTGGTTGCCTGCGGTGAGACCGAGCGGGCTGCGTGGGTGTTCAACGCAATGGGCCCCCATGTCACGCCGCAGCCGTGGAAGGACATCAACGCCAGCCTCGGCCGCTCCAGGGACTGGCGGGACGAGTTCCTGCGGATCCGAGCGTCCGTCGTCCGGTAACGGCGCCCCGGTGAACAGTCGCGCACCCCCGCTGGACGGCCTTCCTCCCAGCTCTTTCCCCTGCCTCTCCCCCTTCCGAAAGTGATTTCGTGGTGTCTCACAGAAGATCCGGCACGGTGAAACCCATCAGCGATGATGACGTCCTGGCAGCCCTCGGAATCAGGCCCGAGCTGTCCCGCAAGATGGGCACCTTCGGGAACTTCGCGATCAGCTTCTCGGTCATCTGCATCCTGGCCGGCGGAATGTCGCTGTTCGGGTTCGGGCTGGGCCACGGCGGGCCCGTGGTCATGCTCGGAAGCTGGCTGGTCATTGGCTTCCTGACCCTACTGGTCGGAATGTCCCTGGCCGATGTCGTCTCCGCCTACCCCACCTCCGGTGGCCCGTACTTCATGGCTGACAAGCTCGGTGGACCGCGCTGGGGGTGGTGGACCGGCTGGCTGAACTTGCTCGGCCTGCTCGGTGCGATCGCCGGCATCGACTACGGCGCGGCGGCCTTCGCCGGGGCCTTCGCACAGATGCAGTGGGGCATCACCCCCACCGACGGCAGCACCATGCTCATCTTCGGCTGCATCCTGCTCCTGCACGGGCTGCTCAACTCCGCCGGGGTGCGCCTGGTCACGCTGCTGAACTCGATCTCCGTGTGGTGGCAGCTCGTCGGTGTCGCCGTCATCGTCGGCGCCCTCACCTTCGCCCCCGCCCAGCACCAGTCACCGGACTTCGTGTTCACCCACTTCCACAACGACACCGGCTTCTCCAGCCCCTTCTATGTGGCGCTGGTCGGCAGTCTGCTGGCCGGCTACACGTTCTGCGGCTACGACGCCTCCGCCCACGTGGCCGAGGAGACCACCGACGCCCAGACCTCCGCGCCCCGCGGCATCGTCCGCTCCATCTACGTGTCGTGGGCGGCCGGGTTCGTCCTCATCGCCGGACTGCTGTTCGCCATGCAGGACTACACCGCCACCCAGAACACCGTTACCGGAGTGCCGCCCGCGCAGATCTTCCTCGACGTCCTCGGTGCGAGCGGCGCCAAGGTACTGCTCCTGGTCGTCATCGTGGCGATGCTGTTCTGCGGCAATGCCGAGGTCGCCGCCGCGTCGCGCATGATCTACGCGTTCTCCCGCAGCCGGGCCCTGCCGATGTGGCAGAGCTGGCAGCTCGTCAACGAGCGCACGAAGACCCCCACGCGGGCGGTGTGGTTCGCCGTCATCGTGCCGTTCGTCCTGGCTCTGCCGGCACTGTGGTCACCTGCCGCCTACGGTGCGATCACCGCGATCAACGCCGTCGGCATGATCCCCGCCTATGGCATCCCCGTCTACCTCGCTCTGCGTAAGGGCCGGGACTACCAGCCGGGCCCGTGGAGCCTGGGGCGCTGGCGCAAGCCGGTCGGCGTGGTTGCTGTCGCCTACGTCGTGTTCATAACCGGCGTGTTCTGCCTTCCGCAGTCCACCCCGATCACCGCGGACTCCTTCAACTACGCCGGGGTGACGCTCGTGGTCGCGCTGTTGCTGGCGTGGGGCACGTGGCTGACCCGCGGCAAGAAGGCCTACCAGCTCACCGCCGCGAACACCGCCCAGCCCGGCGAAGCTCTCCTCGGCGAGGGATTCTGATGACCGCTGAAGCGACACACCGCATCGACGCATTCGCCGCATCCCGTGAGGCGCTAGAGAGCCTTGTCCGGGAGGGGAAGGTCACGGACGTCATGGTGGCCGTGCCGGACCTCCTGGGCCGCCTCCAGGGCAAGATCTTCAACGCCCCGGTCTTCCTCGAGCGGATGACTGGGGGAACGGAGATGTGCGCGTACGTCCTGGCGACCGACGTCGACATGACGCCTCTGGACGGCTTCGGCCTCACCGGCTGGGACCGCGGTTTCGGCGACCTCCGCGTCCAGCCCGACCTGGACACCGTACGGATGCTGCCCCACCGCCCCCAGACCGCGCTCCTGATCGGGACCGCACTGCACGACGACGGCACCCCCGTGGAGGTCGCCCCACGGCACGTCCTCGAAGCTCAACTGCAGCGGCTGCGGGATCTGGGCTACCTGGTGAAAGCGGGAGTCGAGAGCGAGTTCGTCCTGTACACGGACGGCCCGACCGACCGACAACCAGCCTGGCCCGACAACCTCGACTACAGCCTCCAGCACCCGCCCATCGCCAACGACTTCTTCCGCCAACTGGCCGACACGCTCAACGAGGCGGGGATCGTCCATGAAGCGATCAAGACTGAGGGCGCGGCGGGCCAGGCCGAGGTGACGTTCGCCTACGGCCAGGCGCTAAAGGCCTGCGACGACTACGCCGTCTTCCGGCACCTGGTCCGCGACCTCGCCGCGCGGCACGGCATGACCCCCGCCTTCATGGCGGCTCCGCAGACGGGAGTCGGCAGCGGCCTGCATCTGCACCTGTCGCTGTGGACCGAGAACGACAAGCCAGCATTCGCCCACCACCGCGGCGAAGACCTGCCACCCGTGATGGAACGAGCCGTCGCCGGGATGCTCTCCGCACTGCCGCACCTGGCACCCCTGTACGCACCCTGCGTCAACTCGTTCAAGCGCTACTGGCCGCACTCGTTCGCCCCCACGCGCTTCAACTGGGGCCACGATCACCGTGGCTGCGCCATCCGCGTCACCGGCCACGGCAGCGGCGCGCACCTCGAGGTCCGCCTCGCCGGCGCCGACGCCAACGCCTACCTCGCGCTCGCCGCCTACACCGCCGCCATCGCCCACGGCATCGAAGAGGGCTTGACCCCGCGGCCGGCCTGCGATGGTGACGCCTACGAGGAACTGGACAGCGTCCCGGTCCCTGCGGACCTCGGCGAAGCACTCATCCGTTTCGCGGACAGCACGATCGCCAGGCGCCTTCTCGGCAAGGAAGTCGTCCGGCATTACGCCCGCGCGGCCCGGGCGGAGTTCGCCTGGTACCGCAGACACGTCACCGACCTCGAGCGCGAGCGGGGAATCCGCTGACCCGACCGGCCACACAGCACCGTTCTGACCAGCCCTGTTCACTCCGAGCCTTTGAAAGCAACATGACCAAGATCGTTGTTCACCATGACGCAGGCAGCAGATACGACACGTTCGCGGAGCGTCTCGAAGCCGCAGCCGAGCAGGCCGCCCCTCTGGTCGAGGCGGTCACCGGGCTGGCTCTACCCGACACCGTAGTCCTCCGGACGATGACCCCGCGCGGGTGGCAGGCGGCGCACCGCCGCCGGGACAGACACCTCCTGCGCGCGGAAGCCCGCGAACTGCGCCCTTCCCGCAGCAACCGACACGCCGCGAAGGAGAAGGTGAAAGAGAAGCGCAAGAGCCGTCGCCTCATCTGGCCGATGGTCGGCGGCCAGACCGTCGAGTTCCGGCGGGGCGGACCCGAGCTGGCCATCATGCCCAAGGCCATGTGGGAGGCAGGCTGGCTCAACGATGACCCTGTACTGCTCAGACACGCCGCCCACGAGATGACCCACCTCGCTCAGTACGCCGCAGACGACGGCGCCATGTGGCGGCTGATGGGCACCCTCTACCCCGAGCAGCGTGGCATAGCCGACCGCGACTTCGGCTTCTTGGTGGAGGGCCACGCCTACTGGACAGACAAGCAGATCACCACCAAAGTCTTCGGCGCCCCGGTGTCGACCAAGGGAGGAAGCCCCCACGCTTCCCTCCGCTTCAAGGCCCTGAAGAAGTCCCTGAAGTTCGATGTATCCGTCGACGACCTGATCAGGGCCACCGACAGCGTCGGCGACATCATCACGGCCCACGGCCTCGACGCCTTCAACCAGGTCTGGCACCGCCCTGAGCTCGTCCCCACCTACGAAGAAGCGAAAACGCCGGCCGGCTGGATCCAGCGGTTCGAGTAAGCGCTCCGCCCTCGCTGTGTTCGCCGACCATCCGCTTTCGCTCGACACCCCGTGATCCCCTGCCTGGTGGCCAGGATGACCTCCCCCTTGGCCATCAGGCGGGCCCCAGCTCCACCCGGTACCCGTCAACGCATTCGGCACGGCGGCGAACACCGTGCCCAGGCCCTCCCACAGGCTGACGTCCGGGTCAGGTTGGTCCACACCCGTTTCCTCGTTCAGGTCCTGTGGTCCGGTCGGAAGAGCTGAACGGTGTCCACCAGGTCTGCTGAAAAACCGGCTCCAGGACGGCCAGCGAGATAGGACGCTCATGGGTTCGAACGTAGGCGTCCGCGCGGACACCCTGTTGCTTCACTGACCGAGCAGTGCTTCACGAGCTGCGCGAGACCAGATGGCCTGCTGGCGGATGCTGAATCCCATGCGGTTCCAGTGAAAGACGATATGCCGGGCCAGCACGCCCCGCAGGCCGAGTCCGAGATGGCCCGCACCCGCGGCCTCCTTGAGATCCTGGCCACCGTCTTTCATGGCAGCCATCCAGTCGCGCAAGGGGTTGAGCGGCCCATGGGAGAGGGCAGGGCCAGTGTCCAGCGTGAGGAGCTTCCGCATCGGGTCTATCAGGCTGTTGAGCTTGTCCGGAGGTACGTCTGCGGGCAGTGCTCGCTTCGCCTCGACTTGGCCCCACACATCACCCTGCTCACTCCACTCCAGCCCCGCAGCACGCAGGAAGAACGCGAGTACGAGCAGGGATGTGGTCTTGGCGTCAGGTAGTCCGCCCATACGATCGTCAGCAAACTGGTCGTACATGAGCACGCCCATGCTGTCGGCGTGGAAGATGCGGTGGGCGATCGCCATGCCTTCCAGTCCGCCGAATGCGATCCTCTCCGGCTCATACGCGGTCGGCTGCCATCGCTTCACGTCACCCTCTGAGACGGCCGAGTCGAGTGCCCGCACCGTGTGCTCGACGGTGTCTTCCAAAGAGGTGCCTGCTGCCGGTTGTACGCGCAGCCTCCAGCACGGGTACTTCCGGAGAAACCACCATCTGCCTACGGCCTCACCTTGCAGGGCGGGCAGGAGGTGGGCGCGGAAGGCCCGAGCGGCTGATGGGTAGTGCTTGAAGGTGATGTATGCCTGGTACCAGCCTGTGAGCTGGCATTCGAGGGCGGCCCGGCCGGCGGCCCGGTAGCGTTCGACCGCTTCGGCCAGCCGGGCGGGTGGCATCTGCGCCCGCCGGGACGCTTGTTCGATCGGTATGCCGCGGAGGACGGCCAGGACGGCGTCCTCGAGGTGGTTGGTGCCATCCCGCTGCATTTGGCGCCTCCTAGATCAGCAGCAGGCAGGCGTCCCAGTCCGTGGCGGTCACAGCGCCGGGTTCGGCGCTCATGAACGCAAGGGCGGCCCCTGCCGCCCCTTCGAGGAAGTCGGGCTCCTGGGGCGCTGGCATCGCGAGGAAGCGTTCGGACGCGCGCTGCAGCCAGTCGTCGAACGGCTTGGGGGTCTCCGCGTCCCGTGCGACGCGCTGCACGGTGCGGATCAGCCCGCCCACGCCGTGGCACAGGCCGCGGTTGGTGAGTCGGTCGAGCTGCCGGGAGTCGGCCAGGCAGTACAGCAGGGCGCGCTCGGCCGCGCGTTTGCGGTCGTCGTCGCCGAGGCTGATGGCGGCGAGCTGCTGGGCGCGGACGATGCCCGGGGTGCCGTAGCACCAGGACGGCGCGGCACCGTGGGTGGGAGCCGCACCCGTCTTGCTGACCCAGCGAGGCCAGCGGGTTCCCTGGTGGTCGCTCTGCCGGATGCTGTCCAGCCAGCGCAGGATGCGGCACATCGCGAGTTCGTGGCCCTCCACGGTGATGCCACGACGCTTGGCCAGGGCGAGCAGCGCAAGGGGGCCCGTGATGCCGTGAGCGAGGCCGGCGTTGGCATGGCCGCCCGGGGTGGCTGCCTGGTTGGCCGCTGGCGCGTGGCCGACCCACCAACCGGGCAGCGGTTGATCCTGCGGGCCGGGGGCTGGCTCGGTGAGCCTGACGAAGTACTCCAGGACGTGCCGCAGCTCTTGGCCGTCCGGTTGCCGGCGGAGGAGGAGGGCGCCGATACCCGTCAGGCCGCGGAAGAGGTCGTACTCGGCGAAGGTGGTGGTCCGCCCTGCGTCGATGCGAGCGTGCGCGGCGGCCAGGCGGCGCCTGGCGAGGGCCGCTACGACGTCGTCCAAGGTGCGGAGTGCTCGGGCGTACCGATCGGTTCCAGCAGCGGCCAGGTGCAGGACGTAGGCCATCGCGGGGGCGCCGAGGAACAGGTTGGCGTCGTCGCCGTCGATGAGCGGTCCCGCATCGGCGAGTTTGTGGTGGGCGGACTGGAAGCTGGCGTGTCCGGCGTGGGCGCGCTCGATGTCGAGGATGGCGGCGCCGAGCGGGCCGTGTGCCAGGGACTGCCGGGTGGCGGGGTCGGTGTCGAGCGGGGCGGTGGTCACCGCAGGGCTCCTTCGGCGCGGGCGGTCCAGGACAGTGCTGCGGCGCGGGCCAGACGACGGCAGGTGGCTTCGGTGTCTTGGTCGATGCCCGCAGCGCGGTTGTGGTGCATGTGGAGCAGGGACGGCAGCACGTCGGCGGGGTCGGTTCCGGCCTCTTCGAGGGCCTGCCGGTATTCGCCAAGGCGTCGGCGGCGCAGCGCCCAGGCCTCGCCCGCGTGAGTACCGCGTGGGAGTTGCCGCAGTGCCGTGGCCGCTTGGTCGGGGTCCGCGCCGGTAAGGCGGACAGCGAGGTCTTGGACGTCACGGGGGCAGACGGCGCCCTCATCCTTCAGGAAGGTCGAGGTCAGCCACTCCCGGCCGGCTGGGGGCGAGCCTAAGAAGGCGGTGGCGATGTCCACGATGCTGGCGGCGGTGATCGCCGGCCTGGAGGTTTCCGGGATGGGGAGGACGAGCTGTGCGATGGCGGCGGTGGAGTCGGCCACGAAGTACCGTTCGGCGGCCTCCAGCGCGGGGCCGGTGCCGTACCGTCCGATCTCTGGGCTGTCGGTGTCCCACTGCACCCGCTGGATGAGTCCTTCGCTGCGCAGCTCGGCCGCCCAGGCCGCGGTCCGTTGAACGGCCTCGCCGAAGTACTCGGGCGATGGCAGGCGCAGTCGCAGCCGCAGGTGGCTGTCGGGATCGGCGTATCGGCTGAACCAGACGTCCGGGGTGCTCCCGCCGAACTCCGAGAGCAAACGCGGTAGGTGCCGGCTCAGCACCTCGGACGCTCGGTCAGCGTTCCCGTAAAGCTTCAGGTACGCCCAGGGGGAGGTGCCCGGCAGCCGTCCTGAGTCCCGGCTCACCACCGCGCCGGGACGGCACACGGGCGCGGGGACGGGGGCCTGGTCGGCGGCGAACGGGATGGTCACCTCGTGTGCGCGTCCTACCCATCCGAACGCGTTCTCCGGCGGCGCCTCGTGCAGCACAACGGTGCCATGGCGTTCGAGATCAGCGCGGAGTATCTGCACATGGGTAGGGGTGTCCAGGTCCAGCCGGAGTCGGCGGTCGTCGCTGCCGAGGTAGACGGTTCGCGGGACGGCGTATTGCACACGCCAGTCGGTGAAGCGGAAGGGCCAGGGGCCCGCGCCGTCGAGGTCGCGGATGCGCAGCCGCCAGCAGGCGGCGGACAAGATGGTGCGGCCTACCCGTACCGCAGGCAGGAACGGCAACTGGGCTGCGGCGCCCCACGAGAACGGCAGCGGTAGCGCAGTGTGCGAGCGGTGGAGCTCGCACACGAAGCGGGCCAAGGGATGAGTGGCGTTGCTGAGTTCGACGGCGTTCAGGACAGAGGGCTCGATCGTCTCGCCGGTGGACAGCGACACCAGGTAGAGCCGTTGCGCGTCGGCGACGACGCCGAGGTCGTCCATCGTGACGGTGGCGTGCGGGTTGTGCTCTCCGACGGCCAGCACGTTCGGCACGACAGCCGGGGCCCGGCCGACGTTGTACGTCTGTGCGCGCAGCGGAGGGCTGGAGACCTGGCCGCGCACCGCGCCGGCGGTGAGCGTGGGCAGACCGGCGTACGCGGCGGTCATCCGTTCCCGGTCCGGCCTGTCCAGCATGGTCAGGAACCGTCCGGCGGTGGTGCCGGCACCGAGCGACAGGCCCACTATGGACAGTGTGAAGTCACCGTGCTCCACGTCTTCCACGGAAGATGCGAGCATGCTGAAGCACAGCTCGACGTGCGCAGGCACCTGGCTCGGCTCGCTGAGAGACAGAGCCTCGATGTCGTCCTGGTCCAGGACGACATCGCGCTGGTCTTTGACAGCCGCGCCCTGGGCAAGGTCGAGGAGGTGTTCATCGCGGCGGGAGGTGGCTTGCACCGGACGCTTCAGCACCGTGCCCCGGTAGCTGACGGGGTAGCCGAGGCCGGTGTCCGGGTCGATCAGATCCTGCAGCGGGACGATGGCGCCCATGCTGTACCGCTCCAGGAACCGGGCGCGGTAGTCCTTCCAGGCCGGGGAGCCGTGAGGGAAGGGCGTGATCCGTGCCATGACCTCCAGCGCCTTCTTGGCCTCGCAGGCCACTGCCTCGGGCAGGACGATGTCGCAGTCCGGCCGAAGGTTCACCGCCAGCGTCCGCTCCGTGATGGCGGTGAGCGCGATCATCGTCGCTGTGGCCTGTCGGCGCAGAGCCCGCTGGTCGTCCACGGGGCCGCTGTTGTGCCGGGCCAGGAGCGTACGGATCGGCCGCAGCTTCCGAGCTGTGGCCGCGGCTACGCCGGTGGCTTCGAGCTGGGCGATGAGATGGCCGAGCGCGTCATCGCACGTCATAGGGGCGTGGAGGCTGCTGAGAAGGACTCGGTGGGCGACGAGGTCGTGCAGCATGTTCTCGATCAACGCGGGCGGAGTGTCGGGATAGTCACTGGACAGCTTGTCTGCGAGGTCGCCCACCGTGATTTCGGAGTGGGCCAGGGCCAGCACCGCATCCACGGCCGGCGTGCGGCGCAGCCTGGTGTCGGTGGGGCCGTCGGCTCCGGGCTGGTGCAGTACGGTGACGTGTCCGCCTCGAACGATGCACCCGGGATTGACGATCACGGGGAGGGCGCGCAGGACGTCCGGGTCATGTTCGAGGACCGCGATGACGTCGTGCAGCCACGGGGAGTCGGCTCGCGCGAAGGCGCGGTGAGCAGTGCCCCATCTGACGCGTGCCGTACGGCCTATGCGCAGGGGTGCCGGCCCGGCGAGCAGCCCTGACGGCGTGGCGCGGTACTGCATCCGCAGCAGGTAGCGGGCCAGAGACGTGGCAATACGGCGGACGGTGCGTGGCCGTCGGCACTCGCCGTCGAGGACCTGGCGGATGGAGTCGGCCAGGAGCGGGCTGGCGACCTCGATCGCGGAAACCCTGGTTTCATCGGCGCAAACCTGGGCGATCCACTCCTTCCACCGCATGACGTCGGTGGCGGTGTCGCCCTCCAGGTCCGGCCAGGGAGGCACCGTTGCCGACAGCGGATATGCGGATGCCCTAATCATGCCCGCGTCAACTTCGTGATACATGGCTGCGCCTCCTTCATGGTCACGGTGGGTTGGGGCCGGGCCTGGCGGGCCCGGCCCCACAGAGTTCCGTCAGCCGCCGATGCAGGTGCTGTTGGAGCAGGCGGACTGGCAGGTCTGACCGCATCCGTCGCCGGTGTCGTTCAGCAGTGCTCCGGGCACAGCCACGGACGCGACGGTCTCGATGTGGAGGTCGAAGTCCGATCCGGCGTCGCCGGTGAACTCGGTCGCGGCCTTCAGGGTGGAGCCGGTGTTCTGCGGTGCCATCTCGTTCTCCTCCTATGGCGAGGGGGTGGATGTGCCTTGCCGACCTGGTCGCGACGCTGGCAGTGTCACGGCCAGGAGATCGTGATCCGCGAGTGCGGACGGTCGATGACCCGGGCGCAGACGAGCTGGTCGTCCGGCGTCCCGGCCGGGTAGACGGTGATGCGCGCGCGGTCGCCGCGGTGGTCTCGATCCCACGTGCGGATCTCCTCGACCAGCCGCTCGGCGGCCTTCCGGCCCTGCGGACCGTGGCCGTACGCGCCGAGTTCGAACCGGTCCGGATCGTCGGTACGGCGCACGGTGCGGTAGGCGAAGCTGTCACCCACCACCAGCGTGGGAATGCCGAGGGGGGAGGCGGAGGCCACCAGGCCACGTTCCCGGGCGGCCGGCCGTGCGGCCATCAGGGGCAGGTTGTCCAGTGCGGTCACCAGCCACAGGTCCAGGTGCTCGTTGGATTCGTCTCCGGCCAGGGTCACTCCGGACCACTCCTCGCAGCGCGGCATCGCCAGTGCCTCCGCCAGGGCCTTGGTGTCGGGCTCCGGCTGGTCGTCCAGGCGCAGCCCGATCTCCTCGCCGTCGACGTCGTGGATGAGGACGACGCGCATGCGGTTTTCACCGGCACCCTGCATGGGAACGAATCCGCACAGTTCGAGGCCGTCACTGATGAGGCGCTGGTCGTCGCGGACGAAGGCGACGGAGCGTGTCATGCCGCGCATCCGCAGAGGTACGACCAGCCGACCGCCTTCCGTGAGCTGGCGCACCCAGGAGGAGGGGATGTCGGCCGCCTGCACGGTGACGATGATGCGGTCGAAGGGTGCGAAGTCGAGGGCGCCGCTTCCGCCGTCGCCGGTGATCACGGTGACGTTCCGGTGCCCGGTCGTCTTCAGGAAGTCCTTGGCACGCGCGGTGACGTCCGGGTCGATGTCCACGGTGACGATGCGCCCTTGCTTCCCGACCAGCTCGGCGAGGTAGGCAGCATTCACCCCGCCGGAACCGATCTCCAGAACGTTCATCCCGGGCTGGATGTCGGCCTGCTCGATCTGCATGGCCTGGATCCTCGGTGCCGACACCGAGCTGACGTCCACGCCGCTCTCGTCGGTCTTGGTGATGAGCGCGGACTCCGCGTCGTAGGCCCGGGCCATCTCCACGCCGGGCACGGCCAGATGCCGGGGAACCGTACGGAAGGCGGCCACCACACGCGAACTGCGAAGGGCTCCGACATCGATGAGGCTTTGCACCATCGCGTCACGCAGTTCCTGCTCGGAGACGGGCGGGGGCGGGGGGTTCTCGGTCGTCATGCCGGGGACGGTAGTCACGTTGATCTCCTTCTCGGCGTCCGCGCGCCGAGCGTTGCTGGCTGATGGTGCGTTGCCCGGCGGGGCTCGCCGGGTTCGAGAACCGCCCGGCGGCCCGATCCGTCACAGCAGGGCAGCCGGACGGTCGTTTTGGGCGGCGGACCGGTGGGGCGGTCATCAGGCTGTTGGGCCCCCATCCTGCGGCTGAGGAGATGGAGGTGAGGGAAGCCACCTGCGGGCCGCGCTGCGCGCTGCCGAGGACAGCAGCGATCCGATGCGCCTCAAAGAGCCGGGTCTTGTCGGCTCCCTTGACGTGGCGGCGCTCCGAGACGAGTGCCTTACGGATCGTGGTCACGGACCCACCGTTTCGCGAGTCCAGGCACCCTGCCAGGGGAAAACAGAGGGGGAAAAACCCGTCAAGGGGGAAACGGGCAGGGGAAGTCGCGGCCATGATTGGTTTCCACCCGAGGACAAGGTCACACTCATGGCAAAGGACGAGTTCGCTGCACTGCTTCTTCGACTCCGCAAGGACGCCGGGCGGACGCAGGAGGAGCAGGCAGCCGCGATCAACGCCGTCTCAGGCAGAGAAACCATGACCCGGCGTGAGATCAACCGCTACGAGCACGGCGAGAACATCCCGACGAACCACACGCTTGTGCACATCGCGGTGGCCTGCGGCTTACCCCCACAAGACTTACAGCGGGAGGCTGCAGCCGCCCGCACCAGGCGGAGGAAGGGGACTTGCCGTCGACGGGAGGACCAGGACGACGTGAAACGCCGCACGCTGCTCGGAGGAGCCGTCATCGGGGCAGCCGCCGCCACCGAACCGTGGGAACGACTTGCCCACGCTCTCAGCAAGGGCAGGAAGATCGACTCTGAGGCAGTCGATACCCTCGTCGATCGTGCCTGCGCATTACACGTGTCCGAAGGGCATCTCACAGCACGGGAACTGCAAGGGGAAGTCGAAGCCCACCTCGACGCGATCACGGCCGCTCTACCACGAGCCGGTGAACACGAGCGAACTCTGACGATCGCCGCTGGAGAGACCGCCGCTCTGGCCGGCTGGGTCGCATGGGACTTGGGGGACCACGCTCGAGCACAGGCCTACTACAAGGTCACCAACGACTGCGCGAAAGAGGCTGGGCACCCGCCCCTGCGAGCCCTGGCACTGGCATACGCAAGCTACGGCGCGGCCACCTCTGAGAAGGCCGCCGACCTGTTGGCTCAAGCGGCCAAGGAGGTACGGGGCCCCGGCAACGCAGCCGCAGCCGCCTGGATCTACGGCAGGTTCGCCGAAGAGACCGCGAGTGCCCACGACGAGGCAAACGCCCTCCGCGCCCTGGACCGCGCCCGCTTCGCGTATGACTTCGCCGATCACACCACCGAGCAAGCCTGGGTGCGTTTCGTGACGCCCTACCGCATGGACTCCCTGGCGCTGTCGGTGTACGCGCACCTGAGGAGGCAGGAACTGGCCGAGACCGCAGACCATGCGGTGGACCGACTGGGCAGGGACCTACCGGAAGCAGGCGTCGTTGTGCTGGGCGACTTGGCGTCTGCGCTCTTGCGTGGCGGAGACCTCGACCAAGGCGTCTACGTATCACGTCAGTTCGTCGCAGCGGCGGATGTTCGCCCAACCAAGATGGGCCGAGCCCGCGCCCAAGCCATTGCTACACAGCTTCCGGCCAGCGAGCGCGAACTCGCCCGACACATTCAGCGGTTGGTTGCCTGAGGCGTCACTTGGCCGGCCTCGGCGTGGACTCTTCGACGACCCAAGCCAGGTATGCCTCGGATCCACCAGTCACGGGGAGTGTGACCCACTCAGGAACTTCGTAGCTGTGCTGCTCGGACACCCAAGCCTCAAGTTCCGGAAGACGTTCCTGAGTCGTCTTGTACGAAATCCGCCACTCCTGCGCCGTCTCAAGAGCGTCCTTCCACCAGTACACCGCATTGAACGGTGGGTCGATGTGGGCGCAGGCGGCCAACCGGTTCTCGACCGCACCGCGGGCGAGGGCCTTCGCTCGTTCCTCGTCATCAATGGTTGTCTGTGCAATCACGATCTCGCTGGCCATGCAACTGCTCCTCCAGGTCGGTGAATCTGGACACTACCCAGCGGCCATCGCCTACTCGAAGCGTGTCATCAGCCGGAAAGATACGGCTGCTTGGGGATACGCACATCCGGCCGCGCGCCGAAGGCGCGCCGACAGCGGGGATGGGAGATCGGCCATGCCGCCGCCTCCTCAACGGTCCGCAGCGTGCCGTTCGGCTTGTCAGTGTCCCGATGACTGGACCAGCCGCAGTCGGCGCCGTCGAACACCTCCATCCACTGCACGCCCGCCTCGCGGGCCCGGTTGAGGGTGCCCGCGTTGTAGGCGACCGCCGACTTCGCGAGCGTGGCGGCCTCCGCCCACGCCCGTACAGGCATGCGGGCACCGTTGCGGTAGATGACGTAGGCGAGCCGGTGTTCGGCCGCCAGCCGGTCGGCGAGAGCCTTCGCGGCCTGCAGGGCGGTGGTGTGACCGGAGGCCAGCAACGGCACCTCACGGCGTGCCACGTCCCGTACGGCCCGGTAGAACACTTGCGCCATGCGCTGCGCCTCCTCGGAGCGGCGCAGGAAGTCGGCGTAGGAGTCCGAGGCCAGCGACTGCAGGGCCTCGGTGTGAATCAGCGTCCACGAGAAGTGCCCGCCCACTGTTTCGGCTGCGGCGCGCGCGCCCTGCTCGTACAGGTAGGGAAGCTGGCGGGCCACGAACGCGCGTGCCTCGGCGTCGGCGCGCTGCCGGAAGTCAACGATCGCGGCCTGGAACTGGGCGATGCGGTCGGCCACCATGCGGGTGCGCTCGTTGTCGCCGATCGCGGCGATCACGGCGGCCTGGTAGTCGGCGAGGCGCTGCCAGGCGTCGTCCAACACCGCGGCGACACGCGCCGCCACAACGGCCGCATCCCCTGGGGTCAGGGGCGGGAACTCGTACGCCATCAGGGGCACCAGGGCGGGTAGTGGTGCCGCCGGCTGCGCGCCGACTGCAGCGGGGCGATGACCAGGGTGTCCCCGCCGTTCGGCTCGTCCGGCGTGGTCGCGTCCTCCACGGAGGCGATCTGCCGTTCCAGGCCGGTGAGGTTGGCGGACTGGTCGAGGGTGGCGACACCGTTCACGGTCAGTTGCAGCGGCTCGGCCAGCAGCTTGGCACGCCGCTCGTGCAGCACCTCCAGAGCGACGGCCCTCGCGGCGCCGAGCCGGTCGTAGCGGGCCTGCAGGTCGGTTTGGTCGGTGGTGGGGCCGAGCTGCGCCAGGAGCCAGGCCACAACGGCAGCATCCACGGGCGGTCCTTCCGGGTAGCGGTACGGCCCGGCACCCCTGGAGCGCCAACAAGGGTGCCGGGCCGGGCCTGGCTGGGTTACTCGTCGGCCTGCTTGCGCGCCCGCTGCCTCGTCTTCGGCTCGGCCTTGCCGCCGGCGTCCGGGCCGCTCTCGCCCTCGCCGCCGTCGCCACCCTCGGTCTCGTCCTCGTCGGGCTCCCACGCGCCCGGGTTGGTGATGACCGCGGCCAGCGCCTCGTCCGGCTCGTCGCCGGGCTGCAGGATCAGCGGCTCGTGCGTCTCCGGGTGCGTGAGGTGCACCGCCGTTGCCAGTCGTCGTCCCATGTCAGAGCACCTTCGCAGTGATGTGGCAGTCCGGGGAGTACAGGATCGGCATGGCCACGGCCGCGCCCTTGGTCCAGAGCTGCACCGGGTCGTCCTGGCCGCCGCGCGTGATGATCAGGCCCGGCGCGTCCTTGCGGGTGATCTGCGGGTTCCCGCCCTGCGACAGCACCAGCGACTCCGCCGTGGTGCCGTACAGGGTCTGCCCCCACTTCGACCGGTCTGGCGGCAGCATCACCCACCGGTCGTCGGGCAGGCACTTCGTGGAGGTGCCGTCGACGCGGACCTGCGCCCGGTACAGGGTGATCGGCGGCAGGCTGTAGTTGTCGCGGACCACGTTGATCTGCTGCGGCGTCAGCGAAGCCGTCGGCGTGGTCGACGGGTTCACCGACCCGTAGTAGGCCGCCCTGTAGGCGTTGTTGCCCGCCAGGTACGAGTAGACGCGCCTCGAGGTGAGGACCATCTCCGGCATGGGCGCGCTGATGCCGTCGAGGTAGGAGATCCAGCCCAGCTCGTCGGCGATCGGGTCCGAGGTGGGGTCGGACCACACCTTCGGCGCCGTCGGCATGTTCGACGCCGGCACGCTGAAGTCGACGTCGAGGGTGAGCCCGTTCTCCGCTGTCAGGGAGAACTTCCCGTCGGTGAGGACGTCGCCGGCGGCCAGCTCCAGCCGGGAGTTGATGGCCTCGACGTGCCGCTCCACGTCGTCGTACAGCAGTTGCTCCAGCCGGGACGCATCCTGGCCACGGGAGGCTTCCTGCAGCAGCAGCTCCACCTCGCCGACCATCAGCTTCTGGCCGAGGGCGGGCAGCATGCCCTGCGTGGACGTCTGCCACGCCTGCCGGTCCGCGAACGGCACCGAGGCGTCGAAGCTGCGGTACTTCGCCGCGTTGACGTAGCGGCCGGTCTGCTTGATCCGCCACATGACGTCCTCGACCGAGACCTTGGCGAACACGGTCTGGGTGAGCAGGAAGTCGGCAGGGGTGGGGATGTAGCGGGCGAACGTCGTCAGGTCCGCCGTGGTGATGTCCTTGATCAGGTCCTGGACAGTCATCTGCAGGGCCTCCTTACACGAAGCGGATCTGGCAGGTGGCAGACGGGGCGACCGCGGTGACGGCGACCGGGAGCTTCGCGGTGATCACCGAGCCGTGCCACAGCAGCGCGGCCGGGACCTTCGTCTGCGCCAGCGCGAACAGCACCTCGGCGAAGACGAACCCGGCCAGGTTCTGCCGGCCGTCCGTCGCGCCGGTCTGGTAGAGGCCGTACAGGCCAGAAGCGGTGATCTTGCCGACGGGGATGCCGGACAGGAACCGCGAGTAGGGGATGCTCGTGTCCGTCGACGGCTTGTAGTGCGTGCCCGACGTGAAGGTGGACATGTCGAGGGTGATCGAGTCGACCGAATCGGTGCCGTGCCTGCTCTGCAGCCAGGACCGGTCGGCCGTCAGGTTCAGGGTGGTGGTGACCGGCTGAACGGTCATGAGTCCTCCCGTGGACGTGACGAAACGGTGATCGTCCGCTCACCGGGCGGTGGCGTCGTCCACGGGATGGGGCGTGGTCCCCGTACGTCCGGCCTTGACCCGCCGGTGGGAAGTTCAGGAGCTGGCCAGGAATCCGCGCTGGCGGGCCATCTCGGCGCCGTGCGAGCCGGGCTTCGGCATGTTCGCGCCGCGCGGAGGCGGACCGCCCGCAGGGGAACCCCCGGGCGCGGCTGCCGGCACCACGACGGTGGACGACCCGAACAGCTCGGGCCTGCGCGCCTTCAGCGCGGCGGCGGCCTCGGTGAGGGCCGTCTCGTCGGCGTTGTCCTCCACGGTGAGGAGTAGTTCGGCGTCGGCCAGATCCGCTCCCGTCGCACCGAGCCCCACGAGGACGGCGCGGCGCGTAGCGGCCCGCTCACGGGCGACGGCCTGCTGCTCACGCTGTACCGCGGTGGCCTCCCGCTCGGCGGCGGCCTGCTCGCGGCGCTCCAGCTCCGACAGTGCGGCCTGCTGCGCGTCGCGCTGCTGCTGCACGAACGCGGTCAGGTCGTCGGCCTTCGAGAAGCCCAACTGCTCGACGAGCCGGCGCACGGCAGCGCGTTCGCCCTGCTGCTTCTCGCGGGCCAGCAGCCGGGACAGTTCCTCCTGGCCGAGGCCCTGCTGCGCGCCTGCCGGGTCGGCGGGCGGGGCGGGCGGGATCTGCTGGTTGGACGGGTCGGTGGGGTCCGCGCCCAGGATGGGGAAGATGGGGCGGCCGTCGCGCCGGTAACCGACGGGCGTACGGGGGTCGGGCAGCAGCCTGTCCATGCGGATCCAGTCCTCCAGCAGCAGCGCCCCCGCGCCGTCGATCAGTGTAGCCACAGGCCAGCGCCCGGCAACGGGCCTGCACCCGGCCGGCCCAACCGCTGGCATGCCTGCCGCCTGTCAGGTCAGCGCCTTCGTAGTGTGACGTCGAGCAGGGCTACGGGTGAGGAGGCGTTCCGTGGACGCTGGCTGGGCGGCCGTCATCGGCGCAGTCGTGGGTGCCGCTGGAGGCTTCGGGGGACCACTCGTGGTCCAGGACAGGCAGAAGCAGGATGCTGAGCGGCAGACCATCTCTCAGGCCCGCGCAGCAACGCTTGACTATGGCCTGTACATGGAAGAGGTCGTCGACGACGCCAAACGAGGTGACTTCCCCGCGCTGGCCGAGTTCGACGCAAAGGTACGGCCTCTGCGATCCGCTGCCGAGCAGGCACTTGGGACCCTGCTGCAGGGTAAGACCGCCTCGTTCTACGCCACCGTCTCCGAACGGTTGAGGACGTTTCACGATGACGTGCGGCACATGGTGGCCAATGCGTCGCCTGCCGAGGCTGCCGCGATCCACGCTGGCATGGACATCTACCAGTTCTTCAGCCGCAGGCGCGGCGGTATCCAAGCTCTTCCGCCAATGCCCTATTCCGAGTCAGGGCCTTACTACAGGCCGGGCCCGTTCCGCGACGGCGCGCCTACCCCGCAGCCTCCGCCACCTCCGCGACCTCCGCGCCCAATTACGAGCGGCGGGGCACGTGAGGAACCTGAGGGCGGCCACGAACCGGAGGAGCCTCATCCCAAGGCCGGGGCACGAGATGAGCCGGAGGCGGAGGAGTCCCAGAGGTTGGAGCCCGAGGCGGAGCGTGCCAACAAGAAGCCCTTCAGCGCATATCCCGGGGGTGTGAAGGGCTGGCTGGACGAAAGCGCCGCACAGAACCTCCCACCGAAGCTTGCAGATGAGTGGAACAGCGTGGAGGCCAGGCAGTCCGGGAGCAGCGCGCCCTAGCGCGGGCCAGGGCCTCCTGCGCCGACCGCGCCGGTCGCTCCAGCCAAGGTCATCTGTCGTCGGCCGGGCTCCTCCGGTCCCGCCGAGAGGCTTCCTCCCACGTCAGCGTGAACTGGCGGTACGGGTGATCGTTGCTCTCGTCGAGCACCCGGGCCAGCTCCGCCTTGGTGCGCTCACGCGCCGCCTCTGCCGCTTCCTCGGCACGCCACTCGGTGATCTCCTCAGCATCCGCGTCGACCACGATGAAGGAGTCGCTGACGGTGTCGAAGACAGCGAGTCGGCCGTCCGGCTGCTTGATGATCTGCTGGCCCATGACGTTCATCATGCCGTAGCCGCAGTCGGTGAAGACGGCTTCGGTCACCGCGGGCCAGGGCCTCCTGCGCCGACCGCGCCGGTCGCTCCGGGCGGGGGCACCTGCTCGGGCGCCTGCGGCTGCGCCGGGGGCGGGCTGGCCGGCTGCCCGTCCTGCGCGCCCGCCTGGTCGGCCTTGGCCGGGTCGATGAGCGGCACCTGCTGCACGGGGTCGGCTTCGGGCAGGCCCAGGTACTCGCGCACCGCGGCGTTGTCGCCGGTGGCGTCGGCGAGGCGGGCGGCCTGGTCGAAGGCCCGCTTCTGGATGCGTTCGATCTCGTCGGCGATGTCTTCGATGGGGTATCCGGCCTCCTGCAGCATGCGGACCGCGGTCTCCAGGGAGAACACGCCGGCCTCGAAGCCCTGCACGACGTCGTTGAGGACGGTGGTCCGGTCGGTGGGGGTGTGCGCCCCCCACACGATGCGGGCGGGCAGCGACTCGCCGGCGGGCCACTCCTGCCCGGCCTGGTGCAGGCGGTCCACCATGCGGAGCAGCAGCATGTACTTGTGGTCGCGGGCCAGCCGCATCCCGGAGACGAGGGAGTCGAGCGGGCCGAGAGCGATCTGCAGCGAGTACCCGTTGGGCAGCTTCGCCGGGTCGAGGCTGCCGAGCCCGGCCGCGGTCAGGCGCGTGTTGGATGCCAGCCGGTCGAGCAGGTGGTCGACGCGCTGGCGGAGCTCGGCGAGCTGCGCCGAGGTGTCCAGGGTGTCCATGCGGCCGTTGTCGGCCAACTGCCACACCGTGCCCGCCTCGACCCGTACGGGCAGGGGCTGGCCGGTAGAGCGGTCGATGGGGAGCCGCGCCCCGGCGAGGGCCACGATGGGTGTGCCGGTGGTCGAGGATGCGGACGCGCTGTCGGTGTCGGTGGCCTGCAGCTCGTCCAGCAGTTGCAGCACGGCCGCCAGGGTGGGCTTGCCCCAGTGCTCGCCGACGTCCGGGATCGAGTTCGGGATGTGCACCACGGGGATGAAGTCGACCATGAGGTCGAGTCGGTCGAGGACCTGGCCGTCGGAGCGCACCCGGTAGGCGGCTTTCCCGGGGGGCAGGCTGAACACGTCGTGGGCGGGTCCGAGGTCTTCCAGCAGCCATTCGGCGTCCGTGAGGTAGCACGTCGTCGCCGAGGGCTGGCCCGGCGCCCACGGGTAGGTGCGGGTCACGGTGCCGGTGAGCGGGTCGAGGGTGTCGCCGACGATCAGCGTCGGGTCGCCGTCCGCGCCGGCGACCTGCTCACGGATCGCACGCCCGTCGGCAGTACGGCCGGGCGCGGTGGCGGGCCCGATCGGCCCCAGCTCGTACGTGATGCGCCGCACCCGGTCCTTCAGGCCGCGCACCGGGTCGGCGGCCAGCTCCCACGCGAAGTGCACGCGCCGCGGGTACTCCTGCGCGTCCTGCTCGCCCTCGTCCCACTCGGGGAAGTACCAGCCGGGGTCGTAGGTGCGCAGCAGCACACGCCTCTTGGCGGGCTCCCACGCCAGGGTGTAGACGGCGTCGCCGCTGCGCACCGCGCACCGTTCGGCCTGCTGCATACGCAGCGGCAGCAGTTCCTTGACCGCCCACGACCGCAGCCGCTCCTGCAGGGCGGCCGCTGCGACGGCTTCCAGGCTCGTCACGCCGCCGTCGTCGGCGTGCTCGGCCCCGGCCACGACGATGTTCTGCTCCGGGCCCAGCAGGTAGCTGAGGGTGGTGTCGATCAGCTTGGACGGGTCGCCCAGCTCGCGGCGTTCCACACCGTGATTGTCGTCGCTGGTGACGGAGGCCAACTGGCCTGCCTGGTTGGAGTCGTACGCCGCGAGGAACTTGTACGCGGCCAGGCGGCGCAGCTCCTCGGCGGGAACCCATGAGGTGTTTAGCTCGGGGAACGCGTGATGCCCTGGTCGGGCGGGATGGGCCATCGCCTGCTTGTAGTTGAGCCACGACCAGGCATCGATAAGTAGTTCACGCAGGTGCCTCACGGCTGCCCCTCCAGGCGTGCGGGCCCCGCGCCCGCAGCCAGCTTAGAGGCAGCGTGGGATCACGGCGGTGATGCGGCGGCCTTGCGCTTGTCGTCCTCGATGTCCAGGCGCCGCATCAGGAAGCTGGCGAACACCAGCATCTCCTCGGCCTCGTCGCGGTCGTCCTCCTCAGCCGGCCCGTGCATCCGAGGGTTCCGCAGCGCGCCAGTTGCGCCCTTGAAGAGGAACTGCATGCCGTTCTGCTCGCTCTCCAACGAGCCTCCCGTGGACCGGGTCACCGTGAGCCTTGGGGGGCCTGGCTTCGCGCCGAAGGCGATGCCCATGAGCCTCTCCCCGATCTCATTACTGGCGGCCAACTCCTGCACACGGTTCTCGATTGCCTGGAACGCGCGACTTACCGCGTCGCGGTAGAAGCCGCTGGCAAACCGATCGGCGGTCACCTCCGCGATCAGCGGGTGCAGAACGCACTCGACGGTCAGAGTCTTCGGCGACTCCTCGGCGGGGGCTGGCACGGCTGGCGCTCCTGACGGCCAAGGCGCAACGTAGTCGTAGTCGGTCCGCAGGTCCGCGAAGGGCAGATTGTCGCCCGCTACTCGCGGTGCCCCGAGCACCTGCGTGCGCCTCTTCCAGTAGTCCTCCAACTGGCGCACGTCAGCGAACGGCCTAATGCCCCGGTCGAAGTACAGCGTCCAATCCTTCGCCCCATGGCTGAAGCCGCCACCGGTGAAGCAGGGCTCGTGCACGCCGATCACAGCTGCGGCGTACATAACCTCGCTAGTCAGCAGCCCGGCGTCGATGCCGTCCGTCGACCTCAGGTCCTGGGGCCTCAGCGATGGCTGCTCCTCGCCCCGCCCAAAGTGGGGCTCGATCGTGGCCGCTGTCCGCACCATGCCGAGGAAAACGCTAATAACAGACGCGCCCTCGGTGTTCGCAACGCCAGCGATCGTCAGTTCCAGTAGCTGCGTGCCCTGTGGGAGCAGCGAGATATCTCGGTTCAGGCCCCGCAACAGCGCCGGACACAGCTGCTGGACGGCCTGCTCAAAGACCAGACCCTTCAGGTGCAGCCTGCGATCGATCTCATCGAAAGTCGGCCACTGACGGGCGGCGCTGAAGTGCAGCCAGACCGCATCGAGAAGTGCCTGGCCCTCATCGCCCGTGGGACGCGGCATCCCTTCCGGCACCCTGTGGCGAACGATCACGTGCTTCCCCCAGCATCCAAGCCCGAACAATGCCCGCAGGTTACTACCGCACTCTGCCCCACCGGCGCCCGATTTGACGCAGCCGAGGAAGAGTCAACGCACGCTGAGGGTTGTGCTGTTACGGGGCGGCGGGGTCCACGCAAGCGTGCATCCACGTCCCGCGCAGTAGCGGCTTCTGCTCCGACGGCAGCAGGTTGTCCCACGCGGCCTGGCACGTTTCCTCGCTGGGCGTCTTAGCGGTGGCCTTGAGGTTCGCCCGAGCGACGCGCCCCGCGTCCGTCGAGGCATCCAGGCGGGCCTGCGCGGAGGCCTTGATCTGCTGCGAGGTGGGTGCTGTGGGCGCCTCATCCGAGCCAGGCCACAGCAGGACGCCGCCGCCGACGACGACGCAGATGAGGGCCGCGACCATCACTCTCCCCCTGATCGACATGGGCCGGAAGGCTACCAGCCGGGCCCGCTTTCGGGACCCGGCTGTGCACGGGTGGCGTCTTACAGAGCCGCATGCTTCAGCACCAGCGCCAGATCCGCGTCGGCCAGGCCGACGCATCCCTGAGGGTGTTGGTTCGCCATCGCTTCCAGCCTCACCGGATTCTTCCGCAGCGCCTCAGTCGCCTTAGCATGCAGTGTCGCCTGGACCAGGTACGGCTTTTCCGAACCAGTCGGCGCCGGGTACGGCTCCGAGGACACCTCGGCCATGGCAGCAATCTTCTTCTCCGGTGCGGCAAAGTAGATCCACAACCGGTCACCGGCTCTCATCTCTTTGAGCTTTCGGCCCAGCCACCAGCGCCTCGGCCCGACCTCCTCGCTGGCCAGCTTCGACACCCGCGCCGGAGTCGATGGTCCTCCCTCCACGGTGTCCAGCTTCGGGTCCAGGACGTACAACCACTCCCGGCCTGCCCCGGGAATCCGGTAAATCGCGCGACCCCCGACTCCGGGCTTACGCTCCAGGACGTTCTCCCTGTTCAGGCTTCGCAGCAGCGATCGTGCACCCTTGTCATCCGTCTCGAAGCCGTAGCTCTCCAGCGTCTCTATGACACGTGCCGGGGTCCACTCGCCAGCCTCGGCGGTGATGGCATGTTCCACAAGATCCAGACGCGTCAGCGGCGTACGGTTCTTGGGCCGACCGTGCTTCTCCAAAATCCTGTACAACTTCGACGGGGACATCCCCGCTGCCGTTCCGAGGTTGACGCGGCTTGCATCGGCATCCAGCATGTCTGCCTGCACGATTACCAGCTCTCGCCACTCCTCCAAGTACTTAATCAGCCGGCTGGCGCGGACGATGTCCCGCAGCAACTCAGCGAATTTCGTCTCGGCTGATGGTTCAGCACCTCTCTCACCACGCACCGCCGCCACCAAGGCTCGGGCCAGTGCGTCGGAGTTCTCGACGGCATGCTCCCGCTCACCGTTGTCCCCATATGTCACGTCCAGCCGTGCCACCATGACGTCTCTCCGTCTCTCGATTGGAGGCGAGGCTACATGGCGGGGATGTGAAGTCCAACCGGCGCAGGTGAGAGGCTGTTCGGCGTTCACATCAGCTCGTGACGACCCCGCGCTCTCAGTCATCCGACTCGGTCTGGCTGGGCCGTTGACCTTATGAAGCCGTTTCCAGGGGTTATCGGCGTCCGCCGAGGCGGTCGTCGTGGATGTGTCCGGCGACGGCGGCGAGCTGGTCGGGGTCGGCGAGTTCGGTCAGGCCGTGGACGGCGGCGTCCATGCGGTCGGGGCTGTCCATGCCGACGACCCAGGTGACCATCTGGTCCTCCAGGGCGACGTGCGCGCCGACGTGGTGGACCAGGCCCTGCTCGTAGAGCTGCGCGATCGGTTCGGCCCGCAGGCGCTTGCCGACCTTGGCGGTGACTTCGAGGACGCGGGGCATGAGGGCGCCGTTCGTGGAGCCCTCGCGGCGTAGCTGCTCCCACGCCTGGGAGAGGACCTGGCGGGCCATGTCGCCGCCGTAGTTCGACTCGACCACGATCGCGTCGGCCTTGAGGGCGAGCGCGAGAAGGCAGGCTGTGCGGCCCCAGTCGTTCGCGCCCATGCTCCCGGAGCGATCCTCGAGGACGTACAGGTGGCCGTCGTAGCCGCGTGCTGCGCCGATGATGCCGGTCTCGTCGCCGATCGCGGACTCTCCGCCGGCGGGGTCGACGGCGACGATGACGCGGGCCATGTCGAGTCCGCCGAACTCGACGGTGGTGAGCCGGTGGTCGGTGATCCAGGCCCGCTGCCACACGCCGCCCTCTGGTGGGCGGGGCTTTTGCTGGTAGAGCGCGGCCCAGACGCGTTCGCCGACGCGGCGGCGGGTGGTGGCGTGGTGCTCAGCGTCGAAGCGTTCGGGCCACAGCGGTTCGCCGGGCGTGCGGCCGAGGGGGTCGGTGTCGCTGTCGGCGAGCGCGGGCAGGTCGATGATCTTCCACTCGTTGGCCTGCGCGTCGGCGAGGATGCGGCCGGCGAGGTCGTCTTCGTTCCAGCGGGTCTGGATGACGCAGATCGCGCCGTCGGGTTCAAGGCGGGTCTGCAGGACGGACTGCCACCACTCCCAGGTCTTGCGGCGCATGGACGGGGAGTCGGCGGAGGCCATGTCCTGCACGGGGTCGTCGACGAGGGCGATGGTGGCTCCCTTGCCGGTGAGGCTGCCGCCGATGCCGGCTGCGACGAGGCCGCCCTGGTGCCCGGCGATGTCGAAGCGCATCGCCGCCCGCGATGACGGGTTGAGGTGGATGCCGAGGTCGTCGCCCCATGTCTCGATGGCGTCGCGGATCCACCGGGAGTGCTCTTCGGCGAGGTCGCCGGAGTAGGAGGCGATCATGATGCGGCGGTCGGGGTGCTGGCGCAGGTACCACAGGGGTGCCCAGCGGGAGGCGCGGCGGGACTTGCCGTGCCGGGGCGGCATGGTGATCATCACGCGGTCGGCGCGGCCTTCGGCCATGTCGATCCACGCCTGGTCGATGAGGTGGAGGTGGCGGGCCTGCATCTCGCGGCGCTCGGTGAGGACGGCGGCCAGCGCGCCGGGCGAGGCGTCCATGGCGATGAGGCGTTCAATGCGGGCGAGCTGGCCGCGCAGCTCGGGGGAGGCTTTCGCGGCGATGGCGCGGCGCTCGGCCGGCGGCTTGCGGCGGTAGGCGGCGAGCAGCGCGGCTTCGCGTTCGGCGCTAGTCGTCCGAGCCATGCGCGGCCTCCTCCGAGATGTCGATGAGGGCTTCGAGCTCGTCGAGGGCGACGGCGGTCAGTTCGCTGCCTTCGGCGGCCGGGGTGACGATCTCGGTCTTGGACGGCTTGTCGAGGCCGTTCATGCGGGCGCGGCGCTCCATGATCCGCAGCGCGCGGTCGATGGCGGGGAGGTCGCCGTCCTTCACGGCCTGGCGGTAGGCGACGAAGAACAGTCGGTCGAGGCGGAGATTCTCCACGGCGCGCAGCTCGTCGGCCTTCTCGTCCTGCTCGGTGGTGCGCTCCTTGAGGGCCTGGCGGACGTCCTTGCAGGCGGCGTTGATGAGCTGGTCGTCGCTGGGCGGTTCGAGGCCCTTGCTGTACCGGTCGATGCCGTAGCCCTGGGGGTAGGCGACCCGGTCGGAGTTGATGCGGGGGTCGGCGGCGAGCTTGCGGCCGACGGTGAGCCAGTCCACACCGGCCAGGCGTAGGTCGATGGCGTCCGCTCGCCGCTGTGCGATGGCGGCGCGCGCGGCCTTGTCGGGGCGTCCCACCGGCAGGATCCTCTCGCTGCTGCGCGCCCCCACGCCGCCACTCATGATGGCACTGCAAGATCCTGGCCGGGTCTGGCGAGGCTGACCGGGTTCAGGCGGGGCCGGTCGGCGGGGTCTGCGTGGTGTCGCCGCTGCCGGTGCCGGGGGTGGGCTGCGGCGCGGCGCGCAGGCCTGGCTGGGGCCACTCGTAGAGGCGGATCGTGACGGTGGTCGAGCCGGTGAGGTCGACGGACACCTGGTAGAAGACGCGGCCGTCTGCCCAGTCCTGTCGTGCGAGGACAGGCGCCCACCGCCATTTGCCGGCCGACCACACCTGCAGGGCGGGGCCGTCGATGCGCGGGTAGGTGCGCACCTTCGGCCAGGGCCCGTCTTCCGGCCGCCAGGGGCGGACCGGCTGCGGCTCGGGGATGCTGCTGGTGTCGCTCGCGGGTTCGACGGTACGTCGGGCGCCGTCAGTCCTTGAGCGCGGTGAAGGTGCTGCTGCCGTCTACGCGCTCGATCAGCCGGGCGTCGGCGAGGGCGATGAGGTCTTGGCGGGCGGTCTTGGCATCAAGCACCCGACTGCCGTCCGCCTTGATCCCCAGCGCCTTGTAGGCGGCGAGGGCGCGTTTGCTGTCCCAGTCGCCGCCCACGCTTCGGATCAGGGAGAGGAGTTGCATGGCGCGGGGGGCGTCGCTCGCCGGCGCAGTCAGGGCCGCGGCAGTCGGCGTCTCGCCAAGCGCCAGTACGGCGTGGGTGAGCGCGGTGAGGAGGTGATCCGTTCGGCCCCCGCCCTCGGACTGCCAACCCGACATCAGGGCGTCGAGGGCGGCTTGCCGCTGGCTGGCGCGGTCGGTCACATCTGGTCCTTCCGATCAGTGTCACTCTGGGCCCCTGCGACCGTAGTGGCTTGGCGTGCAGAAGGCCCGGCGGCCCTGGTTGGGCCGCCGGGCCGCTTGGCCTACGGGAAGGTCAGTTGCTCGGGTGCGTTCGGATCTTCCGGCGGCTGCCAGACCGCGGGCGGTGCGTCGGGTGCGCTGCGGTTGGTTCGCAGCCACCAGGCGAACTGCCAGTTGCGGCAGGTTCGGTACCTCCACGAGCCCCGGTGGCGGGCCCAGGCGGGTATCGAGTGCTCGCCCCATCCGGTGATCGGGCGGGCGTTTTCGAGGCTCACCTTGAGGCCCTGCACGAGGGCGGGGCCTTCCCACTGGTGGCCTTCGGCGTACTCGAAGGCCAGGTGTGCGTTCTTCGCCCAGTCCCACGGGTGGGGAAGGGCGCACACGTACCAGACCAGCGGCGGGTTCTCCGCCGGCAGGGTGACACTCTGTCGGGGCGCCCGCGAGTTGACCGGGTGGCGGTCGGAGGTGCCGAAGCATTCCAGACAGTGGCGGTCGAGGTTCACGTTGCGAATCCCGGCCAGCCACATGATCAGGTATGGCGCGGCGCTTTCGAGACCGACCCGAACGGGCGGTTGCGGAATTACTTGAATCCCCCCTCTTGGTGAACGCTAGGGACTTTCCCTTTCCTTCACCAATTTTACCAAATTTTCCACAAGTCGCTTATGGCGGCCGTGCCGGAATTCGTTCGGGTAAGGCATATTGAATTCCTCGTCCAGGGCTTTCTCGTAATCGAGGTCGGAAAGCCTGAGCGGGTTCCGGCACACGGCCCGGAGCGTGGCGTTGGACCGGCCGGCGACTTTCACCTCTCCGAAGTACGCCTCAAGCAGTTCCTGCAGCGTCTCGGGGGTGTGGTACCGGATGCGCATCCACTTGCCCTGCATGAACCGCATGTCCACGTTCTCCTTGTCGAGGAAGGACAGGCGGGTGGAGTCGTGCCGGCTGGTGGAGTGCTGCTTCTTCTCGAAGTTCAGCTCGGCGAGCAGGTTGCGGGTGCCGATGCACACCGTGCCGTCGGCGCGGCACAGCGCATTCACGGTGGTGAGCACCCAGTGCTGGTAATCCAGCGAGGTGGTGGCGTTGATGACGGAGTCGAGGACCACCATGTCGTACAGGCCGTGCTCGGCGACCCGCTTTTCGATGGTGCGGATCATGCTGACGACGCCCTGGATGTCGACGGCGTATTTGCCGGGCGTGGTGCGGTACGGCTCGTAGTCGTCGATCAGGAGGCCCTCGTCGGCGCGCAGCTTCTTGGCGTAGTCGCCGTGCCCGGCGCCGAAGTCGACCACCCGCAAGTGGGGTGCCTTGCGCAGGCGGGGCAGGGCCAGCTTCTCCCACGTCTCGCTCTTGTAGGCGAGCTTCCCCTGCTTCTTCAGCGAGCTGTACTGGCGCAGCCGCTTGGGCTGCACGATGTGCTGGTTGTAGACCGGGGCCTGGTCCTCGAGGCCGGACCAGTCGTAGACGCCGTACTCGCCGGTGAGGTCGGCGACGAGCTCGGCGGCGTCCAGGCTCGCGCAGGTCCAGGCGAGGACGTCAAAATGGTTCGCGGCCGCCACCACCGCGTACTCGGCGTTGAGGGCGATCTGCCCCTGGTCGTCGATGACGACGCTGCCCCACGCGCCGTGCCCGCCGGTCATGTAGGAGATGGCCTGCTGGAACGGCTTGTTGCGGGAGTTGGCGACGTTGATGGTCTCCCACGGGATCCAGCACCACTGCCCGATCGGGCCGGGCTGGGCGTACACGATGCTCGCCTCGGTCTCGACCCGGTTGTGCAGGAGGTTGAACTGGATCTCGTCGGTGAGGCGGACCTTCGTGCCCAGCATCACGGCCGGCGTGTGCGTGATGCCGAGCGCCTTCATCGCCTTGGTTCTCTGGTGGCCTGCGACCAGGGTGCCGTCCGCATTTAGGATGACCGGCTTGACGATGCCGTGGTGCCCGATGGACTTCTGCAGCCGCGCGAAAGCCTCGTCACTCAGCAGACGCGGGTTGTAGTCGGCGGGCTGCAGGTCGGCGAGCGGGTACGCCTCGTAGAACGTGGTCTTGGGAGCGATGGTCCTCATGCGTCCTCGTCCTCCGAGTCCTCGTTGTCCTCGTAGCCGTCGTCGTCGGCCTCGACCTCGTCGGCGTCGTCGCCGGCGACCGCGTCCGTGTCCGGCCCGGCCTTCACCTCGACGTCGGGGGCCTCGGCGGTCTCGGTGTGGGCCTCCTGCAGCAGGTGCCAGCCGAATCCGAGGTCACCGCGGTTCTCGGTGGTGTACCGCTCGTAGATCTGGTTGAGGGTTTCCACCTCGGCGGCAGTGATCTGCACGCGCATGTTGGACCACTGCAGGTAGCCCCACTGCAGGTACTCCAACTTGGCCATGGCGCCGGTGCCCTGCCCGTCCGAGGGCAGGTCGATCGTCGCCGGCAGCGCCCGGTGGTCGAGCAGCTTGTCCAGGGAGTCCTGGTCGTAGCCGGTGCCCTCCAGGTTGGGCAGCTCCTCCAGGATGTCGGCCAGCAGCTCGCTGTCGTAGCCAGCCAGGTCGGAGGTGCGGTTGTCGACGACAACGATGCGGGCCGCGTCCTCGTCGCCGACGTCGATGAACGTCGCGGCGATCTGCTCCCAGCCGAGCTGCTTGGCGGCGGCCCAGGTGTGGTTGCCGGCCAGGATCTCGTTGGGGCGGCCGGTGTGGGAACCGCGGTTGACGACGATGGCCTTGTACTGGCCGTTGACGCGCAGCGATTCGGCAATGGCCTCGACGTCGCCGCTGCGTGGGTTGCGGTAGTACTCGGTCAGGTCGTCGATCGGGACGGCCAGCGGCAGCAGCGACTCGGGAATGCGGGCGGGCGCAGCACTCACAGCAGGAGCCCTTCGTGTAGGAGCGTTCCCCCGCGCCCTACGCCCGCCCAGAGTAGAGGATCAGGCGCTCAGCAGCTCCAACTGCGCCTGCGGCTCGACGTCGGCGGCCGGCTTGCGGGCCGCGCGAAGCAGGTCTCGTGCCCGGGTCTCGCCCTTGCCGATGTCGACGGCCCACTGCGGTGCTGTCAGCTTGGGCCGGTCCCGAAGCGCGTCGCGGGTGAGGGTGATGCGCTCCTCCTCAGTGCTGCACGCCTCGTACAGCACCGGCCAGGCCCTGCTGGTGTCCGGCTGCAGCGGGGCCCGCTGGCGCTGCTGGCGCTGCGGCGCGCCGTTGCCACCCGACTTCTCCTGCTGCTCGTCGTCGCCGGACTGCTGCTCGTCGCCGTCAGGCTGCTGTTCGTCGTCGGCCCGGTGCTGTTCGGGCTCCGGTTGCTCCTGCTCGTCATCGTCGGCCTGCTGCTCGGTGCTGCCTTCCGCTGCCCTGGGTGCTGGTGCTGCCTGCGGCTGGGGTGATGGTGCTGCTTCGGGTGCTGGCGCTGCCTCCGTCTCGGGTGCTGGTGCCGGTTCGGCGTCGGCCTGCAGCAGCAGTGCCCGCAGCTCCTGCATGCCCATCTCCAGGGCGACCATCTGCGCGAGCGGCGCGACGGTGGCGACCGCCCACCCGCCGGCCGTACGGGGGGCGTTGGAGACGTTGAAGGCCCAGCTCACCAGGGTGAAGCCGACCGTGACGGCCCAGTACGGCCTGGTGGGGCGGTGGGCGGCCAAGGCGCGGACCACGCCGATGGAGCCCAGGACGATCCCGCCGTCGACCAGGACGGGGAACATCCACGCGCTGTTCTCGGGGACCGCGTTGTCGACCGCGACGCGGTGCAGGGCCTCGTACGACAGGCGGAAGCCCACGGATTCGAACGCGGCGACCGCGGCGAGGAAGACGGCGGTGACCAGCACTCTGGTCATCCTGGTGCGGCTGGGTGGTGCCAGCACGGTACGGTACGGGTCAGGCACGGGAGGCTCGCTCTCCTGCTGCTCAGGCCCCCGCTGGTGTGTCCTCACCGTCGGGGGCCGTCTCGTTGTCGGGTTGTGCTGCCTACCGTAGCGGTGCTGTTCGAGTGCTGCAGGAGCAACAGCGGTGCCATCGGCTGCTGTTGGTGATGGCGGCGGTGCTGCTGCTGGTCGCACGTCAGGTGCTAATGCCGTTGCCCATGCCCAGCACTGCTGTGTGGGTGCGGATGCGCAGGTACATCTGGGCGATGGTGTGCCCGTCCCAGCGCGCGCGGACATCGCCGGCGGGGACCCTCCGCACATGGTCGAACAGCGGCAGGTCGGCGGGCGGGATGGGCCAGGTGAACTGCCAGCCCCCAGCGCGCAGGAACAGCCGGTGCCAACCGTCGCCGGCGTCGGGTGCGGGGGCGAGGACACTGGGGTGGAGTGCCGCCAGCCACGCGGCGAGGTGATTGCGTTCGCGGCGCGCGGCGGTCAGGGCCTCGGCGGGCTCGTCGGCGAGACGCCGCGCCAACGGCGCTGCTGCGTGGAGGACTTCGCACGGGGTGTCGGCCCGTAGCTCGTCCAGCGGGAAGACGGTCATGGGGAGTTCCTGTCGGCGGCGGGCAGTGCGGCGCAGGCCAGGCGCAGGCTGTGCGGGGCGCTGGTGGGCTGGCCGTCTTGGAGGGCCAGGTCTGCCTGGCTGGCGATCAGGTGCTCGACGCCGGCGCGCAGCCGCATGGCCTCCTCGGGGGTGAGCTGGCGGCGTTCGGCGCGACCGATCAGGTTGCGTACCTGGTCGGCGGTCGGCCGTTCCTTGCCGGGACGGGCGGCGGTCACCGACCGCGCGTCCTGTCCGCTGCGGCCCAGCGGCGCATTAGGGTGCGGCGCTGATGGGGTGTGAGCTGGACGGCCCGGGTGTACACGGACACGACGCGGGCGGCGGGCACGCACCAGGTGGGCCAGGGGTCCTCGGCGGAGAGCTCCAACTCGCCGACCGGCTCGACGGTGTAGAGGTCGCCGTACCAGTAGCGGGAGGCGTAGAACCGCGCGTACTCGCGGTCGGTGGTGATGTAGACGCGGTCGGGGCGGCCGGTGGACGGGTCGACGGCCTGGCCGTCGCCCATCGTGGCGGTCTGGCCTTGGGCGCCGGCCCGGCAGACCGTGCAGCCGGCGACGACGTACGGGGGATGCGAGGTGAGGAGGTCCCCAGGCTTCAGCCCGGGGACACCACCGTGGAAGTAGCGCACGCCGCTTGCCTAGGCGTCGTTGCAGCCGCAGATGCCCTGGTCTGTGCACCAGCCGTCGCACGAGTAGCACCAGGTCATGCCCGGGGCGGGTGGGGTGCGCTTGCTGATGTCGGCCGGGATGGGGCGGACGCTCGGAGCGCCTACCGCCTCCGACAGATCGGCGAAGTGCCGTGCCGCGTCGGGATCAGGCTTGGGCGTGTAGATGGCCGGCATGGCGGGTCGTCTCCGGGGTGGGGGTGAGGGCGGGCACGGGCGCGTACGTTCGGCCAGGACCTTGGACAGCGGTCCGTACCGTTCCCTCATCAGCCGTTCGAACAGGGCGGGGTCTGCAGCGTGTTCGCTGCGATAGGTGTCGGTCATGTGGGTCCTCCTGAGCACGCGGGGACCCGCCTGGCTGGGTGGCCTGGGCGGGTCCGTTCGCGGCTGCGTGGTGCGGCGTCCCCTTGTGGCGCCGCATGGGCGGTGCCGGCGTCTGGCGGGTAGGGCGCGGGGGGGTTGCCACCCGCCAGACACCGTTGGGGGATGCCGCGTGCCACGGCAGTGCTGAGAGGCCGGTCCCGCGACTGCAGCCGTTCCCCTTCAGCGAGCAGAACATAACACGTTCGAGTGTTGTGGCACATCTAGCGGAGGCAGTTTCTGCAGGTGACTTGGCGGTCGCTGCGGCACTCCAGGCGGTCGGCCGCCGGGGCCGGATAGGCGGCGCAGGCCGTGATGAACGTGTGGCAGCCGGTGAAGCGGGCTGCGTGCACGGTGCCGTCGGGCTCGACCGCGCGGCGCGGGTAGTCGGTGAGCCGACCGGTGTCGGACTGGTCGCCGAACAGATGGGCGCCGAAGCCGAAGCCGTCGAGGGTGTCGGTACCGCAGGCGTCGGTCTCGCTGGTGAGGAACAGTGCGTCCTGGCTGGGCTTAACCGGGCGGCCGAACTCGGCGGGTGTCATGCGCTTCCAGTCGCGGCCGGTGGTGTCGCTCACGAGTGGTTCCTTTCGGTGGTGGGAACGGGGCCCGGTCCGCCCCGGGCGAGGCGGGCCGGTTCGGGTCAGGACTTGACGGAGGCGACGCGCTTGGCCGGTGCCTTCGGCTTGGGCGTGGCCGCCTTCGCCGGGGCCTTCGACCTGGGCACGGACGCGGCCTTCTTCGCCGGGGGCTGCGGCTTCGGGATGGTGGGCCGGGCCGCGGCGGTCTTGGCGGGCGGCTTGGGCTGGGCCTTCTTGGCCTTGTCGGCGAGGCTCTGGTGTTCGGCGTCGGGGTTCAGTCGGGCGATCTCGCGGGCGTCGGCGTGGGCCTTGGCCTGCCGCATGTTGAAGCGGGCCTTGGCGACGGCGTCGGCAACGCGGTCCATCTGCTCCAGCCGCTTGGTGACTTCCCCCTCGAGGGCCAGGGCCAGCTTCATCGGGTCGGCTTTGGCCAGCTCCTCCAGCAGGCCGAGCGTGCGCTCGATGCGGTCGATGTTGCTGCGGGTCTTGGTGCGCTCGCGCTGCCGCTCCTCGCGCTCCTCGGGGGACAGCTCCTCCACGATCATGGCGACGACCTGGTTCTGCTGCTGCTTGAGCGCGTACGCGAAGTGGACGAGCTCGTTGTCGCCGGCGAAGGCGCCGCCCGCCCACTTCTTGAGGACGGCGGCCTGGTTGCCGGGGGTGAGCGCGGCGATCTGGACGGCGGCCTGGGTGCCGATCGCCCCGGAGTTGACGTGCTGCTGCACTTCCTCGGTCAGGTTCAGCAGCGCCAGGCGGAGCATCACGTACTGTGCGGACTTGCCGAACTCCTTGGCCACGTCCTTGGCTTCGGCGCCTTCCTGCTCGTCGAGGATGCGGCGGAACGCCTTGGCCTCCTCGATCGGGGTCATGTCGGCGCGGTTGATGTTCTCGGCCACCGACCGCTTGAACCGCTCCATCTCGGTGAGGTCGTCGTCGGTGACGATGACCTTGATGTCGGACAGCTCGGCGAGCTGGTGTGCGCGCCAGCGGCGCTCGCCGGCGACGATCTCGTACTTGTCGCCGGCGCGGCGGACCTCGATCGGCTGCATGAGGCCGAACCTCTTAATGGAGTCGGCCAGCTCCTGCAGGGCGTTGGGCTCGAAGAACTCGCGCGGCTGGCGTTCGTTGCGATGGATCCGGTCGATGGGGAGGGTGGTGATCGTCATGGCTCGCTCCAAGAGGCCGTATCGGGGCGGTCCGGTTCCCGCCCGCTTCCTCTTATTCTAGCGGCAATGGTGATCTTGGGCTACATTTTTTGGGGCAATTTTCGCAGGTCAGGGCACGCGAAAGGGCGGGCATCTTAAAGATGCCCGCCCTCGCGGTTGGTGTCAGCTCGCCTGTAGCACCACAGGATCGCCAGACGGCTGCTCCTGCTCGACCACCACGGCCAGCGCGCGCAACGCCTGCTCAGCCTCATCGACGCTCAGCAAGCGCCGGCCAGACTGCTCGGCCTCTATCGCACGTTTCCGTATCCGGGCCGGATCGATCGCCACTGCACTATTCCTCCCGTTCGGCGGGATGTCCCGCCTTCGATCTCAGGCGCATCCACCAACCCCGCAGCTTCCCCCTCATGTACGGACCGGCCCCCACCGTCCGCGCACGAGCAACTACCAGGTGGTGTCGAGTGGCGTGATCGGGGCACCTCCGCCGTCAGCAATGCCGTCCTCGACGACCTGCCACGTGGTGTCTGCCGCCCTGACTTGTTGCGGCGCCGCGTGATGCGACTCCGAGCCGAGAACGACGGGGAAGCACGTCAGCCAAGGTGCGGCGAGGCGATTGTTCGCGCCAAGTGCCCGACAGGCACACTCTGTTAGGGGCGAGAAGCATATTCAAGCGGCATCTACACCACAGTTTCACCAGGCCTACAAATCAGGGGTTGGGAAAGTGCCACAAGTTCCGGACCTGCCGGATCTGTCCGACGACATGCTCATCACCTACCAGCGAGTGCTGGACGGAAAGCCACTCTCACCGGACACTCCGGGCCTGGCCCAACTGCTCGCCATGGGCCTGGTAGTGAGTAGCCCGCCCGCAGGCAGCGACACCTACACCCCGATAGAACCGAGACATCCCGCACTGGGGATGGTCGAGCGAGTTCACACCCAACTGCAGCTTCTGACCGCATACATGGGGGCGCTGCCGGCATTCCTGGCCACCCTCCAAGACCAGTTCCAGTCAGCCCGACTGACGATCGAGGCGATCCAGCACCTCAAGGGCCGCGATGTGGTCAACGAGTACATCGCCCGCGAGCACGCCAGCGCCCGCACCGAGATCATCTCCGCCCAACCCGGCCACCGCACACCGGAAGACCTGGCGTACTCCTACGAGCGCGACCTCGGCGCCCTCCAGCAGGGGCTGACCATGCGGACGCTGTACCACAGCTCGGTGCGCCGCGTCGCCACGGTCGGCGACTGGGCGAAGGCCATGACCGCCGCCGGCGCTGAGATCCGTACGCTCAACGGCCGCTTCCCGCGGTGCATCATCTTCGACCGCCGGGTGGCCTTCGTCCCCGTCTACAGTGACACGGGCGAACCACCCGCCGACGAGGCCATCATGATCTCCTACCCGCTCGTTGTGGCAAAGACTGCCCACACCTTCGGACTGTTCTGGGAGCGCGCCGAGCCCTGGTTCAGCGGGTACCGCGGCGAGGACGACGGCCTGTCGACCACGCCTCTGCAGCGGGCCATCCTGCGTGAGTTGTGCCTGGGCCGGACGCAGGTGCAGGCCTCGAAGAATCTCGGCGTCAGCCCGGCATGGATCAACGAGCAGCTCGGCCAACTCCGCAAGAGGGTCAGCGTGCAGACCCTGAACGAACTGATCTACTGGTGGGCCAAGTCACCCGACCACGACGTGCAGGACTAAGAGGCCTGCGAGGCAGATTCAGTGCGCCAGCGCAACGTGACCCGGTCGTCCACGACCCGAACCCCGCGTGCCCGCGCGGGGTGGATGACGACCTGCTCCACCAAGAGAACCACCAAACTTCGCCTGGAGCGGTGCGGAGCGTGCTCCCACCAGCGGGCCAGATCCTCAACCCCGCCGATGGGCACGTCCACGATCTGCTCCAGGAACCGCAGCCGGGCACGCTCCTTCTTCAGGCTGTCCCTGATGCGCCGGTCGGCAGCATCGAAGGCCGCCCGCGACAGTTGGCGCCCCTCGTATGGCTCCGCCAACTCCGCTCGGGACGCCTCCAGCTCGGTGATCCGGACTCGCACCTGTTCGGCCTCGGTGGTCAAACGTGCGCGGGCCTGCTCCAGCGCCTCTTGCGCTCCGGGCCGCGCTAGCTCACCAAGGACGTGCTCACCGACGTAATCCTCGAGCAACGACGCGGTGATGCGGACCTTTCCGCACCCACCCCGGCCCTCGAAGCTCGTGGGGCAGCGATAGGACGGCGTGCGCGCGCTGGTGCGGCCACCGGTCATCTGCTGTCCGCACTGGCCGCACACGCTCAGGCCGCCCGCCAGCAGGTACTCGTAGTCGTCCTCGCGGCGCTGACCGCTGCGGACGCTGCCTAGCCGACTGGGGCGGCTCTCCTGCAGCCACCGGAACTCCTCCGGGGTGATGAGTGCTTCCCGGCCCGTCTCACGCAGCTCACCAGTGTCGGGGTCCCGCTCCAAGCCGGCGATCGCCGGATTGTCGAGCAGCCGGCCGAGGGTCATGGAGGTCCACTCCCCGCCCAGCGTGCCGCGGTGCCCCTCGGAGTTCATCCAGGCAGCCACCTGCGCTTGCGGCTGCCCGGAGCGCAGACGGCCGACCGCCTCGCGTACGACTTGCCGTTCCTCGGCGCGGATACGGGTCAGCGCCTGGTTATCGAAGCCGTACAAGCGCGGCATGAACGTTCCCCATCACTACACAGCGTCCCGTGGTCAGTCGAGTCGCAGAGAGCCGACCCCAAGAGCCTCCCAGAGAGCCGCTGTCGGCACACGGACTGTCCCGCCCATCGCCAGCGTCCGCACCGGAAACGACCCAGTCTTGATCAACTCGTACGCCTTGTTGTGACCGATACCCAACGCGCGAGCCGCGGTCACAACATTGACGGTCGCGGGCAGAGCCAGGACCTCGCTGAGGCTCATTCCGCGATGTCCGCCGGGCTGAGTGTTGCTCTTCGTCATGCTCGGTGTCGCGATCTCCCCCGCGCCAACCTGCCGCTCACCATACACGGGCAAAGACAGGAAGGGGCTAGCAGTATCGGCAAGAATGAACATCAAGAGGGACACGAAAGCGTTGGGGGGGACCCAGTGTTTGAGGACAAGACGTACAAGAGGTGTGCGTGCAAGGGGCCGTTGATTCGGCCCGACGGCACACCCGTCCTCGACGGCAACGGCAAGCAGAAGATCGGCTCTCTGGACCGGTCCTGCCCCCGGCTCAAGGAGCGCGCCCACGGCTCCTGGTACTACTCGATCGAGCTGGAGCCGGACGGCAGCGGGAAGCGCAGGCGGGCCCGTGAGGGGGGATTCATCACCCAGGCCGAGGCGGCGGCGAAGGCCGAGGAGGTGTGGCGGGCCGCCAAAGCCGGGGTGAACGTCTTGTCGGACGAGACGGTCGCCGAGTTCCTGGCCCGCTGGCACAAGAAGAAGAAGACCGAGCTGAAGCGGACCACCGCCCACGAGTATCAGCGCGACATCGAGCTGTACCTGCTGCCGCACCTGGGCGCGCTGAAGATGCGGGACCTGCGCGCCCGCCACTGCCAGGGCCTGTTCGACTGGATCATCTCCGACAACGAACGCCGCGCAGAGCATCGCGCCAAGGTCGCCGAGCTGAAGGAGGCGGCCGACAAAGCCTCCGCCGCGTGGCGCGAGGCGCCGACCGGGACCCCGGAGGAGAAGAAGGAGCGGGCCCGCCGGCGAGCGGTGTGGACAGCGGCCCGTGAGGAGTACCTGACCGAGCGGAAGAAGCTGCAGCGCACCACCGGCCCGGCCACCATGGTCAGCATCAAGGCCACTCTGTCCTCCGCGCTGTCCGACGCGCTGAAGGAGGAGCTGATCGCCAAGAACTACGCCCAGCTCGTGACCCTCCCCAAGGTGACCAAGCCGCGCGCGCTCGCCTGGACCCCGCCGCGCGTCGCCCGCTGGAGACGCACCGGCGAGAAGCCGAGCCCGGTCATGGTCTGGACGCTGCAGCAGACCGCCGAGTTCCTGGATCACATCGTCGACGACCGCCACTTCCCCGCCTGGCACCTGGTGCTCTTCCACGGCCTGCGCCGCGGCGAGCTGGCCGCGCTCTCCTGGGACGAGGTGGACCTGGAGGAGGAGGTCATCCACATCAGCGAACAGTTGGTGTCCATCTCCTACGAGGTGCACGAGGACGACCCGAAGGCCGACAGCGTCCGGGACATCAAGCTCAACCGGGATTCGGTGATGCTGCTGCAGGCCTGGCGCGAGAAGCAGGCCGACGAGCGCGCGGAGTGGGCCTCGGCCGGCGTACCCGCGCCCGCCGAGGCGGCCAGACGGGTCTTCACGAAGGAGGACGGCTCGGCGTACCACCCGCAGTTCTTCACCGACCGCTGGGACCGGCTGGTGGAGCTGTCCGGGCTGCCGCCGATACGGCTCCACGACGGCCGCCACGAGGCCGCCAGCCTGGCGCTCGCGGCCGGCGTCGCCCCGAAGGCCGTACAGGCGATGCTCGGCCACGCCTCGCTCCGGATGACGAGCGACACCTACCAGACGGTCCTGCCCGAGATGCATGCCGCGACCGCCTCAGCGTCCCTGGACCTGATCACCGCCTACCGGAAGGCCGAGCAGGCGGCGAAGCTCGGGCACGCCCCGGTCGAGGCGACCGAGCAGTACGAGGTGCAGCCGGCCCGGCCCGTGAAGGCCGCGGCCGCGAAGAAGGCGTTGAAGAGGCAGCGTCGCAGGGTGGCCTGATGGGCGGCGGGCCCATCTGGGCCCACTCAGCCCCACGCCGGACCCATCTTGGACCCATCGGGACCGTTTTCCCGTCTCGAAGGGCGGTGGGCTAGACCACCTACCGATCAAGGAAACGACGAAGGCCCAGGTCAGAAGTAGTGACCTGGGCCTTTCCAATGGAGCCGCCTTCGGGATTCGAACCCGAGACCTACGCATTACGAGTGCGTTGCTCTGGCCATCTGAGCTAAGGCGGCGCGCTGTCGCACCATGGTGCGATCAGCAACGTCGGTAAGTCTACACAGTTTCCGGGGTGCTCCGTACCAGCCGCCGGAGCACCCGGGCCGGGCCGGCGATCAGGACCGCGAGCAGCGTTTTCCCGCCGGCGGGGGCGTCCCGTGGAGGAGGTAGGCGTCGATCGCGGAGTCGATGCAGGCGCTGCCCCGGCCGTAGGCGGTGTGGCCGTCGCTCTCGTAGGTGAGGAGGCGGGCCGAGGAGAGCTGGCGGGAGAGGGAGCGGGCCCAGCGGTAGGGGGTCGCCGGGTCGCGGGTGGTGCCGACGACGACGATCGGCGCCGCGCCCCGCGCCTCGATGCGGCGGGGCTCACCGGTGGGCCTGACCGGCCAGTACGCGCAGCCCAGGGACGCCCAGGCGAGGCCCTCGCCGAAGACCGGGGACGCCTTCTCGAAGGCGGGGAGGCCCTTGCGCACCTGGTCGGGGGTGGCGAAGGCGGCCGGGAGGTCCAGGCAGTTCACGGCGGCGTTGGCGGACATCAGGTTCGAGTAGCGGCCGCCGGCCTCGCGTTCGTAGTAGCTGTCGGACAGGGCGAGCAGGCCGGCGCCGTCGTGGGATTTCATCGCCGACGCCAGCGCCCCGCGCAGTTGTTCCCAGGCGCCCTGGTCGTACATCGCCGCGATCACGCCGGTGGTGGCGAGGGCTTCGCCGAGCTTGCGGCCGTCGATGTCGCCGGTGGGGATCGGGTGTGCGTCCAGCTTCCGGAAGAAGGCCTTGAGGTGCGGGCCGACCTCGGAGGCCTGCCTGCCGAGCGGGCAGTCCCGGTGCCGTACGCAGTCCTTCGCGAAGGATGTGAACGCCGTCTCGAAGCCGGCCGTCTGGTCGAGGTTCAGGCGCCGCGCGGGCAGCGCCGGGTCCATGGCGCCGTCCAGCACCAGCCGGCCCGCCCGCTGCGGGAACAGTCCGGCGTACGTCGCTCCCAGCAGCGTCCCGTACGACGCGCCCACGTACGTCAGTTTCGCGTCGCCCAGCGCCGCCCTCAGCAGGTCCATGTCGCGTGCCGCCTCGACGGTGGAGACGTGCCGCAGCAGCCGGGGCGAGTGGGCGCCGCAGCCTTCCGCGAACTTCCGGTACGCGGTGACGAGCGCACCGGTCTCCGCGCGGTCGTCGGGTGTGGTGTCGGTCTGCGCGTAGGCGTCCATCCGCCGCCCGTCGAGGCAGGTCACCGGCTCGCTGCGGGCGACGCCCCGCGGGTCCACCGCGACCATGTCGTAGCGGGCGCGGACCTCGGCGGGGTAGCCGACGGCGGCGTACTGCTGCAGGTAGCCGATCGCCGAGCCGCCCGGCCCGCCGGGGTTGACCAGCAGCGACCCGAGCGGCTTGCCCTTGCCGGTGGCCCGCTTGCGGGCCACCGCGAGCCTGACGTCCCCCTCGGCGGGCTCGGCGTAGTCCAGCGGCGCCTTCATCGTGGCGCACTGGAAGCCGGGGACGCCGCAGCCGCGCCAGTGCAGCTTCTGCCCGTAGTAGGGCGCGAGGGCGCGCGGAACGGACCGGGGCAGTGCCGCCAGCTCGGCCTCCGCCGGGCTGCCGACCGAGGTCGCCGGACCTTCGGGGGAGCAGGCGGGGACGAGCAGCAGGACCGCTGCGAGGAGGGCGCCGCCGATGCGGACCGGGGGCCTTGCGGACGAGGTGGCCGGGCGGGGGATTCGCCAGAGGTGCATCAGGCGAGCGTAACCGTGGGCTACCGGATGAATCCTCTCCGTAGGCGTTATGGCTCGTACGAGTTATGTGGTCAACCTCCTGTTGATCCTGGTCCGACTCCCGGTCCGACTCCGACTCCGCTCCGGGCCCGGGTCCGCGGGGCGTGCCCGGAGGTCAGCCCGCTCTGAGGGCCATCGTCATCGCCTCCACCGCGAGCAGCGGCGCCACGTTGCGGTCGAGGGCCTCGCGGCAGGCGGCGATCGCTTCTATGCGGCGCAGGGTCGACTCGGGGGAGGTGCCACGGGCGAGACGATCGAGGGCGTCCTCCGCGTCCGCGTTGGCGATCGCCACCCTGGAGCCGAGCTGCAGGGCGAGCACATCGCGGTAGAAGGCGGTGAGGTCGGTCAGGGCGACGTCGAGGCTGTCGCGCTGCGTCCGCGTCCGGCGCCGCTTCTGCTTGTCCTCCAGTTCCTTCATCACGCCCGCCGTGCCGCGCGGCATCCGGCCGCCCTGGGCCGCGCCCAGCGCCGCCTTCAGTTCCTCGGTCTCCTTGCCGTCCATCTCCTCGGCGAGCTGGCGGGCGTCCTCCGCGGCCGCGTCGACGAGCTCCTGGGCGGCCTTCAGGCAGGCGCCGACCTCGTCGAGGCGGAGCGGGAGCTTCAGTACGGCGGCGCGACGCTCGCGGGCGGCCGGGTCGACGGCGAGGCGACGGGCCCGGTCGACGTGGCCCTGCGTGGCGCGGGCCGCGGCGGCGGCGACGTCGGGCTCGATGCCCTCACGCCGTACGAGCATGTCGGCGACGGCGTCCACCGAGGGCGTGCGCAGATTCAGGTGACGGCAGCGGGAGCGGATGGTGGGCAGGACGTCCTCGATGGAGGGGGCGCACAGCAGCCAGACCGTACGGGGGGCGGGCTCCTCCACCGCCTTCAGGACGGCGTTGGCCGACTTCTCGTTCAGCCGCTCGGCGTCCTCGACGAGGATCACCTGCCAGCGGCCGTTCGCCGGGGAGGTGAACGACTTGCGGACGGTGTCCCGCATGTCGTCGGCGAGGATCTGCGTGCCGACCGCGGCGACCGTGGTGACGTCGGCGTGCGTGCCGACGAGGGCGGTGTGGCAGCCGTCGCAGAAGCCGCAGCCGGGGGAGCCGCCGAGCGCCCGGTCCGGGGACACGCACTGCAGGGCGGCGGCGAACGCCCGTGCCGCCTGGTTCCGCCCCGCGCCGGGCGGGCCCGTGAACAGCCAGGCGTGCGTCATCTTCGACGCCTCCGGCACCGGAGTGTCCGCGGCGACCGCGGTGACCAGCGCGTCGGCGTCCCGGGCAGCCGCGTCGAGCTGCTCGGCCACCTTCTCCTGGCCCACGAGGTCGTCCCAGACGGTCATCGCTCACCCCGCCCTTTCGTCATGGTCCGCGGTGCGGCTTCCATTGTGCGGGGCGCCACTGACAACGGCTGTGCGGTACGGCGCCCCGGGTGCCGCCGGCCGACGGCCGACGGCGAACACCGACCGCCGGGGCCGTCGGATCAGCGGCCCCGGCGCCGGCCGTGACCCGGGTCGTCGTCGTGGTCGTCGTCGTGGTCGTCGGCGTAGTCGTCGTCGCGCGGTCCGAGCAGTTCGTCCGCCAGCGTCGGCAGGTCGTCCAGCGGTGTCTCCTCGGCCCAGTCCGGCCGCGGTCGGCGCCGCGGAGTCCCCCGCTCGTCGACCTGCGGGAGCTCCCGCGTGCGGTCATCCGTCCCGTCCGGGCGCACCCCGGCGGACGGCTCGTCCCGGAAGAACCCCGGCGGAACGCGGTCCGCCGGGCCACCGTCACGCACCGGCGGCAGCACGGCCGTCTCGTCCACGGCGCCCGGCGGCACCGGCGGCAGCACCGCCGTCTCGTCCGCCGCGCCCGGCGGCACCGGCGGCTGCGGCAGCTTCGTCGTCACCTCGGCGTCGGACTCGCCGGCGGACCGCCCGCGGGAAGCCCCGGCGGCCGTGCCCCCGCGGTGCTCCTCCGGCACCGGCCGCAGCACCGCGGTCTCCTCCAGCGGGCCGCCCGAGGCGTTCGTCGGCGTCACGATCGGGGTCGGGACGGTCGAGGCGTCCGGCTGAGCGGCGGGCGGCGCCGACTGCCGGGGGCCCGCCTCCGCGGCGGCCGCGGCCTGCTCGGCGAGCCGGCGCGCCTCCTCGGCCCGCAACAGGGCCTCCTCCGCCTTCCGCTGCTTCTCCAGTCGCCGCGCCTCGGCCTCGGCGCGCAGCCGGGCCTCCTCCTCGGCCTGCCTGCGCCGCCGCTCCTCCTCGGCCTTGCGGCGGGCCTCCGCCTCGGCCCGGGCCTTCTCCTCGGCGAGCAGCCGCTGCCGCTCCTCCTCGGCCTTCCGGCGCGCCTCCTCGGCCCGCTGCCGGGCCTCCTCCGCCTGCCGCTCGGCCTCGCGCCGCTGCGCCTCCTCCAGCTCGCGCCGCTTGCGCTCCTCCTCCTCGGCGCGCAGCCGTTCGAGCTGCTCCTGGCGCTCGCGCTCCAGCCGCTCCTCCTCCGCCCTGCGGCGGGCCTCCTCCTCGGCCTTCCGGCGGGCCTCCTCGCGGGCCTGGATCTCCGCCTCGGACAGCGGCAGCATCTGGTCGAGCCGGTGCCGGACGACGGTCGTGACGGCTTCGGGGTCCTGGCCGGCGTCCACGACGAGGTAGCGCCCGGGGTCGGCCGCGGCGAGAGTCAGGAAGCCGGAGCGCACGCGCGCGTGGAACTCGGCCGGCTCCGACTCCAGCCGGTCCGGCGCCTCGGTGAACCGCTCGCGCGCGATCTCCGGCGCGACGTCCAGCAGCACGGTCAGATGGGGCACGAGGCCGTTCGTGGCCCAGCGGTTGATACGGGCGATCTCCGTCGGGGACAGGTCACGGCCCGCGCCCTGGTAGGCGACCGAGGAGTCGATGTAGCGGTCGGAGATGACCACCGCGCCGCGCTCCAGCGCGGGCCGGACCACCGTGTCGACGTGCTCGGCGCGGTCCGCCGCGTACAGCAGTGCCTCCGCGCGGTGCGAGAGGCCCGCGCTGGACACGTCCAGCAGGATCGACCGCAGCCGCTTGCCCACGGGCGTGGCGCCCGGCTCGCGGGTCAGCACGACCTCGTGTCCCTTGGCCCGGATCCACTCGGCGAGCGCCTCGGCCTGGGTGGACTTGCCGGCGCCGTCGCCGCCCTCCAGGGCGATGAAGAAGCCGCCGGGAGCGGGCACCGTCTCGGGGTCGTCGCCGCCGAGCAGCGCGTCGCGCAGGTCCTGCCGCAGGGGCACGCCGGAGCGGTCGTCGACCTTGGCGAGGACCAGCGCGGCCACCGGCAGCAGCAGCGCGCCGACCAGCATCAGGGTGAAGGCCGCGCCGCCGTGGGCGAACACGAACTTGCCGTTCTCCAGCCGGTGCGGGCCGATCCCCGCCGCGACCACGGGCGCGACGACCGCGCCGAGCGCCACGAAGACCCGTACGACCGCGTGCAGGTGCTCGGTGACGCGGGCGCGCCGTTGGTCCTCGGTCTCCTGGTCGAGCAGGGTGTGCCCGATGTTGGCGGCCATGCCCGCGCCGACGCCGGCCAGCGCGGCGATCAGCAGCACGGTGGTCACGTCCGGGACGAGACCGGCGGCCAGCAGCGCGACGCCGGTGAAGGCGATCACGAGGGCCAGCAGCCGGCGCCTCGACAGGGTGGGCAGCACGGCGGGGGCGGTGCGTATGCCGACGGCGACGCCGCCGGTCAGCGCGCCGACCAGCAGCCCGTACGTCACGGGGCCGCCGCCCAGGTCCTTGGCGTGCAGCACGCACACGGCGACGGCCGCGGAGATCGCGCCCGCGACGGCGGCGGAGGCGAGCACCAGCAGCGGCAGGACGCCCGTACGGCCCCGTTCGACGGCCGTGCCCGTCCTGGGCCGGCGCAGTCCCTCGAGCGGGGAACGCGCGCGCGGGGTGCGGGTGCCGGGGAGGACCAGGAAGGTCAGCACGGACAGGGAAGCGGCGAACAGCCCGGCCGCCACGTACGACGCGAGGGCGGCCTGGTGCTGGTCGAACCAGTCGATGCCGGAGCCCAGCAGGTTGTTCACCAGCCCGGCGGCGACGAGCACGACGGCCGCGAGCGGGATCGCGACGAAGTTCGTGCGCAGCGACAGGCGGCGCAGGGCGTCCATGTGGTCCGGCAGCGGCCGTATCGTCGCGCCCTCCAGGGGCGGGCCGGGCAGCAGCGCGGGAGAGGCGCTCTCCCGGCACACCGTCCAGAACCGCTCGGCGACCCCGGCGACGAACACGGTGACCAGGATGACGGCGAGCGCGTTGTCCGGCGTCCAGTCGATCCACAGGGGCGCCACGATGAGCAGCGCGACCCGCAGGCCGTCGGCGCCGACCATGGTCCAGCGCCGGTCGAGCGGGCCGTCCTGGGAGGTGAGCGAGGTGAGCGGCCCGAGGAGGACGGCTCCGAACAGCAGGGTCGACAGGATGCGCACCGCGAACACGCTCGCCACCGCGAACGCCACGCCCCGGTAGCCGCCGCCGAAGGAGCCCGCGCCGATGGCCGCCTGCAGGGCGAGGAGCACGAGCACCAGGAGGGCGAGGGTGTCGCCGACACCGCCCACGAGCTGCGCGCTCCACAGCCGCCGCAGCTGCGGTCGGCGCAGCAGGGAACGGACGGCGCGCTCGCGGGAGTCCGCGACCAGGGCATCGTCGGGGGCCGGCGGGTGGGCCGTTGGCTGCTCGGCTCGCGTCATGCGTTCAGCCTATCCGGACCGGCTGACAGCCAGCGGCGCCCGCCCGAACGCACGCACGCCCCGACACCAAACCGATGCCGGGGTGTGCGCCTTGCGAGGACGATGTGAACGAAGGGTGACGGGAGCCTAGTCCTCCGCGGAGTTCGCCGCCGTCGCCTTCTTCGCGGCCGTCTTCTTCGCCGCCGTCTTGGCGGTCGTCTTCTTCGCCGCCGTCGTGGTCTTCTTCGCCGCGGTCTTCTTGGCGGCCGTCGTCTTGGCGGCCGTCGTCTTCTTGGCGGGGGCGGCCTTCTTCGCCGCCGCCTTCTTCGCCGTCTTCTTGGCGGGTCCCTTGGCGCGCTTCTCGGCCAGCAGCTCGAAACCGCGCTCCGGGGTGATCGCCTCGACGCTGTCGCCGGAGCGCAGGGTCGCGTTGGTCTCCCCGTCGGTGACGTACGGGCCGAAGCGGCCGTCCTTCACCACGACCGGCTTGCCGCTGACCGGGTCCTCGCCCAGCTCCTTCAGCGGCGGCTTGGCGGCTGCCCGGCCACGCTGCTTGGGCTGGGCGTAGATCGCCTGCGCCTCCTCCAGCGTGATGGTGAAGATCTGGTCCTCGGACTGCAGCGAGCGCGAGTCCGTGCCCTTCTTCAGGTAGGGGCCGTAGCGGCCGTTCTGCGCGGTGATCTCCTGGCCGTCGGCGTCCGTGCCGACGACGCGCGGCAGGGACATCAGCCGCAGGGCGTCCTCGAGCGTCACGGTGTCCAGGGACATCGACTTCAGCAGCGAGGCCGTACGCGGCTTGACGGCGTTCTTGCCGGTCTTCGGGGTGCCCTCGGGGAGCACTTCGGTGACGTACGGGCCGTAGCGGCCGTCCTTGGCGACGATCTGGTGGCCGGTCGCCGGGTCGACGCCCAGCTCGAAGTCGCCGCTCGGCTTGGCGAGCAGTTCCTCGGCGAGTTCGACGGACAGCTCGTCGGGGGCCAGGTCCTCGGGCACGTCCGCCCGCTGGTGGTTCTCGGAGTCCTTCTCGCCGCGCTCGATGTACGGGCCGTAGCGCCCGACCCGCAGCACGATGCCGTTGCCCACCGGGAACGACGACACCTCACGCGCGTCGATGGCGCCCAGGTCGGTGACGAGCTCCTTGAGGCCGCCGAGGTGGTCCCCGTCGCCGTTGCCGGCCTCGGCCGCGCCGCCGTTGCCCGTGCCCTCGCCGAAGTAGAACCGCTTCAGCCACGGCACGGCCTGCGCCTCACCGCGGGCGATGCGGTCGAGGTCGTCCTCCATCTTGGCGGTGAAGTCGTAGTCGACGAGCCGCCCGAAGTGCTTCTCCAGGAGGTTGACCACCGCGAAGGACAGGAAGGACGGCACCAGTGCGGTGCCCTTCTTGAACACGTAGCCGCGGTCGAGGATCGTGCCGATGATCGACGCGTACGTCGACGGGCGGCCGATCTCGCGCTCCTCGAGCTCCTTGACCAGGCTGGCCTCGGTGTAGCGGGCCGGGGGCTTGGTGGCGTGCCCGTCGACCGTGATCTCCTCGGCGGTCAGCGCGTCGCCCTCGGCGACCTGCGGCAGCCGGCGCTCACGGTCGTCCAGCTCGGCGTTCGGGTCGTCGGCGCCCTCCACGTAGGCCTTGAGGAAGCCGTGGAAGGTGATCGTCTTGCCGGAGGCGCTGAACTCGACGTCCCGGCCGTCCGCCGAGGTGCCGCCGATCTTCACGGTCACGCTGTTGCCGGTCGCGTCCTTCATCTGCGAGGCGACGGTCCGCTTCCAGATCAGCTCGTAGAGCCGGAACTGGTCGCCGGTCAGGCCGGTCTCGGCGGGGGTGCGGAAACGATCACCCGAGGGCCGGATCGCCTCGTGCGCCTCCTGCGCGTTCTTGACCTTCCCGGCGTACGTGCGCGGGGCCGAGGGCAGGTAGTCGGCGCCGTACAGCTGCGTGACCTGGGCGCGGGCGGCGGCGATCGCCGTGTCGCTCAGCGTCGTGGAGTCCGTACGCATGTACGTGATGAAGCCGTTCTCGTACAGCTTCTGCGCGATCTGCATCGTGGCCTTGGCGCCGAAGCCGAGCTTGCGGCTGGCCTCCTGCTGCAGCGTCGTCGTACGGAACGGGGCGTACGGCGAGCGGCGGTACGGCTTGGACTCGACGGACCGGACGGAGAACCGGGTGTCGTCCAGGGCGGCGGCGAGAGCGCGGGCGTTCGCCTCGTCGAGGTGCAGGGTGTTCGCGCTCTTGAGCTGCCCCAGGGAGTCGAAGTCGCGGCCCTGCGCGACACGCCTGCCGTCGACCGTCTGCAGGCGGGCGACCAGCGCCGACGGGTCCGACGGGTCTCCCGCGCGGCCAGTGGAGAAGGTGCCCGTCAGGTCCCAGTACTCGGCGGAACGGAACGCGATGCGCTCGCGTTCCCGCTCCACGACGAGCCGGGTGGCGACGGACTGGACGCGGCCGGCCGACAGGCGCGGCATGACCTTCTTCCACAGCACCGGCGAGACCTCGTAGCCGTAGAGGCGGTCGAGGATGCGGCGGGTCTCCTGGGCGTCGACCATGCGCTGGTTGAGGTCGCGCGGGTTGGCGACGGCGGCGCGGATCGCGTCCTTGGTGATCTCGTGGAACACCATCCGCTTGACCGGGACCTTGGGCTTCAGCACCTCCAGGAGGTGCCATGCGATGGCCTCGCCCTCGCGGTCCTCATCGGTGGCCAGGAAGAGCTCGTCGGAGTCCTTCAGCAGGTCCTTGAGCTTCTTGACCTGGGCCTTCTTGTCGGCGTTGACGACATAGACGGGTTCGAAGTCGTGCTCGACGTCCACTCCGAGACGGCGGACCTCGCCGGTATACTTCTCCGGCACCTCCGCGGCGCCGTTGGGGAGGTCGCGGATGTGCCCGACGCTCGCTTCGACTACGTAGCCGGGGCCCAGGTAGCCCTTGATCGTCTTCGCCTTGGCAGGCGACTCGACGATGACGAGTCGGCGGCCGCCCTGTGCGGTCTCGCTGGTCGGGGACAACTTCGCTCTTCTCTCCGGTCGACGCTGGGGCCTCCCCAGGCCTACGTCCCGGGGTCGGGTACTGGTGACGCTGCGGAGTGTGACGGTACATCCCGCCCCCGTGTCAAACGGGAAAAGCCCGCAACGGCCACTCGAACGGTAACCCGACTTCCGCCATTCCTGCCGCCCGGCATGGTGACCCGCCTTTTCGAGCCTATCCGGAGGAGGACCTCCCAATTATCGGAGCCGCGGCTCCGCGGCCCCTTTCAGGATCGCATGAAACACCAGGTCCCGAGGGCGAGCGCGAGCACCGAGGCGACACCGGCGAGGGCCGCCGATGCGACGGGGTTCACACCGTGGGCGACCGGTTCGCGATGCCGCACCCGGGTCACGGTCCACATCAGCAGCGCGCCTCCGAACAGGGCGAACACCACTCCCGAGAAGATCGCCGGTCCGCTCTCCATGGCTCTGTGCGCCCCTTTTCTCCTGTCCGCGGGTCTCCAGCCCCGGGAGACTGACACGCGCGGACGGCGAGCGGGCGAACCCCGGGTGAACGTGGGGCCGACGGATTCGCGGGGCCTGCCCGGCCGCGCGGGCCGCCGCCTCGCGGGCCGCGGCGGCCGTGGCGGCCGTGGCGGTCGTGGCGCCGTGGCGGCCGTGGCAGGCGCTGCGGTCGCCGCGGTCGCCGCGGAAGGGGTTACGGGTGTCTTTCCGGCCGTCTTCCTAATGCCGTCCGGGGATCGGGCGAAGATCCGGCAGGCGATCGGGCGGAGATCCGACGGCGATCAGGCGGCGATCAGGCGGGCGATCTTGTAAAACCGGCGTCGGCGCCGTGCGGACCCCGCATCCGGCCGTTCGCGGAACGCCCGTAACAGCGCTCACAGGTCGACGGGAATTCGTCACCGTGCGGCCCGGTCGCGTTGTCGCCCTTCCCGCGGCGCATTTCCGCCGGCCCGGACAGCGGTGCGTTCCGGACCCGGCGGAAGGGGCGTTCCGGGCCCGGCGGAAGGGGTGTTCGCGTCCCCTTGTCAGGCCGGCTCGATGAATCCCTGCTCGACCAGCAGCCGGATCTGGGCCGGCGTGCGGTCGCGCAGCAACACCGGGTCCTCCCCGAGCAGTTGGGCGATCGCGTCCAGGATGCGGCCGGCGCTCAGCGACCCGTCGCAGACGCCCGCGAAGCCCGCGCCGACCGTGTCGACCTTGGTGGCCCGGCGCATGCCGCGGTTCTGCCGCAGCACCACGTGCTCGGGGTCCTCGGCGCCGGGCAGCCCGACCTGCTCCTGGACGACCTCGGTGACGAGCCGGAAGTGCCCTTCGAGCAGCGCCGCGTCGTCGTGCTCCCGGAGGTAGTCGAGCCGGTCGAAGTGCGCCCGGACCGTGTCGCCGAGCGGCTGTTCGATCGAATGCGGCCACTCCTCCACGGTGACCGAGGGCACGGCCGCCTCCGTCCTGCGCAGGGTGATCCAGCCGAAGCCCACTGCCTTCACCTTGCGCGCCTCGAACTCGTCCAGCCACGCGTCGTACCGGGCCTGGTACTCCTCCGGATCGGCGCGGTGGTCCCCCGCGTCCCGCAGCCACAGCTCGGCGTACTGCGTCACGTCCTGCACCTCGCGCTGCACGATCCAGGCGTCGCAGCCGCGCGGGACCCACGAGCGGAGCCGGTCCTGCCAGTCCTCCCCCTCGACGTGCTGCCAGTTGGCCAGGAACTGCGCGAACCCGCCCTCGTCGAGCCGGTCGCCCGCCTGCTGGACGAGGGTGCGGCACAGATCGTCCCCGCCCATCCCGCCGTCGCGGTACGTCAGGCGCGCCCCCGGCGAGATGACGAACGGCGGGTTCGACACGATCAGGTCGTACTTCTCGTCGTTCCGCAGGGGCTCGAACAGCGAGCCCTCGCGCAGGTCCGCGGCCGGGGCGCCGGAGAGCGCCAGCGTGAGCGCGGCGATGTGCAGGGCGCGCGGGTTGACGTCGGTCGCCGTCACGCGCGTGGCGTGCCGGGCGGCGTGCAGCGCCTGGATGCCGGAGCCGGTGCCGATGTCGAGGGCGGAGGAGACGGGCGTACGGACGGTGATGCCGGCGAGGGTGGTGGAGGCGCCGCCGACGCCCAGGACGACCCCTTCGCCGCGGTGGGCGATGCCGCCCGCGCCGCCGACCGCGCAGCCGAGGTCGGAGACGATGAACCAGTCCTCGCCGCCGGGCCCGCCGTACGGCCGCACGTCCACGGTGGCGGCGACCTCGTCCGCGCCCGCCGCCACCAGCCACCCGCTCTCCAGGCACTCGGCGACGGGCAGCACGGCCGCCACGCGCGCCTGCGGCACGGGCTGCTGCAGCAGGAACAGCCGTACGAGCACCTCCAGCGGCGTGTCGCCGCGGGTGGCCCGGAGGGCGGGCACGGTCTCGCTGCGGGCCAGTGCCGCGTACGCGGGGGCGCCGAGCAGGTCGAGCAGCCCGTCGGCGGTGAAGGACGCCCCGAGCAGGGCGTCCCGCAGCCGGGCTGCGACGTCGAGGCGGTCGGTGGAGGGCAGGTGCGCCAGGCTGGAGTTGCTCACGCCCCCATTGTGTCCGTTCGGACGGACGACGCACCCACGGCTGCCGGTGCGGACGGCGCCGGCCCGCGCGCACGCGCGCACCGGCCTACGGCGCCGTCACGCGCATGTACCGCCCGTCGCCCCGGGTCCCGGGCCGGCCCGGCCGGTCTCAGCCCGTCGTCGCCGCGGCCGACGCGGAGGCCGACTTGCAACTGGGCTGCTTGGCCATCGCCTGGCCGACCTCGCCCTCCTCCAGGGTCTTCAGCGCGTCGTTGCCGGACTTGCTCAGCTTGTCCAGCGAGGTCGCGATGTCCTTCAGACCGTCGGCGAACTTCGCCTGGTCCTTGGTGTCGAGCCCGTCGACCTGCTCCTTCAGGGAGGCGTACGACGCGGCGATGCCGTCGAGCTCCTTGACGGCGTCCTTCTGCTTCTTCTCACCGTTGTCGACGTTCGGCGCCCCGGCCTTCTCGACGGCGTCCCCGATCGCCTTGTAGGCCTCGGACATGTCCTGGAACGCCTGGGCGTCGGTCTTCTGGACCTGAGCCGGCGTGCTGTTGTCCGAGGTCTCCTTCTGGATCGCGGCGTTGGCGGCCTCGATCTTCTTCGCCTGCGGCTGTACGGCGTCGCAGACCTGCTTGGCCCAGGCATCCAGCTTCGCGTTGCCGTCGTCGCTGCTGCATCCCGACAGCGCCAGTACCAGTACCGCACCGCCGGACAGCGCGGCCGCGAGCTTCTTGTTCACCGGATCGGTCCCTTCCATGGCTTACGGCCCCGGAACATACACGCCGGACGGACGTCAACCGCAGGACGGGCATCCGCTATGACAGCGAATAGGGCCATTTGCACCAGGCGAGAGAAGGCTCACGGCAGGGCGGCGCACACGAACGGGGCGGGCGGGCGACGCGTCAACACGCGCCGTCCGCCCGCCCTTTGAACAGGCGCCCGGAAGGCCGCCTACGAAACCACCGCGGGATCCGCGGGCTTGGACACCTCCTCGGCGTCGCCCTCGTCCCCCACGGCGATGCCGCGCCGCTTGGAGACGTACACCGCTCCGACGATGACCAGCAGCGCGAGGACCGCGATCACGATCCGCATGCCGATGTTCTTGTCCGCGCCGTAGCTGAACTTGATGACCGCGGGCGCGATCAGCAGCGACACCAGGTTCATCACCTTCAGCAGCGGGTTGATCGCGGGACCGGCGGTGTCCTTGAAGGGGTCGCCGACCGTGTCGCCGATCACGGTGGCGGCGTGGGCCTCGCTGCCCTTGCCGCCGTGGTGCCCGTCCTCGACCAGCTTCTTGGCGTTGTCCCAGGCGCCGCCGGAGTTGGCGAGGAACACCGCCATCAGCGTGCCCGCGCCGATCGCACCCGCCAGGTACGCGCCGAGCGCGCCGACGCCGAGCGTGAACCCGACGAAGATCGGCGCCATGACGGCCAGCAGACCCGGTGTGGCCAGCTCCCGCAGCGCGTCCTTGGTGCAGATGTCGACGACCTTGCCGTACTCCGGCTGCTCCGTGAAGTCCATGATCCCGGGCTTCTCACGGAACTGCCGGCGCACCTCGAACACCACCGAACCCGCCGACCGCGACACCGCGTTGATCGCCAGCCCCGAGAAGAGGAAGACGACCGCCGCGCCCGCGATGAGGCCGACCAGGTTGTTGGGCTGCGAGATGTCCATCATCAGGCTCAGCGGCGCGCCGGATCCGGAGAGCTTCTCGCCGACGTCGTGCGCCCCGGTGGTGATCGCGTCGCGGTACGAGCCGAAGAGCGCCGACGCCGCGAGGACGGCGGTGGCGATGGCGATGCCCTTGGTGATGGCCTTGGTGGTGTTGCCGACGGCGTCCAGGTTGGTGAGCACCTGCGCGCCCGCGCCCTCGACGTCGCCGGACATCTCGGCGATGCCCTGCGCGTTGTCGGAGACCGGCCCGAAGGTGTCCATGGCGACGATCACGCCGACCGTGGTGAGCAGGCCGGTGCCGGCCAGCGCCACCGCGAACAGCGCCAGCATGATCGACGTGCCGCCGAGCAGGAAGGCCCCGTAGACGCCCAGGCCGATCAGCAGGGCGGTGTAGACGGCCGATTCGAGGCCGACCGAGATACCGGCGAGCACGACGGTGGCCGGGCCGGTGAGTGAGGTCTTGCCGATGTCCCGCACCGGACGACGGGTCGTCTCGGTGAAGTAGCCGGTCAGCTGCTGGATCACGGCGGCCAGCAGGATGCCGATCGCCACCGCGACGACCGCGAGGATCCGCGGGTCGCCGTCCTTGGCCTTGATCGCCGCGTCGGTGACGCCGTCGAGCTCGGAGTACTTGGACGGGAGATAGATGAAGACGGCCGCCGCCACCAGCACGAGCGAGATCATCGCGGAGATGAAGAAGCCGCGGTTGATCGCGGACATGCCGCTGCGGTCGGTGCGCCGCGGGGCGACCGCGAAGATGCCGATCATCGCGGTGAGCACGCCGATGGCGGGCACGATCAGCGGGAAGGCGAGCCCCGAGTCGCCGAAGGCCGCCTTGCCGAGGATCAGCGCGGCGACCAGGGTCACGGCATAGGACTCGAAGAGGTCGGCCGCCATGCCCGCGCAGTCGCCGACGTTGTCGCCCACGTTGTCGGCGATGGTCGCGGCATTGCGGGGGTCGTCCTCCGGAATGCCCTTCTCGACCTTGCCGACCAGGTCGGCGCCGACGTCGGCGGCCTTGGTGAAGATGCCGCCGCCGACACGCATGAACATGGCGATCAGGGCGGCGCCGAGGCCGAAGCCTTCGAGCACCTTCGGCGCGTCGGCCGCGTACACCAGCACCACGCAGGAGGCGCCCAGCAGACCGAGCCCCACCGTGAACATGCCGACGACGCCGCCCGTGCGAAAAGCGATCTTCATGGCTTTGTGCGAGACGGTGGTGAGATCCTTTTCCGGCTCGCCTTCCGCCGGAGTCGCTTCCCGTGCCGCCGCGGCCACGCGCACATTGCTGCGCACGGCGAGCCACATGCCGATATAACCGGTGGCGGCCGAGAACGCCGCACCGATCAAGAAGAACACCGATCGGCCGGCACGTTGATTCCAGTCGTCCGCGGGCAGCAGCATGAGCAGGAAGAACACGACGACGGCGAATACGCCGAGCGTGCGCAACTGCCGGGCCAGATAGGCGTTGGCGCCTTCCTGTACCGCCGCGGCGATCTTCTTCATGCTGTCGGTACCCTCGCCCGCTGCCAGCACCTGGCGCACCAGAATGCCCGCGACGGCGAGAGCGGCCAGCGCGACGGCCGCGACGACCGCGACGATGACACGGTTGTCGTCGGTCAGCACCGCGGCTGCGAAGGTAGTGGAGTGGTCCAACTGATGAGGGGTAGAAAGCCCCGCCATTCGTCCTCCTTGACGCTTGGGCTGAGCTCAAGATGTGGACGGATTCTAGGTACCCGGACCTGATCAAAACAGTGCGTGGTAAACGGAATCGGTCTTCACATGCTGTTCAGCAAATGATCGACGACAGATCACCGGACTCGAATGGAGTAATGCCTCAGAGGCATTGATGCCGACAGGACACGATCGATTTCTCGCGCGACGGATTCGTGAATTGCTTCACGAATCCGTCGCACAAGACCACTGTAGGCACAGAAAGCGCGCCCTGACATGCCGAAGGGCCCTAACGTGTAGGGCCCTTCGGGTGCAGCGACGCGCAGTGGGATTCAGGAAAGCAGGACGGCCGGCGGCGTGGTCGGCCAGGTCATGCGGATCAACCCGCCGTGCTCCCCCGCGCTCACCTCGACGTCGTCGACGAGCCCGCTGATGACCGCGAGACCCATCTGGTCCTCGTCGGTGTCCGCGTCCTCGCCGACGGCACCGGATCCGGCGTCCCCGGGCAGCGAGCGCGGCGCCTCGTCGCCGACCTCGATGGAGAACTGCTTCTCGTCCTCGGTCAGCATCACCGTCACGGGCGCGGCGATGCCGCCGTTGCGGTGAAGGCCGACGGCACGCGTGCACGCCTCGCCGACGGCGAGCCTGACCTCGTCGAGGACGGCCTCGTCCACTCCGGCCCTGCGCGCCACCGCTGCCGCCACCAGTCGGGCGGTCCTGACGTGCTCGGGCAGCGCGCTGAAGCGGAGTTCAACGGTGGCCATGCATCCCCCTCGGAACTGGGCGTGCCGTCCGGGGGCCCGGGCCACCGAAAGCCCGAACCCCCTCGGTTTCCTGCTGCCGCCCCGGCCAGGATCTCCGGGGAGCGGTGGTCAGTCGGTCGCCGCCACCGCTTCCTCGACCGAGGTGTGAATGGGGAACACCTTGGTGAGGCCGGTGATGCGGAAGATCTTCAGAATGCGCTCCTGGTTGCAGACCAGGCGCAGCGAGCCCTCATGGGCCCGCACCCGCTTCAGTCCGCCGACCAGGACGCCGAGACCGGTGGAGTCGAGGAAGTCCACGCCCTCCATGTCGACGACGAGGTGGAAACTCCCGTCGTTCACCAGCTCGACCAGCTGCTCGCGCAGCTTGGGCGCGGTATATACGTCGATTTCGCCACCGACCTCGACGACCGTACGATCGCCGACGGTACGGGTCGACAGGGACAGGTCCACGGATCCTCCAGCACCTTGCTATCGAGCGGTCGCCCCTCGGGACACCTCGGCGGAGCCCCCAGGACGGTTCGCCAGCCGCGATGGCATTCAATCACTTACCGGCAGGCGTGCACGACGCCTTGGTCCCATTGTCCGTCACGCCGGTGACACACTCGATGCCGATGGCCGAGAATCATCGATCCGATCGAATCCCCACGGCGCCCGCCTCCCGGCTCGCGCCGGGCACCGTCCTGGACCGGCTCGCGTCCGGACCGAACCGGGCTTCGCGCATCACTCATACGGAGCACTTGCCCCCGCGTGAGGGCCGCCATGCCGTCTGGCCCGACCGGATCCGTGCCGAGGTCATCGCGGTGCTGCGGGACTGCGGTATCGAGCACCCCTGGGCCCATCAGGCACAGGCCGCCGAGCACGCCCTGGACGGCGACTCGGTGGTCGTCGCCACCGGCACGGCGTCCGGCAAGTCCCTGGCGTACCTGGTCCCGGTGATGTCGGCCCTGCTGGACGGCTCCGAGGCGCCGAACGGCCGCGGCGCGACCGCGCTGTACCTGGCTCCGACGAAGGCGCTCGCGGCGGATCAGTGCCGGTCGGTGAAAAAACTTTCCCATTCACTGGGCAGCGCGGTGCGTCCCGCCGTGTACGACGGCGACACGCCGTTCGAGGAACGCGAGTGGGTCCGCCAGTACGCCAACTACGTGCTGACCAACCCCGACATGCTGCACCGGGGCGTCCTGCCCTCCCACGCCCGCTGGTCCTCCTTCCTGAAGGCGCTGAAGTACGTCGTCGTCGACGAGTGCCACACCTACCGCGGCGTCTTCGGCTCGCACGTCGCCCAGGTGCTGCGCCGGCTGCGCCGCCTGTGCGCGCGCTACGGCGCCTCGCCCGTGTTCCTGCTGGCCTCCGCCACCGCCGCGGAGCCCTCGGTGGCCGCCCGCCGCCTGACCGGGCTGCCGGTGGTCGAGGTCGCCGACGACGCCTCCCCACGCGGCGAACTGGTGTTCGCCCTCTGGGAGCCGCCGCTGACCGACCTGCGGGGCGAGAAGGGCGCCCCCGTCCGCCGCACCGCGACCGCCGAGACCGCGGACCTGCTCACCGACCTCACCGTGCAGGGCGTGCGATCGGTGGCCTTCGTCCGCTCCCGGCGCGGCGCCGAGCTGATCTCGGTGATCGCCCAGGAGCGGCTCGCCGAGGTCGACCGCTCACTCGCCCGGCGTGTGGCGGCGTACCGCGGCGGCTACCTCCCCGAGGAGCGGCGCGCCCTGGAACAGGCACTGCAGTCCGGCGAACTCCTCGGCCTCGCCGCCACGACCGCCCTGGAACTCGGCATCGACGTCTCGGGCCTGGACGCCGTACTGATCGCCGGGTATCCGGGCACGCGCGCCTCGCTGTGGCAGCAGGCGGGCCGGGCGGGGCGGGCCGGTCAGGGGGCGCTGGCCGTCCTGGTGGCCCGCGACGACCCGCTGGACACCTTCCTCGTCCACCACCCCGAGGCGCTGTTCGACCAGCCGGTGGAGTCCACGGTCCTCGACCCGGACAACCCGTACGTGCTCGCCCCGCACCTGTGCGCGGCCGCCGCGGAGGTTCCGCTGACGGACGAGGACCTGGAGCTGTTCGGCCCCTCCTGCGAGGAACTGCTCCCCCAGCTGGAGGCCGCGAAGCTGCTGCGCCGCCGGACTAAGGCCTGGCACTGGACGCGCCGGGAACGGGCCGCCGACCTCACCGACATCCGCGGCGGAGGCGGCCGCCCGGTCCAGGTCGTCGAGGCGGGGACGGGCCGGCTGCTCGGCACGGTCGACGCCGGCGCCGCGCACACCACGGTGCACGAGGGCGCGGTCCACCTCCACCAGGGCCGCACGTATCTCGTCCGCTCCCTCGACCTGGAGGACTCCGTCGCCCTGGTCGAGCAGGCGAGCCCGTCGTACGCGACGGTGGCCCGCGACACTACGTCCGTCTCCGTGCTGGAGACCGAGATCGAGGTCCCCTGGGGCGACGGGCGTCTGTGCTACGGCTCCGTCGAGGTCACCAATCAGGTCGTCTCCTTCCTGCGCAGACGTCTGATCACCGGTGAAGTGCTGGGTGAGACGAAGCTCGACCTCCCTCCTCGTACGCTGCGCACCCGCGCGGTGTGGTGGACGGTCACCGAGGACCAGTTGGACGCCGCCCGTGTCGGCCCGGAGATCCTCGGCGGCGCCCTGCACGCCGCCGAGCACGCGTCGATCGGCATGCTGCCGCTCTTCGCGACCTGCGACCGCTGGGACATCGGCGGCGTGTCGATCCCGCTGCACCCCGACACGCTCCTGCCCACGGTCTTCGTCTACGACGGCCACCCCGGCGGCGCGGGCTTCGCGGAGCGCGCCTTCCACACCGCCCGCGCCTGGCTCACCGCCACCCGCCAGGCCATCGCCTCCTGCGAGTGCGAGGCCGGCTGCCCGTCCTGCATCCAGTCCCCCAAGTGCGGCAACGGCAACGACCCGCTGCACAAGAGAGGGGCGGTGCGGCTGCTCACGGTGCTGCTGCGGGGTGCTCCGCGCGAGGCGGACGGGGAGGAGACCGGCGAAGACACGGGCGGGGAGACGGGCGAGGACACGGGCGGGGAGGCAGCACCGCGGCGGCCTGATCCCCCGGCGCGGGCCCAGGCGGTACCGGGCCCGCAGGCCCCGCCCGCGCCCTGACCTCCGCCTCGAACGGCCCCCGGCCCGCCGCCGCCGTCACGTCCGACGTCTCGCCGACGATCACGCACCGCACCAGCCGTGTCCCCTGGGCCCGGGCCACCAGGGAGGCCCGGGCGCAGGCCGCCGCGGTACCGCGGGACCAGTGGTCCGCCGCCGCGAGGGCCGACAGATCGGCGCCGCCGGCCGCACGGTGCCGGACCACGACGGCCTGCCCCAGCGCGAGCACGACGCCGAACACCACGCAGAGGACGCCGATCGCACCGACGCTCCAGACACTGGCGGACCCTCGGTCACCGCCCCGGAGCAGGGCCCGCCACGGCCCTCCTCGCCCACCGGTCACGGCTCCACCACCGTCTCCCCGGCCGTCTCCCCGACCGTCTCCGAGGACGTCTCCGCTTTCCCCCCGGCCGTATCCAGGGGCGCCTCCGCCGTCCCCCTGGCCGACCCGACGACCGTCCCCTCGGTCGTCCCCGTCATCGCCCCCTCTGTCGTCCCCGCCTCCGCCCCCTCGGTCATCCCCGCCGCCACTCCTGGGGGCGTCTCCGCCACCGCTCCCTCCGCCGTTCCCGCCTCCGTCCCCGGGCCCGACTCCTCCGCCAGCGCCACGGCTTCCTCTCGCAGCTCGAACGGCAGGCCGCGCAACGCCGGCGGCTTCGCCTCGACGACCACGCGGACCCTGCCGCCCTCCCTGCCGACGGTGATCTTCGCGCCGCGCGGCGCCGCCTCACGGGTCACGGCGGTGACCGCGTCGGGCGGATCCTGGCGGGCCGCCGCGCGGGCGCCCGTCCGGGCGGCGTCCACGCACCGGATCTGTGCGGCCACCACCATCAGGCCCCACACCAGCGCCGTCGTGAACAGCACCAGCACGGGCAGCACCATGGCCGACTCCGCCGTCACGAACCCCCGGTCGGTCTCCTCCTCACATCCGCGCATCGAGGGCCCGCTTCACGATGCCCTGCAGTTCCGCGCTGACGGCCCCGCTGGTCACCACCTTGTAGAGGACCACCGCGAACGCCACCGCCGCGACGATGCCCATCGCATACTCCGAGGTGACCATCCCCGCGTCCCCGCGCACCGCGCGGAGCCCGCACATCAGGGCACGCACTCGCGCCCGTACCGCCTTGTACGTCTTCTTGTGTGTTTTGTGCGTCTTGTACATCTCGACCCCCGTAGAGGATTCAGTAAGGATCAGTTCTGTCGGCCGTCCGTCGCTCGTCGCCGGTTCAGTCGTCCGTCATCGGCCGCCCCCTCCCAGCGCCCCGCCGGCGAGGCCGATCACCACGGGGACCACTCCGACCGCGATGAACGCCGGCAGGAAGCACAGGCCCACCGGCACGGTGACCATGACGGCCGCCCGCCGGGCCCGCGCCGTCGCGGCGCGCGTCCAGTCGGCGCGTGCCTCCTCGGCGAGCCGCGCGACCGGCCCGGCGGCGGGCAGTCCGGACACGTCGGCCCGTTCCAGCAGCCGGGCCAGAGAACCGGCGGCCGGCAGCGAACCCAGCCGCCGCCAGGCCTCGGCCGGCTCGCCCCCGAGCCGCGCCTCCGCGGCGCCCCTCGCAAGCGCCTCCCCCACCGGCCCGCCCAGGGCCTCACCGACAGCCTGCGCCGCTGCCACCGGCCCGGCGCCCGCCGCGCTGCAGGCGGCCAGCAGATCGGCGGCCAGCGGGAGTTGACGTGCGGCCTCAGCCAGGTCGCCCGCCTGCGTGGCGTCCGCGGTCGCGGCCTGCCGACGGCGCCACCACCACAGCCCGCCGCCGGCGAGCGACCCCACGACGACCCCGGCGACACCGCCCACCAGCACCCAGCCGACGCACGCCGCCCCCGTCACGGGAAGCCACCGCCGCGCGAGATCCCGGCCGTCCCAGCGCGCCGCGGCCGTCCTCACCCCGGCTCCGGCCATGAGCGCGGCCGACCGCCGCCGCACCCTCCGTTTCCGCCGCCCGCTCTCCAGCCACCGCACGAGCCACCCGAGGGCGAGCACCGCCCCCAGCGTCACCCCCAACCTGTGGACAACTTCCGGACCCACACCGACCCCTTTCCCGGCCAACCCCGCAACCCGCACCCGCGCTCGCACCCGCCGCCCCGGCCTCCGGCAGAAGCCCGCCCTTCCGGCTCCCGCTCACCCCGCCTCCGCTCCCCGCACGATCCGCATCGCCCACCACAGCCCCAGCCCCTCCAGCGACCCGCCGATGAGCAGGCACCCCAGCCCGGCGCCGGTGTGCAACAGCACGCGCAGCGGGTCGGCGTCGAGGACGGTGCCCAGCGCGAGGCCCAGGACCGGAAGCCCGGCGAGCATCACCGCCGTGGCCCGCGCACCGGCCAACTGCGCCCGCAGGTCCGCACGCTGGTCACGCTCGGCGCGCAGGGCGCCTTCCAGTCGGTCGAGTCCGGCGGCGAGGCCCGCACCCCGGTCCACCGCCACCCGCCAGCACGCGGCCAGACCCAGCAACCCCTCGGCCCCCGGCTGCCGTGCCGCCGCCGTGAGGGCACCCGGCACGTCCCCGCCGAACCGTGCCGCCGCCAGGACCGCCGCCTGCCCGTCCCCGAGCCCACCGGAGTCGCGCGCCGCGTGCAGCAACGCCTCCCCCGGTTGCCGTCCCGCCCGCACCTCACCGGCCAGCGCCCCGCACAGCGCGATCACCGCCTCCCCGCGGCGCTCCCGCACCCACCGGGCCCGCCGCGCCAGCCGCAGCCGCCGCAGCACCGGCACGGCGGCCGCCCCGGCGACGACCGGCAGCACCGAGGCCCCCAGCACGGCCGGCACCAGCCCGGCGACCGGCGCCCACCACTCGGTCCCCAGCCGCCTCCGGACCCGCCGCAGTTCCTCGGCCACCCGGCGCCAGGCGGGCGGCCCGGCCCCCACCACCCCACCGCCCGCCAGCAGCGCCCGCGCCCGCCGGGCCCCCGCGGGCCACCCGCCCGGCAGCAGCGCGGCGGCCCCGGCACAGACCACGGCGACTCCCGCCGCCACCTGACCCATCACGTCCCCCGTGAAGAACCGCATGACATCCCTCCTCCGCCGACCTCCGACAACTCACCGCCGAGCAGCCCCCGCAGCCGCGCCCACCCCGGCTCGCAGGCGAACACCTCCGCGCCCCACCGCAGCGCCGGCACCGTGCGCACCAGTCCGGACGGATCCCGTTCCAGCACGTGCACCTCGGCGATCCGCCGCTGTCCGGTCCGGTCGCGCACCAGGTGCAGGACGACCGACAGCGCGGCCGCCAACTGGCTGTGCAGCGCGGCCCGGTCGAGCCCGGCCGCCGTACCCAGCGCCTCCAGCCGGGCGGGCACGTCGGCGGCCGCGTTGGCGTGCACCGTCCCGCACCCGCCTTCGTGGCCGGTGTTCAGCGCGGCCAGCAGATGCACCACCTCGGGTCCGCGCACCTCGCCCACGACCAGCCGGTCCGGCCGCATGCGCAGCGCCTGCCGCACCAGGTCCTCGAGGGTGACGAGACCCGCGCCCTCCTGGTTCGCGGGTCTGGTCTCCAGCCGGACGACGTGCGGGTGATCCGGTCTCAGCTCGGCCGAGTCCTCGGCCAGCACGATCCGCTCACCGGCTCCGACCAGCCCCAGCAGCGCGCTGAGCAGCGTGGTCTTGCCGCTGCCCGTGCCGCCGCTGACGAGGAAGGACAGCCGGGCCGCCATCAGGGCCCGCAGCACGCGGTCCCCGCCCGGTGGCACGGTGCCCGCCGCGACGAGTTCGTCGAGCGTGAACGCGCGCGGTCGTACCACCCGCAGCGACAGACAGGTGCAGCCCACCGCCACCGGGGGCAGCACCGCGTGGAGCCGGGTCCCGTCGGGCAGCCGGGCGTCAACCCACGGCCGTGCGTCGTCGAGCCGGCGTCCGGCCACCGCGGCCAGCCGCTGCGCGAGGCGCCGTACGGCGGCCGCGTCCGGGAAGGAGATCCCGGTCAGCTCCAGTCCGCCACCGCGGTCGACCCACACCCGGTCCGGGGCCGACACCAGGACGTCGGTCACCGACCCGTCGGCGAGCAGCGGTTCCAGCGGCCCGCTGCCCACCAGCTCGGACCGCAGCCGCACCGCGGCGCCGAGGACTTCGGCGTCGCCCAGCACCCGCCCCTGCTCCCGCAGCGCCTGCGCAACCCGTGCGGGTGTGGGTTCCGCCCCGCTCTCGGCCAGCCACTGCCGCACCCCGTCCAGGAGCACGGCTGGCACGTCCCGCCCGGCCCCGCCGACGGCCGGGGAAGCTCCCGTCGGCGTGTACCCGCGGGCGCCCGGCATACCGGACCCGCCCGCGGCCGGCGATGCACCCGTCGGCGTGTACCCGCGGGCGCCCGGCGTGCCGGACCCGCCCGTGGCCGGGAAGGTGCCCCTTTCCAGACCGTGGTCGACGTTCATGCCGGTCCCGCCTCCAGCAGTGCCCGCTCCCAGAACCCCTTGCAGAAGCGCGCCAGCGGTCCCCGGCCGCCCGCGGCGGGCGGCGGCTGGCCCTCGCCCGGCCGCATCAGTCCCGGCTCGACGGGCACCTCGCCGGCCAGCGGCAACCCGAGCAGACGGGCCACCTCTCGGTCGTCGATCCCGGGGACGTACGGCCCTCGCACCGCGACACGCAGGTCGCGCAGGACCATGCCGACGGCGGAGGCCACCCGTCCGGCCGCGGCGAGGGCGCGCAGTTCGCCGGGGACCACCAGGAGCCCGAGATCGATCTGGGCGAGAGCCTCGGCGACCCCGTCGTCGACGCGGCGGGGCAGGTCGACGACGACCGTGCCGCCGCGGCGCCGGGCAGCGGCGAGCACCGCGCGCACGGCCTGCGGCGGGACGGCGACGCAGTCACCGCGGTCCCAGCTGAGCACCCGCAGCGAGTGCAGCCGCGGCAGCGACTCCTCCAGGGCGCCGCCGCCGACCCTGCCGCGCGAGGCGGCGAAGGCGGGCCAGCGCAGGCCCTCGGCGCTCTCACCGCCGAGCAGCACGTCGAGTCCGCCGCCCAGCGGATCGGCGTCCACGAGGAGTGTGCGCAGTCCCTCACGCGCGGAGGTGACGGCGAGGGCGCACGCGAGCGTGGACGCACCGGCCCCGCCGCGGCCGCCGATGACGCCCACGGTGAGGGCGGGCCTGCCGACGCCCTCGGCGACGTCGGCGATGCGGTCGACCAGCCACTGCTCGCCGTCGGGCAGCACCAGGACGTGGTCGGCCCCGATCTCGACCGCCCGGCGCCAGACCCCGGGGTCGTCCTGGTCCCGGCCGACCAGCACCACTCCGCGTCTGCGCACGGCCCCGCGCACGCGCCGCGCGGCGTCGTCGCCGACCAGGACGAGCGGAGCGGCCTCCCAACTGCCCGCGCGTTCCGGTACGGAGTGGTGGACCTCGGGCGTCGCCCCGGCCGCGGCGCACAGGCGCAGCAGGTCGTCGAGCAGGTCGACGTCCTCAGTGACGATCAGCGGTCCGGCCTGCCGCCCCGAGGCGGCGGACGGTGGTTGTCGTGTGACGGCTCCTGCCATGCTGTCGTCCCCCTTGGCTGTGTCTCGCGCGACCCGAGCGGCCACGCGGTTCCCGAACGTGCGGAGAACCGTCGGGCGCCTCCGCCGTGAACGGCCCCTGCGGACCGGTCGAACCCGCCCGACAAACCGGATCCGGTCACGAACTCGGCGCGATCGGGACGTGTGGGAATCACGGTGCAGCGATCCCGAAAACCTTGCGGATCTTGGTCGAAAACTGTGGACAACCCAGTGATTGTGAATATCGCCGTCACCCGTCGGTGCGGTCCGTACCAGCGCTTGCGCGACTTCCGCAGAGCACCCCGACGACTACGCAAAGTGACGAATCACGGGCATGCGAACGAGGCGGCCGCAGCCGCCTCGGAGCGCTCACCCGAGCGCGAGGAGAGAGGAAAAACCCGTCCGGACATGCGACGACCCCCGCCGGGGGGGAGAGCGGGGGTCGTCCCCACGGCCGACTCGGGGGGGGGAGGAGTCGGACCGGGTTAGCACGGTCGCGAACGATCCGTGACTTCCATGGTGTACCCGAGAGCCTTCTCAGGCAAACCCACGCGCCCCACCTTACGCCGAATGGGCTGCGCCTATGCTCAGGGTTGTGGAAAACCACTCCTTGCCCCGCACAGCGGCCTTCTTTGACCTGGACAAGACGGTCATTGCGAAGTCGAGCACGCTCACCTTCAGCAAGTCCTTCTATCAAGGCGGGCTGATCAACCGCAGGGCCGCCTTGCGTACCGCGTACGCCCAGTTCGTCTTCCTCGCCGGGGGCGCCGATCACGACCAGATGGAGCGCATGCGCGAGTACCTGTCCGCGCTGTGCCGTGGCTGGAACGTCCAGCAGGTCAAGGAGATCGTCGCCGAAACCCTGCACGACCTGATCGACCCGATCATCTACGACGAGGCCGCCTCCCTCATCGAGGAGCATCACACGGCCGGCCGCGATGTCGTGATCGTGTCCACCTCGGGCGCGGAGGTGGTGGAGCCGATCGGTGAACTGCTCGGCGCGGACCGCGTGGTGGCGACCCGCATGGTCGTGGGCGAGGACGGCTGCTTCACCGGCGAGGTGGAGTACTACGCGTACGGCCCGACGAAGGCCGAGGCCATCAAGGAGCTGGCCGAGTCCGAGGGATACGACCTGACCCGCTGCTACGCCTACAGCGATTCCGCGACCGACCTGCCGATGCTGCGGGCCGTCGGCCACCCGCACGCCGTGAACCCTGACCGGGCGCTGCGGCGGGAGGCACTGGCACAAGGGTGGCCGATTCTCGACTTCCATCGCCCGGTCCGGCTCAAGCAGCGCCTTCCCGGGCTGTCCGTCCCGCCCCGTCCGGCACTGGTCGCGGCGGCGGCCATAGGCGCCGCGGCGGCCACGGCGGGCCTCGTCTGGTACGCGAGCCGGCGCCGGGCGACACCGGCCTGAGATTCCGGTCTGCCCGAGGTGCCTGGTCCGCCTGGTCCGCCTGACCTGCCCGGTCTGCCTGAGCTGCCGACCGAATCGACCGGAAAGAACGGCGAACAGCGGGTTCCGCTTACCAGGGCGCTGGAGTACAAATGACTTATCGGCCCGCGAGACCAAGGTCATCCGAAAGGATCGTCTTCACGCATACGGCCCCACGGACCGAGCATGCTCACCGAGCACCCACGCGACGTCGACCCGTCGATTACGGGCCAGCCGCACCAGGTGACGGGCCAAGTCCCCGACCTGATGGGCGAGATATCGAGGACGCTTGGTAACTCGGTGCGCGTGCCAGCGGCGGTGCGAGAACTCGTACCGCCGCACCTCTGTACCGGCCCTCCCCGCGGAGGGCCCTTCTTCTCGTATGTTCCTCGCAACGCACCGCTCGTGCCCGTCGCGCCTTCTGGTGCCTTCTAGTACCTTCTCGCGCTTTCTCGTGGTGTCTCGCGCTGTCTCGCGCCTTCTCGTGCGGCGTTTACGCCGCGCCGCGCTGCAACGCCTCGCACACGGCCGTCGACTCGCGCGCGCCGAGCCCCACCGCCCTGCCGCAGTGGGCGATCCAGGCGGCCACGCCCTCCGGGGTGCCGGAAACGTACCCCTCGAGCGCCCGCAGATACGCCTCGCCGCCCAGTTCGGCGTGGCCGACCTCGGCGGGGCAGACGGATTTCGGGTCCAGGCCGCTGCCCACCAGGACGATGCGCTCGGCCGTGCGCGCGACGAGGCCGTTGTGGGAGACGAAGGGGCGCAGCGCGAGGAGTTCGCCGTGCACGACAGCGGCCGTGACCAGGGCCGGGGCGGAGCTTCCGGCGATGATCAGTTCGGACAGGCCTTCCAGCCGACCGTTCACCTCGGCGGCACTCGGCAGCGGCAGTTCGACGAGCGGCTCATGGACCGGCTCACCGTCCCGCCGCGGCCGTCCGACCTCGTCCCCGTGGCCGGCGGAGGCCACCAGGTGCAGCCGGGCCAGCACTCTGAGAGGTGACTGCCGCCAGATCGACAGCAGTTGGCCGGCCTCCGCGGTCAGCCGCAGGGCGGCCCCCATGACGCGCGCCTCGTCGTCGGTGCTGAAGTCGGTGCGGCGGCGCACCTCTTCGAGGGCCCAGTCGGCTCCGGACAGCGCCGCGGAACCGCGGGCGCCGCGCAGCGCCGCCTCGGAGGTGATCTCGTTGCTGCGGCGCCGCATGATCCGGTGCCCGTAGACCCGGTCCACTGCCTTGCGCACGGACTCCACGGAATCGGCCACTCCGGGCAACGAGCCCAGGGATGCGAGCGGGTCGGCGGTCGCGCCTGTCGTACTCATGGGTACGACCCTACGCACCCCGGTGGCGGACCCCACGATGGAGTGGTCTTCTTCACGTCCGTCCCGCACTTTGCGTCACTATTTGACTACGCTTCGTGAACATGAAAATTGCTTTCGTCGGAAAGGGCGGCAGCGGCAAGACGACCCTGTCCTCCCTCTTCATCCGCCACCTCGCGACGACCGGTGCGCCGGTCCTCGCCATCGACGCCGACATCAACCAGCACCTGGGCGCCGCGCTCGGTCTGGACGAGGCGGAGGCAGCGGCGCTGCCCGCGATGGGCGACCGGCTGCCGCTGATCAAGGACTACCTGCGCGGCTCCAACCCGCGCATCACCTCCACCGAGACGATGATCAAGACGACCCCGCCCGGCGAAGGCTCCCGGCTGCTGCGGGTGTGCGAGGACAACCCGGTGTACGACGCCTGCGCGCGGCCGGTGGAGCTGGACGACGGTGCCGTCCGCCTGATGGTCACGGGCCCCTTCACCGACGCCGACCTCGGAGTCGCCTGCTACCACTCCAAGACGGGGGCGGTGGAGCTGTGCCTGAACCACCTGGTGGACGGGCAGGGCGAGTACGTCGTGGTGGACATGACGGCGGGCTCGGACTCCTTCGCCTCCGGCATGTTCACCCGCTTCGACATCACGTTCCTCGTCGCCGAGCCGACCCGGAAGGGGGTGTCCGTCTACCGCCAGTACAAGGAGTACGCCCGCGACTTCGGCGTCGCGCTGAAGGTCGTCGGCAACAAGGTGCAGGGCCCGGACGACCTCGACTTCCTGCGCGCCGAGGCGGGGGACGACCTGCTGGTGACCGTCGGGCACTCGGACTGGGTGCGCGCCATGGAGAAGGGCCGCCCGCCCCGGTTCGAGTTCCTGGGGGACGCCGACCGGCAGGCCCTGCGCACGCTTCAGACCGCCGCCGACGCGACGTACGAGCTGCGCGACTGGGAGCGCTACACGCACCAGATGGTGCACTTCCACCTGAAGAACGCGTCGTCGTGGGGCAACGCGCGCACCGGGGCCGACCTGGCGGCGCAGGTCGACCCCGGGTTCGTGCTGGGTGAGGGGATCACCGCTTCCGTGTGACGGCGGCGCCGGCTACCGTCCGGCCGCCGACGCGCCGGGCACGCCCTTCGGCGCCGGCGCGCGGCGGCCCGGCGGGAAGGACGCCCAGCCCTGCGCAGGGGCCTGGCCCACTTGCAGGGAGCGCAGCGCCTCCAGGGTCCGCGGGTCCTGGGCGTCCAGCCAGTCGGCCAGCTGCCGGAAGGACACGCAGCGCACGTCGGGCTTGTTGCAGACGGTCTCGACGACCTGCTCGACGGCACGCATGTAGGTGCCGCCGTTCCAGGACTCGAAGTGGTTGCCGAGGATCAAGGGCGCCCGGTTGCCGCGGTAGGCCCGGTTGAAGCCCTTGAGCAGGCCGTCACGCATCTGGTCGCCCCAGAAGCGGTACTTGGCGGGGTTGCCCTGGGTCCGCGTGCCGGACTGGTTGACCATGAAGTTGTAGTCCATGGTGAGCTGCTCGTAGGAGTGTCCGGGGACGGGCACCAGCTGCATCGACAGGTCCCACAGACCTTCCTTCTTCTCCGGCCAGAGCTGTGTGTTGACGCCGCTGGTGTCGTAGCGGAAGCCCAGCTCGCGGGCGGCCTTCATGAAGTTCTGCTGACCTTCGAGGCAGGGGGTGCGGGCGCCGACGAGTTCCTTGTCGTAGTCGAAGGGCAGCGGGGCCGCGTTCTTCAGGCCGGCGTTGGTCTTCCAGGACTTCACGAACTGCTTGGCCTGCGCGATCTCACTCTTCCAGTCCTCCACCGACCACTCGCCGCCCCCGCCGTCCTTGCCGCAGAAGTGGCCGTTGAAGTGGGTGCCGATCTCGTTGCCCTCCAGCCACGCCAGGCGCAGCTGCTCGACGGTGTCGGCGATGCCCTTGGTGTCGTTGAAGCCGATGTCGGAGCGGCCCGGCGAGTGGTGCGGCGGCCGGTACAGGTCACGCTTGTCGTCGGGCAGCATGTAGACGCCGCTGAGGAAGTACGTCATCGTCGCGTGGTTCGCCTTGGCCACCGCGCGGAAGCGGGAGAACAGCTTCTGGCTGTCCTCGCCCGCCCCGTCCCAGGAGAAGACCACGAACTGCGGGGGCTTCTGACCGGGCTTGAGCCGCTCGGGCCGGGGCAGGTGCGGCTGCGTTCCGGTGTATGCGGTGGAGCCGTCGCCGATCAGACGGACGGCACTCCTGGGCGCGGGGGCCGGGGCGGGTCCGGTGTTCCGCGCGGCGGGCTTGGCGCTCTGCGCGGCGGGATCGGTGTTCTGCGCGGCGGGATCGGTGTTCTGAGCAGCGGGCTTGGCATTCTGCGGTCCGGGGGCGCCCGCCCTGGGAACGTGGGAGCCGGTCGCGCAACCGGCGAGCGATGCGGCACAGGCCGCGGCGATCACGGCGCCCGCGGCGATCCTCTGGGTGGCGGCCATGTTCCGCCCACCTTCTTCCTTCTCTCAGGCCAACGCCGATGGGGGCGATTTCCGGCGAGATGCCGGAAATGCCGACAGCGCCGCCAAGGTCGCACGAGGCGGAGAAGGAATTTGTAAGACAAGCCGATCGAATAACCGCTTCACTCATTCGAGTGACCATCTAGACCATTTGCCAGGAATGTCCGCATGCGTCCTTTACTCTGAATTACGATTCGTTTACCGAACGTTGAATCATCCCGCCGCTGTAAGCCGTGACCCACGGCCGCGACCCGACCCCCGCCATGGACCGGGGGCCCACCCCATCCGCGACCGCGCTGCCCCGGAGGAGACGGGAACATGTCAGCCTGCGCACCCGCCCGCGCCACCGACTCGACTCGGTCCGAGCGCCACCACCAGCCCCACAGCCCTCCATCGGGCCCGCACCGCCGCTTCCGCGTCGCGGGCGCCGATGTGTCCGCCTCGATCGCGGTCTTCCTGATCGCCCTCCCCCTGTCCCTGGGCATCGCCCTGGCCACCGGGGCCCCGCTCCAGGCCGGCCTCGTCGCCGCCGCGGTCGGCGGCATCGTCGTCGGACGGCTCGGCGGCTCCCCGCTCCAGGTCAGCGGGCCCGCCGCCGGACTCACCGTGGTCACCGCCGACCTCATCCACCGCTACGGCTGGCGGACGACCTGCGCCGTCACGGTCCTGGCCGGACTCGCCCAGCTCGGCCTGGCCTGCCTGCGCGTGGCGCGCACCGCCCTCGCCGTCAGCCCCGCCATCGTGCACGGCATGCTGGCCGGCATCGGCGTCACCATCGCAGTCGCCCAGTTGCACATCGTCCTCGGCGGCACCCCGCAGAGCTCCGTCCCCGACAACCTCGCCGCCCTGCCCGCCCAGCTGGCCCGGCTGGATCCCGCGGCCATGGCGGTGAGCGCGCTGACCCTGGCTCTGCTGCTGCTCTGGCCACGCATCCCCGGCCGGGCGGGACGCCTGCTGCGCACGGTCCCGGCCGCCCTCGTCGCCGTCGCCTGCGCCACCGCGACCGCCTCGCTCTGCGGGCTCGCCCTGCCCAGAGTCGACCTGCCGTCCTGGGGCAGCCATGCCCTGGCCGGGATGCCCGAGGGCCCGGTGCCCGGGCTGGTCGCCGCGGTCCTGACGATCACGCTGGTGTGCAGCGTGCAGTCGCTGCTCGGTGCGGTCGCCGTCGACAAACTCGTCGCCTCCCGCCCCGGCCTGGCCGGCCGCGTCGGCCGCTCCGACCTGGACCGCGAACTGCTCGGCCAGGGCGCCGCCAACATGGTCTCCGGCGCGCTCGGCGGACTGCCGGTAGCGGGCGTGGCCGTGCGCAGCACGGCGAACGTCAACGCGGGCGCCGTCAGCCGGAACTCCACGACGCTGCACGGCGTTCTCGTAGTGGCCGCCGCGTTGCTGATGGTCCCGGTCCTCGAGTTCATCCCGCTCGCCTCGCTCGCCGCCCTGGTGATGGCCGTCGGCATCCAGATGGTGTCCCTGCACCACATCCGCGCGGTGACCCGCCACCGCGAGGTGCTGGTGTACGTCGTCACCACACTCGGCGTGGTCTTCCTCAACGTCCTGCAGGGCGTGGCGCTGGGGATCGCCGTGGCCGTCGCCGTCGCCCTGCACCGTCTCGCCCGCACCCGCATCACCCACGAGGAGAAGGAGGGAGCCCACCACGTACGCGTCAGGGGAGCGCTGACGTTCCTCGCCGTGCCACGCCTCAGCCGGGCGCTGCACCTCGTGCCCGCCGGCGCCCGCGCCGTCGTGGAACTGGACGGTTCGTTCATGGACCACGCGGCCTACGAGTCACTGCAGGACTGGCGGAACACCCACACCGCGCAGGGTGGCACCGTCGAGCTGACCGGCCGCCGGGCCGGGGTCACGATCGCCGAGCCGGGGATTCCCTCCCGGTTGTCCGGCGACCCGGGCGCCACGATGGTCACCGGGCCGCTCGACGGCCCCGTCGGTCCCGTCGACTCTCCCGATTCCCCCGGCTCGCCCGACTCCCCCGGCTGCCGCTGCCGTCCCTGGACGCCCTGGCGCAACCACCAGTGCCACCGTCCACCGACCCCACCGACCCCACCGCCCACCGGAGAACCCGGGACGCCCGGCGGCGGGACCGGAGGGGCACCCGCCGAAGACCCCGGAACGCCGGTCGAGCACCCCGCCACCTCCGCAGAACCAGCCCCCTCCAGAGAGCCGGCCGCCTACGGGCAACCCGCCGCTTCCCGGGAACCCGGAGGCCCCGGGGAGTCCGGCAGATCCGACGACCTCCCCGGATCCGGCGACCCCGACGATGTCGCCGGGCCTGGGGGTCGCCTCAACGGCCCCAGCCGACGCCAGTTGGCGCGCGGCATCAGCGCCTTCCAGGCGAACACCGCGCCACTCGTCCGAGGCGAGCTGGCCCGGCTGGCCCGGGAAGGGCAGCGGCCGTCCCAGCTCTTCCTCACGTGCGCCGACTCACGACTGGTCACGTCCATGATCACCTCCAGTGGTCCGGGCGACCTGTTCGTCGTACGCAATGTGGGCAACCTCGTCCCCCTGCCCGGCGAGGAGAGCGGTGACGACTCGGTGGCGGCCGCCATCGAGTACGCGGTGGACGTGCTGAAGGTGCGGTCCGTCACGGTGTGCGGGCACTCGGGGTGCGGGGCCATGCAGGCCCTGCTCGGCTCCGAACCCGGGGGTGCCCCGACGCCGCTCAAGCGGTGGCTGCGGCACGGGCGGCCGAGCATCGAGCGCATGGCCGAGGACAGCCGGTCCTGGCCCCGGCTCGCCGACCGGGCGCCGGCCGACGCGGTCGAGCAGCTCTGCCTGACCAACGTCGTCCAGCAACTGCGGCACCTGCGGGCCCACGAGTCCGTGGCCCGTGCCCTGCGAGCAGGTGCGCTGGAGCTGCACGGCATGTACTTCCATGTGGGCGAGGCGCAGGCGTACCTGCTCACGGCGGCGGACGAGAGAAGCGCGGTGTTCGGCCGCGTGGGGACGGCGGAGGTGTCCGCCTGAGCCGACGCCGAGTCCCCGCGGGTGTGCGGTCCGGGCTACCCGTGCCGCACACCCGCGGCGTGCCGCACAGCCGTGGTGTGGCCGCACAGCCGTGGTGTCGTGCCGCCCGCTCGCCACGGCGCCAGGGCGGCACGGCACCCCACGGCATGGCACGCCACGCCCACGGCGCGCCACACCACGCCACGCCACGCCACGACGGGCGAAGGCCGCCGGAGGTGTCTGCGCGCCGTCGGCGGACCACGATGTGAGAGCCGCGGCACACGGCTGAACTCGGCCCGGTCGGCGTCCGTGGGTACGGATGACCCGACGGCCGGAAATGCCCAGCAAAGGTCTACACCAATTTCCGGTCGGCCCTTGTCATCGGCCCCCGGCTCTGATGAGCTGTGGCCTGGGACACAACGGACACCCTGGGAAAGGGAGATGTCGTGAGCAACGAAAGCCTGGCCAACCTCTTGAAGGAGGAGCGACGCTTCGCGCCGCCCGCTGACCTGGCCGCGAACGCCAACGTCACGGCAGAGGCGTACGAACAGGCCAAGGCTGACAGGCTCGGCTTCTGGGCCGCGCAGGCCCGTCGGCTGAGCTGGGCCAAGGAGCCGACCGAGACGCTGGACTGGTCGAACCCGCCGTTCGCCAAGTGGTTCAAGGACGGCGAGCTGAACGTCGCGTACAACTGCGTCGACCGCCATGTGGAGGCCGGGCACGGCGACCGGGTCGCGATCCACTTCGAGGGCGAGCCCGGCGACAGCCGCGCGATCACCTACGCCGAGCTGAAGGACGAGGTCTCCCGGGCCGCGAACGCCCTGCTGGAGCTGGGCGTACGCAAGGGCGACCGGGTCGCCGTCTACATGCCGATGATCCCGGAGACCGCGATCGCGATGCTGGCCTGCGCCCGCATCGGCGCCGCGCACTCGGTCGTCTTCGGCGGCTTCTCCGCCGACGCGCTCGCCACCCGCATCCAGGACGCAGACGCCCGCGTGGTCATCACCTCCGACGGCGGCTGGCGCCGGGGCAAGCCGTCCGCGCTCAAGCCCGCCGTCGACGAGGCGGTCTCGCGCGTGGACAACGTCGAGCACGTGCTGGTCGTCCGCCGCACCGGTCAGGAGGTCGCCTGGACCGAAGGCCGGGACGTGTGGTGGCACGAGGTGGTCGACCGGCAGCCGGCCGAGCACACGCCGGAGGCGTTCGAGGCGGAGCACCCGCTGTTCATCCTGTACACGTCCGGTACGACGGGGAAGCCGAAGGGCATCCTGCACACCTCCGGCGGCTACCTCACGCAGACCGCGTACACCCACTGGGCCGTCTTCGACCTGAAGCCGGAGACGGACGTGTACTGGTGCACCGCCGACGTCGGCTGGGTCACCGGCCACTCCTACATCGTCTACGGACCGCTGGCCAACGGCGCGACCCAGGTCATGTACGAGGGCACGCCGGACACCCCGCACCAGGGGCGCTTCTGGGAGATCGTGCAGAAGTACGGCGTGACGATCCTGTACACGGCGCCCACCGCGATCCGCACGTTCATGAAGTGGGGCGACGACATCCCCGCGAAGTTCGACCTGTCGTCGCTGCGCGTGCTCGGCTCCGTGGGCGAGCCGATCAACCCCGAGGCGTGGATCTGGTACCGCAAGAACATCGGCGCCGACCGCACCCCGGTCGTGGACACCTGGTGGCAGACCGAGACCGGCGCGATGATGATCTCGCCGCTGCCGGGTGTGACCCCGGCCAAGCCGGGTTCCGCGCAGACCCCGCTGCCGGGCATCTCCGCCACCGTCGTGGACGACGAGGCGAACGAGGTGCCGAACGGCGGTGGCGGCTACCTGGTGCTGACCGAGCCGTGGCCATCGATGCTGCGCACCATCTGGGGCGACGACCAGCGGTTCATCGACACGTACTGGTCGCGCTTCCAGGGCAAGTACTTCGCCGGCGACGGAGCGAAGAAGGACGACGACGGGGACATCTGGCTCCTGGGGCGCGTGGACGACGTGATGCTCGTGTCCGGGCACAACATCTCCACCACCGAGGTCGAGTCGGCGCTGGTGTCGCACCCGTCCGTCGCCGAGGCGGCCGTCGTCGGCGCGACCGACGAGACCACCGGGCAGGCGATCGTCGCCTTCGTGATCCTGCGCGGCACGGCGGCGGAGACGGAGGACCTGGTCACCGAACTGCGCAACCACGTCGGCGCCACGCTCGGCCCGATCGCCAAGCCGAAGCGCATCCTGCCCGTGGCGGAGCTGCCCAAGACCCGCTCCGGCAAGATCATGCGCCGCCTGCTGCGTGACGTCGCCGAGAACCGCCAGCTCGGAGACGTCACCACGCTCACCGACTCGACGGTGATGGACCTCATCCAGGCCAAGCTGCCGGCGTCCCCGAGCGAGGACTGAGCAAGGACTGAGCAAGGACTGCGCGAGGACTGAGCGAGGACTGAGCGAGGACCGAGCGGTCATCCGCAGACAAGAGGATCGATTGCGGACGTAGAGCACCGTTCGCGCAGGAGGGGCATCCGGCACCGGCGTGCCGGATGCCCTTTTCGCGCCTACCGTGGGACGTGCCGGGCCCCCCTCCGGCAGATTAGGTAAACTAAGCAAAACACGCGTGATCCCTCAGGTGCGCCGGGAAGTCTGGTCGGCAAGCGGTCCCGTCCTGCCCACCGCCCCGGAGGTTCCCCCGTGACCCCGCCCCGCCCCTCTCGCACCCGCAAGGCGTTCGGGCGCCTGTCCCTGCCCGAGCGGAACTTCGTCGCGGAAGCCCTGCGCACCGAGACGGTCGGCGGTGTTCTGCTGCTCCTCGCCGCGATAGCGGCCCTGCTCTGGGCGAACATCCCCGCGCTGCACGACAGCTACCAGAGCGTCGGCCACTTCCACCTCGGCCCCGGATCCCTCGGCCTGAACCTGTCGGTCCAGCACTGGGCGGCCGACGGACTCCTGGCGATCTTCTTCTTCGTCGCCGGCATCGAGCTCAAACGCGAACTCGTCGCGGGTGACCTGCGGGACCCCAAGGCCGCCGCGCTGCCCGTCGTGGCGGCCCTCTGCGGCATGGCCGCACCCGCGCTCGTCTACACGCTCACCAGCCTCACCGGCGGCGGCTCGCTCGCGGGCTGGGCGGTGCCCACGGCCACGGACATCGCCTTCGCGCTGGCCGTGCTCGCCGTCATCGGCACCTCGCTGCCGAGCGCACTGCGCGCCTTCCTGCTCACGCTCGCCGTCGTCGACGACCTCTTCGCCATCCTGATCATCGCGGTCTTCTTCACCGACAGGATCGACTTCGCCGCGCTGGGCGGGGCGGCCGCCGGTCTCGCCCTGTTCTGGTTGCTGCTGCGCAAGGGCGTGCGCGGCTGGTACGTGTACGTACCGCTCGCGGTCGCCATCTGGGCGCTGATGTACAACAGCGGCGTCCACGCCACCATCGCCGGCGTCGCGATGGGCCTGATGCTGCGCTGTCATCGCCGCGAGGGCGAGGAGCACGCCCCCGGCGAGCGCATCGAGCACCTCGTACGGCCCCTGTCGGCGGGTCTGGCCGTGCCGCTGTTCGCGCTGTTCAGCGCCGGTGTCACCATCTCCCACCAGGCGCTCGGTGACGTGTTCACCCGGCCGGAGACGCTGGGCGTCGTGCTCGGCCTGGTCGTCGGCAAGACGCTCGGCATCTTCGGCGGCACATGGCTGACGGCCCGGTTCACCAGGGCCTCGCTCAGCGAGGACCTGGCCTGGGCGGACGTGTTCGCGGTGGCGACCCTGGCCGGGATCGGCTTCACCGTGTCGCTGCTCATCGGCGAGCTCGCCTTCGAGGGCGACGCGGCCATGACGGACGAGGTCAAGGCCGCCGTCCTGACGGGCTCCCTGGTCGCGGCCGCGCTGGCGACGGTGCTGCTGAAGATACGCAACGCCAAGTACCGCAGGCTGTGCGAGGCGGAGGAGCGCGACGAGGACCGCGACGGCATCCCGGACGTCTACGAGGAGGACGAGCCGGAGTACCACCTGCGGATGGCCGAGATCCATGAGCGCAAGGCCACCGAGCACCGCCGCCTCGCCGAAGTGAAGGCCGCCGAGCGACGCGCGCTTGCCGAAGTGCCGGGCGGGGCAGGCGAGGACGGCGACCGTCCGGCATGATCTGACGGGACGGTACAAAAAGACCGTGGGAATACAGTCAGACAAGTCAGGTAAGTCAGACACGTCGGACGAGTCAGGCAGACGAGTCAGGCAGATGAGGGAGACCGCGATGAGCGCACCCGACGGCAGCCCGGTCGGCGCCGAACGCAGCATCGGTGAGCTGTTCGCCTCGGCGACGGCCGAGATGTCGGCGCTGGTGCACGACGAGATCGCGCTGGCCAAGGCGCAGCTCAGGCAGGACGTCAAGCGCGGCGCGGTGAGCGGGGGCGCCTTCTCGGTGGCCGGCGCGGTGCTGCTGTTCTCCCTGCCGATGCTGAACTTCGCCCTGGCCTACGGCATCCGTACCTGGAGCGGCTGGAACCTCGCGGTCTGCTTCCTGCTGTCCTTCGCGGCGAACGTCCTGATCGCCGGCGTCCTGGCGCTGGTCGGCGTGTCCTTCGCGAAGAAGGCCCAGAAGGGCAAGGGCCCGCAGAAGGTCGCCGCCTCCGTGAAGGAGACGGCGGGCGTCCTGCAGAAGGCCAAGCCGCACCCGCGTCCCGAGGCACCCGCTCTCGAGGACCGGTCCGCGAAGGCCATCGAGGCTGTGGCACGCTCATCCTCATGACGGGCTCCTCGACCCCTGCGGGGCAATCACACTCGGCGCAACCCGCATCGGTCGTACGACCGGACGGCCCCTGGACGCACCGGGAGGTCGCCGCGAACGGCGCGCGCTTCCACATCGCCGAGGTGGGCGACGGGCCGCTGGTGCTGCTGCTGCACGGCTTTCCCCAGTTCTGGTGGACGTGGCGGCATCAGCTGACCGCGCTCGCCGACGCCGGATTCCGGGCCGTCGCCATGGATCTGCGCGGCGTCGGCGGCAGCGACCGCACCCCCCGTGGCTACGACCCCGCGAACCTCGCCCTCGACATCACCGGCGTCATCCGCTCCCTCGGCGAACCGGACGCCGCGCTGGTGGGCCACGACCTGGGCGGCTACCTGGCGTGGACGGCGGCCGTGATGCGTCCCAAGCTCGTCCGGCGGCTCGCGGTCACGTCGATGCCGCACCCGCGGCGCTGGCGCTCGGCGATGCTCACCGACGTGCGGCAGACCCGCGCGGGCTCCTACATCTGGGGGTTCCAGCGCCCCTGGATCCCGGAACGGCAGCTGACCGCGGACGACGGCGCGCTCGTCGCCGAGCTGATCCGCGAGTGGTCCGGGCCGAACCCGCCGGACGACAAGGTCCTGCGGACGTACCGCAGCGCGATGTGCATCCCGTCGACGGCGCACTGCTCGATCGAGCCGTACCGGTGGATGGTGCGGTCGATGGCCCGTCCGGACGGCCTCCAGTTCAACCGCCGCATGAAGCGCCCGCTGCGCGTGCCGACGCTGCATCTGCACGGCTCGCTCGACCCCGTGATGCGCATCCGCAGCGCGGCCGGTTCCGGGGAGTACGTCGAAGCACCGTACCGCTGGCGGCTGTTCGACGGTCTCGGGCACTTCCCGCACGAGGAGGACCCGGCCGCCTTCTCCACGGAACTGATCAACTGGCTGAAGGATCCCGAACCCGATCGGTGACCGTCCCTGCGCGCCCGGTATCCGAACCTGAACGCCTGTTCCCCAAAAGGCCACTTGCCCGGCGCATAGGCCAATTGGGGGCGCGTGGGGCGGTTATCGACCATGGGGCAGGGGCAGACGTCCCGGTATGGGCTGGACGCACGACTACAGTGACGTAGCACGCAACCGCCGCTCGGCCGGCGGTCTGAGCTCCCACCAGCGAGGCGGCTCCCCGCAGATGCCGGGTGCGGACCTCCGGGTGGGCATTCCGCGCATCCTGCGCCGCCGGGCCCGCTGGGTATCGATGCGCCTGCGTCACCCGAGGGGTTGACGACCCCCCGGCGACCCATGCCGACCGCCCCCCGGCGACCCCATGCCGACCGGCCCCCGGCGGCCCCGTGCTGACGGGCCCCCAAGGTTCCCCTGGCGACCCCCGAGCCGCCCCTTTCGAGCGGTCCCCGGGGGCTGACGGCCCCAGGGCGCCGGACGTCTACAGCGCGCAGCTGTCGCTGTCCACCTGCTGGTTCGCGGTCCGCCCCTTCGAGATGTCCTCCTGAATCTCGTCCGCGGTGAGCGCGTACCCGGTCTCGGCGTCGTCGAGCGACTTCGCGAACACCACGCCGTAGACCTCGCCCCGCGGCGTGAGCAGCGGGCCGCCGGAGTTGCCCTGACGGACGGTCGCGTACAGCGAGTACACGTCGCGGCGGACGGTCCCGCGGTGGTAGATGTCCGGGCCGTTGGCCGGGATGCGGCCACGCACGCGCGCGGCGCGCACATCGTAGGCACCGTTCTCCGGGTAGCCCGCGATGATGGCGCTGTCGCCGCTCGCCGCGTCCCCGGTGGCGAACTTCAGCGCGGGCGCCTTCAGATGGGGGACGTCGAGCACGGCGATGTCGCGCCGCCAGTCGTACAGGACCACCGTCGCGTCGTACTTCCTGCCCTCGCCGCCTATTTGGACGGTGGGCTCGTCGACGCCGCCGACGACGTGCGCGTTGGTCATGACGCGGCGGTGGCCGAAGACGAAGCCGCTGCCCTCCAGGACCTTGCCGCAACTCTGGGCGGTGCCCATGACCTTGACGACGGACCGCTTGGCGCTGGTGGCGACGGAGCTGTTCGCGAGGGCCGGGTCGGGCGGCTGGACGTCGGTGATCGGCTCGTTGGAGAACGGGCTGAAGACCTGAGGGAAACCGTTCTGCGCGAGGACCGAGGAGAAGTCCGCGAACCAGGTGTCGGCCGCGTCGGGCAGCGCCCGTGACACGCCGAGCAGCACCTTGGAGTTGCGGACCTCCCTGCCGAGCGTGGGCAGCGTGGTGCCCGCGAGGGCCGAGCCGATCAGCCACGCCACCAGCAGCATCGCGACCACGTTGACCAGGGCGCCGCCGGTGGCGTCCAGGGCGCGGGCCGGGGACCAGGTGATGTACCGGCGCAGCTTGTTGCCGAGGTGGGTGGTCAGCGCCTGGCCGACGGAGGCGAAGACGATGACGATGACGACCGCGACGACGGCGGCGGTCGTGCTGACCTCGGCGTTGTCGGTCAGCGCGTCCCAGACGACGGGCAGGGTGTAGACGGCCACGAGACCGCCGCCCAGGAAGCCGGTCACCGACAGGATGCCGACGACGAAGCCCTGGCGGTAGCCCACGACCGCGAACCACACGGCCGCGACCAGCAACAGGATGTCCAGCACATTCACGGAGATCACCCTGTCATGACCGCCAGTCGAGCGGGACCCGCTTCTCCCGGTCCCAGGGGCGCTCCCACCCCGCGAAGTGGAACAGCCGGTCGATGATCCCGGCGGTAAAACCCCAGACCAGGGCGGATTCGACCAGGAATGCCGGACCTCGGAAGCCGCTGGGATGGACCACCGTGGCCCGGTTCGCCGGATCCGTGAGATCCGCCACGGGGACCTTGAAGACCCGCGCCGTCTCGTTCGGGTCGACCACGCCGACCGGGCTCGGCTCCCGCCACCAGCCCAGCACGGGCGTCACGACGAAGCCACTGACGGGGATGTACAGCTTGGGCAGGGCGCCGAACAGCTGGACCCCGGACGGGTCCAGACCGGTCTCCTCCTCGGCCTCGCGCAGCGCGGCCCGCAGCGGCCCGTCGGCCGTGGGGTCGCCGTCCTCGGGGTCGAGGGCGCCGCCGGGGAAGGACGGCTGCCCGGCATGGGACCTGAGCGAGCTGGCCCGCTCCATGAGCAGCAGCTCGGGGCCGCGCTCGCCCTCTCCGAACAGGACGAGCACGGCCGACTGGCGGCCCCGGCCGTCCTCCGGGGGCAGGAAGCGGCTCAGCTGCAGCGGCTCGACCGTCTCCATGGCCCGCACCACCGGGTCCAGCCAGGCCGGCAGCCCCTCCTTGCTCAGTGTCACCGGACCGCCCCGCGTCTCGCTCGCTCGCGTCATCGCCACCCCCGTCGTCCTGCCTGGTCCAACGCCCGACCGCCCGTTGATCGTTCCTGGGGCGAACCGGCCGTCATCCGGCCCCCAGCAGCGGCGCCGCCTTGCCGCCCGCGTCCAGGTACGCCTGCGGCGGCTTCAGGCGCTGGCCCGGAAAACCGCCCTTCTCGTACTTCAGCAGCTTCTTCGCCTTCTCCGGGTCGGTCTCGCCCTCGCCGTACGCCGGGCAGAGCGGGGCGATGGGGCAGGCGCCGCAGGCGGGCTTGCGGGCGTGGCAGATGCGGCGGCCGTGCCAGATCACGTGGTGCGAGAGGTCCGTCCAGTCGCTCTTGGGGAACAGCGCGGCGACCGCGGCCTCGATCTTGTCCGGATCCGTCTCCTCGGTCCACTTCCAGCGCCGCACCAGCCGCTGGAAGTGCGTGTCGACGGTGATGCCGGGCCGCCCGAAGGCGTTGCCGAGCACCACGAAGGCGGTCTTGCGGCCCACGCCGGGCAGCTTGACGAGGTCCTCCAGCCTGCCCGGGACCTCGCCGCCGAACTGCTCCGCCAGCGCCTTGGACAGCCCTATGACGGACCTGGTCTTGGCCCGGAAGAAGCCGCACGGGCGCAGGATCTCCTCGACCCGCTCCGGATCGGCGGCGGCCAGGTCCTCGGGGGTGGGGTACGCCGCGAAGAGGGCCGGCGTCGTCTGGTTGACCCGCAGGTCGGTGGTCTGGGCGGACAGGACCGTGGCGACCAGGAGCTGGAAGGGGTTGTCGAAGTCCAGCTCGGGGTGGGCGTACGGGTACACCTCGGCGAGCTCGCGGTTGATGCGGCGGGCGCGGCGGACCAGGGCGGTGCGCGACTCGCCCTTCGGGGTCTTCCCCGTGACGGTCTTGGCGGGCGGGACCCCTTCGACGGCGGCCGTGGCCTTCTTCGGCGCGGCGGTGGCTTTCCGCGCGGGCTTCCCGCCGACCTTCACCGCGGCTTTCCCGGCGGCTTTCCCGGGGACCTTCTCGGGACCCTTTCCAGAGGCCTTCTCGGGGGCCTTCTCGGGGGCCTTCTTGACGGTCTTCCCCGTGGCCTTCCGGGCAGCCTTCCGGGTGCCCTTCACGGTGGGCTTTTCCACCGGCGCCCTTTTTGTCACCTTTGCCGCTTTCTTCGCATTGCCGGGGTCCTGTTCGCCCACAGCGGAATCACGAGATACGACCATCCGCCCAGCCCCCTTGGCCTGTGCTCTACCGGCGATTTGGACACCCGGTCAGCCTAGAGCCCGGCGACGACATCCGCCCCGGACCCGGAAGATCAGCCCCCGATCGGACCCCTGCCGTCCACCCCGGCACCCGCGTGCGGCATCCTTGTGACAGATCACACTGTTTGGACCGTCCGGCAAAATGGGCACCACGGTCCCCTGGTACCAAGGGGGAACAAGATCCCCTGAGCAGGTCGACAAGGAGAGAACTCGTGGACGACGTTCTGCGGCGGAACCCGCTCTTCGCGGCGCTCGACGACGAGCAGGCCGCGGAGCTCCGCGCCTCCATGAGTGAGGTGACCCTGGCACGGGGGGACTCACTCTTCCACGAGGGCGACCCCGGTGACCGGCTCTACGTGGTCACCGAGGGCAAGGTCAAGCTGCACCGCACCTCCCCCGACGGCCGCGAGAACATGCTCGCGGTGGTCGGCCCCGGCGAACTGATCGGCGAGCTGTCCCTGTTCGACCCGGGCCCCCGTACGGCCACGGCGACGGCGCTGACCGAGGTCAAGCTGCTCGGTCTCGGCCACGGGGACCTCCAGCCGTGGCTGAACGCCCGCCCCGAGGTGGCCGCCGCGCTGCTGCGCGCCGTCGCCCGGCGCCTGCGAAAGACCAACGACGCCATGTCCGACCTGGTGTTCTCGGACGTTCCGGGCCGTGTCGCGCGCGCCCTGCTCGACCTCTCCCGCCGCTTCGGCGTGCAGTCGGAGGAGGGCATCCACGTCGTGCACGACCTGACGCAGGAGGAGCTGGCGCAGCTGGTCGGCGCCTCCCGCGAGACGGTCAACAAGGCACTGGCCGACTTCGCGCAGCGCGGGTGGCTCCGCCTGGAGGCGCGGGCCGTGATCCTGCTGGACGTCGAGCGGCTGGCCAAGCGCTCCCGCTGACGCCGACTGTCGGCCGCACGCTGCGAAGGGGCCCGTCTCGGGAGAGACGGGCCCCTTCGCGTGCAGCCCGCTGTGCGGGTCAGGCGGGCTGGATCAGCCCGTGCTCCTCCAGGTAGTCCAGCTGCGCCCGGACCGACAGCTCCGCCGCCGGCCACAGGGAGCGGTCCACGTCGGCGTACACGTGGGCGACCACCTCGGACGGGGCGCGGTGGCCGTTCTCGACGGCCGTCTCGATCTGGGCCAGTCGGTGGGCGCGGTGCGCGAGGTAGTACTCCACCGCGCCCTGGGCGTCCTCCAGGACCGGACCGTGGCCCGGCAGGACCGTGTGCACGCCGTCGTCGACCGTGAGGGACCGCAGGCGGCGCAGCGAGTCCAGGTAGTCGCCCAGGCGGCCGTCGGGGTGCGCCACGACCGTCGTGCCGCGGCCCAGGACCGTGTCACCGGTCAGGACCGCCCGGTCGGCCGGGAGGTGGAAGCACAGGGAGTCGGAGGTGTGCCCGGGCGTGGGGACGACCCGCAGTTCCAGGCCGCCCACGACGATCACCTGCCCGGCCGCCAGCCCCTCCTCGCCCAGCCGCAGCGCCGGGTCGAGGGCCCGCACCTTCGTGCCGGTCAGCTCGGCGAAGCGCGCGGCGCCCTCGGCGTGGTCCGGGTGGCCGTGGGTCAGCAGGGTGAGCGCGACACGCCGGCCGGCCCTCTCGGCGGTCTCGACGACGTTGCGCAGGTGACCGTCGTCCAGCGGGCCCGGGTCGATCACCACCGCCAGGTCGGAGTCCGGCTCGGCGAGGATCCAGGTGTTCGTGCCGTCGAGGGTCATCGCCGAGGCGTTGGGCGCCAGGACGTTGACGGCCCGCGCGGTGGCGGGACCCGTGAGGACCTCGCCCCGCGGCTGGCCGGGAAGGGCGCTTGCGTCCGTCATGCGGAGGCTCCACCGGTGGTGTGGTCGGCCGGAAGGCCGCTCGGGATGTGCTTGGTGAACTCGTCGTGGCCCGGCCAGGACAGTTCGATCCCGCCGTCCAGCAGCCTGGCCCGCGCCAGCACGGGCGTCAGGTCCCGGCCGGGCGCGGCGGCGAGCGCCTCGGCGGCCGTGGCGTACGGCGCCAGCTGGCGCAGCGTCGCGATGGTGGGCGGCATCATCAGCAGCTCCCCCCGGTCGTAGGAGGAGGCGGCCTGCTCGGGCCGGATCCACACGGTGCGGTCGGCCTCCGTGGAGGCGTTGCGGGTGCGCTGGCCGTGCGGCAGGGCGGCGACGAAGAAGAAGGTGTCGTAGCGGCGGGGCTCGAACTCGGGAGTGATCCAGCGGGTCCAGGCCCCGAGCAGGTCCGAGCGCAGCACCAGGCCGCGGCGGTCCAGGAACTCCGCGAAGGACAGCTCACGGGCGACCAGCGCCGCCCGGTCGGCCTCCCAGTCGGGGCCGGTGGTGTCGCCGACCACCGAGTCGGCGGTCTCACCGGCGAGCAGGACGCCGGCCTCCTCGTACGTCTCCCGGACGGCCGCGCAGACGATCGCCTGCGCCGCGGCCCCGTCCACGCCGAGCCGGTCGGCCCACCACGCGCGCGTGGGGCCCGCCCAGCGGACGTGCCGCTCGTCGTCGCGCGGGTCGACACCGCCGCCCGGGTACGCGTACGCGCCCCCGGCGAAGGCCATGGAGGCGCGTCTGCGCAGCATGTGCACGGCGGGACCGGCGTCGGTGTCCTTGAGGAGCATGACGGTGGCCGCGCGCTTGGGGGCGGCGGGCGTGAGGGTGCCCTCCGCGAGCGCGCGGATGCGCTCCGGCCAGTCCTGCGGAAACCACTGCCCATTCGCCATGGCCGGAGGCTATCCCGTGACGCGCGATTGTTCGAGAGGTCCCCGAGGTCAGAGCGCCGGCCGGCGCCGTGACCTCGCGGGTACCGGGCTACGGCACCGCCCCCACCGATCACGCCCCGCCCCCACCGATCACGCACCGGCCCCGGCGGACCGCACCGGCCCCATCGGCCACCGCACCCGCCCCATCGGCCACGCCGGACCCCGTCGGCCACCGCACCGGCTCCGCCGGCCACGGCACCTCCGTAGGCGTCCGGACCGGCCCACCGGCAACGGCATCCCGGCCCCGTCCGCACCGGCTCCGCCGGCTACGGCACCAGCTCGACCAGGATCTCGACCTCGACCGGGGCGTCCAGCGGCAGCACCGCCACGCCCACCGCGCTGCGCGCGTGCACGCCCTTGTCGCCGAGGACCTCGCCGAGCAGCTCGCTCGCGCCGTTGATCACGCCGGGCTGGCCGGTGAAGTCGGCGGCCGAGGCGACGAAGCCGACCACCTTCACCACGCGCGCGATGCGGTCCAGGTCACCGGTGACGGACTTCACGGCGGCCAGGGCGTTCAGCGCGCAGGTGCGGGCCAGCCCCTTGGCCTCCTCCGGGGTGACCTCGGCGCCGACCTTGCCGGTCACGGGCAGCTTGCCCTCCACCATCGGCAGCTGGCCGGAGGTGTAGACGTACCCGCCGGACTGCACGGCCGGCTGGTAGGCGGCGAGCGGCGGGACGACCTCCGGCAGGGTGAGACCGAGCTCGGCCAGCCTCGCCTCGACGGCGCCCATCACTGCTTCTCCCGCTTCAGGTAGGCCACGAGCTGCTCGGGGTTGTTCGGGCCGGGCACGACCTGGACGAGTTCCCAGCCGTCCTCGCCCCAGGTGTCCAGGATCTGCTTCGTGGCGTGGACGAGCAGTGGCACCGTTGCGTATTCCCACTTGGTCATGTGGGCGACTCTAGCCGTACGCGGGCGGGGGCAGACCCCCGGCCACGGCCGCGTTGTCCACAGGCCGCCGCGTAGTCCGCGCACAGAATGGTTACGCTCGAATACGTGAGCAGGCTCCAGGTCGTCAGCGGTAAGGGCGGGACCGGAAAGACGACGGTCGCCGCCGCCCTCGCGCTGGCCCTCGCGACCGAGGGGAAGCGGACGCTTCTCGTCGAGGTCGAGGGCCGGCAGGGCATCGCGCAGCTCTTCGAGACGGAAGCGCTGCCTTATGAGGAGCGGAAGATCGCCGTCGCTCCCGGGGGCGGGGAGGTGTACGCCCTCGCCATAGATCCCGAACTGGCCCTTCTGGACTATCTCCAGATGTTCTACAAGCTGGGGAGCGCCGGGCGGGCCCTGAAGAAGCTCGGCGCGATCGACTTCGCCACCACCATCGCGCCGGGTGTGCGAGACGTGCTGCTGACCGGCAAGGCGTGCGAGGCGGTGCGCCGCCGCGACAAGCGCGGCCGGTTCGTCTACGACTACATCGTCATGGACGCGCCGCCCACCGGGCGCATCACCCGCTTCCTGAACGTCAACGACGAGGTGGCGGGCCTGGCGAAGATCGGCCCGATACACAATCAGGCGCAGGCGGTGATGCGGGTGCTGAAGTCGGCGGAGACGGCCGTGCACCTGGTGACGCTGCTGGAGGAGATGCCGGTCCAGGAGACCGCCGACGGCATCTCCGAACTGCGGTCGGCGCGGCTGCCGGTGGGCCGGATCATGGTGAACATGGTGCGGCCGGAGGTGTTGGACGCGGCCGATCTGGAACTCGTACGGGGTGTGTCGCGCTCCTCCGTGGCACGGTCGCTGTCCGCCGCCGGGCTGGGCGGAGCGCGCCGCGGCGGGAACGCGGAGAAGCTGGTGGACCCGCTGCTGCAACTGGCCGGGGAGTACGCCGAGCGGTACGCGCTGGAGCACGAACAGCGGGCCGTCCTCGGTGAACTGGGCCTGCCGCTGCACGAACTGCCGCTGCTCGTCGAGGGCATGGACCTGGCGGGTCTGTACGAACTGGCAACCGAACTGCGGAATCAGGGGATCGCATGAGTCCGGACCCGGCCCACACCCCGAAGGGCACGCCCGACCCCGAGCGCACGCCCGACCCCGACGGTACGCCCGACCCCGACAGCCCCCGCGCCGCCGAGGGCTCCCGCGCCGCCGACGGCACGCGCACTGCCGAGGGCGCCCGCCACCACCTCGCCCCCGCCCGCGTGCTCGACCTCGACCCGCTGCTCGACGACCCGCAGACGCGCATCGTGGTGTGCTGCGGCTCGGGCGGCGTCGGCAAGACCACCACCGCCGCGGCGCTGGGTCTCAGGGCCGCCGAGCGCGGCCGCAAGGTGGTCGTGCTGACCATCGACCCGGCCCGCCGGCTCGCCCAGTCCATGGGCATCGACTCCCTCGACAACACCCCGCGCCGCGTGAAGGGCGTCGACGGTGACGGCGAGTTGCACGCCATGATGCTCGACATGAAGCGCACGTTCGACGAGATCGTCGAGGCGCACACGGACCCCGAGCGGGCCGCCGCGATCCTGTCGAACCCCTTCTACCAGTCGCTCTCGGCGGGCTTCGCGGGCACGCAGGAGTACATGGCGATGGAGAAACTGGGCCAGCTCCGCGCGTTGGACGAGTGGGACCTGATCGTCGTCGACACGCCGCCGTCCCGCTCGGCGCTCGACTTCCTGGACGCGCCCAAGCGGCTGGGCTCGTTCCTGGACGGCAAGCTGATCCGGGTCCTGCTCGCGCCCGCCCGGGCCGGCGGCCGGGCGGGCATGAAGTTCCTGAACGTCGGGATGTCGATGATGACCGGCGTGCTGGGCAAGCTGCTGGGCGGCCAGTTGCTCAAGGACGTCCAGACGTTCGTGGCGGCGATGGACTCCATGTTCGGCGGTTTCCGCAAGCGCGCGGACGCCACCTACCAGTTGCTGCAGGCGCCCGGCACGGCGTTCCTGGTGGTCGCGGCCCCCGAGCGGGACGCGCTGCGGGAGGCCGCCTACTTCGTGGAACGGCTCGCGGCCGAGCAGATGCCGCTCGCGGGCCTGGTGCTCAACCGGGTGCACGGCAGCGGCGCCGAACGGCTGTCGGCCGAGCGAGCGCTCGCCGCCGCGGAAAATCTTGTGGAGTCCCGCATTGTGGATCAGGACGGCGGGAAAGCAGTACTTCGTAACTCTCCCGAAGCACAAGGCAGTTCAGCATCTCCCGCTGCGGTACCCGACGCGCCTGACGCGCCCGACACCTCCTCATCCCCCACGGAGCAGGGCGAGGGCCAGAGCGTCGACCGGCTCGCCGCGGGCCTGCTCAGGCTGCACGCCGAACGCATGCAGCTGATCGCCCGCGAGCAGCGCACGCGTGACCGCTTCACCGCGCTCCACCCCGAGGTGGCGGTGGCCGAAGTGGCCGCGCTCCCCGGTGACGTGCACGACCTGGCGGGGCTGCGGGACATCGGTGACCGGCTAGCGGCCGACCGGCCGGAGCTGCCCGGATTCGCCGACGACTGATCCGGGGGCCTCGGCCGACCACGCCGGGGAACCGCCTCGGCGTCCGACCCCTCAGCCGGTCGGGCCGAGAAGTGCTCGACCGACCGCGCCGAGGACCCTCAGCCCACCGCCGCGTAGTTCTCGTACACCTGGTCGTCGTCGAGCGGGACGATGCCCGCACCGCGCTCGTACTCGCTACGAGCCGTCTCCAGCAGCCGGCGCCACGACGTGACGGTCGGCCGCCTGCGCAGCAGGGCGCGGCGCTCGCGCTCGGTCATGCCTCCCCACACACCGAACTCGACGCGGTTGTCGAGCGCGTCGGCCAGACATTCGGTGCGTACCGGGCACCCGGTGCACACCGCCTTGGCCCTGTTCTGCGCTGCTCCCTGAACGAACAGTTCATCCGGATCGGTAGTGCGGCAGGCAGCCTGCGCACTCCAGTCGGTTACCCAGCCCATACCGGCGCCGTCCTCTCCCGAATCGAGGCTCCCCCACGGCGGCAGCGGCATATTCACCGCCGCCAGTTGAGGACGTTACGGAAGGTGGGCACAGCGCAACACCCCCTTCGGGCCCAATCTTGAATGGCCCGAACGGACTATGCGCAAGCGGCAGATCACCCGGGGGAGTGACCTGGTGATATGCGTGATCATCCCGGCAAAGCCGGACAGTCCTGTCGAGTCACAACGGACGCCGAGTGACACACAAGGCGGATTCGGACACGCCCCCACCAGAAAGCCGGGGAACTTCCGGAACGATTCGGGGTCGCCGGACGTATTGATACGTGGCCCTACTGCTGTGACAGTTGAGAGCAGCTTAGGCCAAGGCCTGCCCGCGTGTCCGGCGAATGGGAAGGGAGCGCCCTGCTTCGCCCTGCCGTCACGCGCCGGTCGCACAACTGCCGGAATGTCGCGATCCGGCGCGCGCACGTCCCGCGGGCGCCCGCTCCGTCGGAACGCCCGGAACTACGGATTAGGCTGCCTCCATGCCAAACAAGCGCTCGGGTGGTGGCCTGTCGGCTGCGCAGCAGGCCGCCAAGTTCCTCGGTGTCAGTGTCCTCTCGGGAGCGGTGCTGGCCGGCATCGCGCTGCCCGCGGTCGGCGCGCTGGGACTGGCGGCCAAGGGATCCGTGGAGAGCTTCGACGAGCTCCCCGCCAACCTCAAGACACCGCCGCTGAGCCAGCGCACCACCATCCTGGACGCCGACGGCGGCCAGATCGCCACGGTCTACTCGCGCGACCGCACGGTGGTGAGCCTCAAGGACATCTCGCCGTACATGCAGAAGGCGATAGTCGCGATCGAGGACTCGCGCTTCTACGAGCACGGCGCGATCGACCTGAAGGGCATCCTGCGCGCCCTCAACAAGAACGCGCAGAGCGGCGGCGTCTCCGAGGGCGCCTCGACGCTCACCCAGCAGTACGTGAAGAACGTCTTCGTGGAGGAGGCCGGCGACGACCCGACGAAGGTCGCGCAGGCCACCCAGCAGACCATCGGCCGCAAGATCAAGGAACTGAAGTACGCGATCCAGGTCGAGGAGGAGCTCGGCAAGAGGAAGATCCTCGAGAACTACCTGAACATCACGTTCTTCGGCGAGCAGGCCTACGGCGTCGAGGCCGCCTCCCAGCGTTACTTCTCCAAGCACGCCAAGGACCTGAAGCTGCAGGAGGCGGCGCTGCTCGCGGGCATCGTCCAGTCCCCGAGCCGCTACGACCCCGTCAACGACGAGGCGGAGGCCACCAAGCGCCGCAACACCGTGCTGCAGCGCATGGCCGAGCTCGGCGACATCTCCCAGGCCCAGGCGGCCAAGGCACAGAAGGCGCCGCTGGGCCTGAACACCAGCCAGCCGAAGAACGGCTGCATCACCGCGGTCAAGGGCGCCGGCTTCTTCTGCGACTACGTGCGCGAGGTGTTCCTCAACGACCCGGTCTTCGGCAAGAGCCGGCAGGCCCGGGCGAAGGTCTGGAACCAGGGCGGCCTGACGATCCGCACCACGCTCGACCCGCAGGCCCAGGAGTCGGTGCAGACCTCGCTCAAGAACCACGTCAACAAGAGCGACGCGGTGGCCGCCGCCGCCACCATCGTCGAGCCCGGCACCGGCAAGGTCCTGGCCATGGGCCAGTCCAAGCCGTACGGCTACAGCAAGAACGAGACCGAGATCAACTACTCGGTGGGCCACGGCATGGGCGGCTCCAACTACGGCTTCCCGACCGGTTCGACGTTCAAGCCCTTCGTCGCGGCGGCCGCGCTCGAACAGGGGCGGCCGGCCACCCAGGAGTACTCGTCGCCGTACGAGATGCCCTACCCGGAGCCCGTGCAGACGTGCGGCGGCAAGCCCTGGATGAACCAGGGCGGTGAGACCGTCCCCAACGAGAGCAGGTCGGAGGTCGGCCCGTACCGGCTGAAGGAGGCGATGGCCAAGTCGGTCAACACCTACTTCGTGCAGATGGTCGCCGACATCGGCCTGTGCCCGGTGATGAAGATGACCGAGGGCCTGCACGTCGTGCAGGGCAGCGGCGACAAGCTCCCGGAGGTGCCCGCCATCGCCCTGGGCTCCAAGGGCATCGCCCCGCTGACGATGGCGAGCGCGTACGCCGCCTTCGCCTCCCGGGGCATGTACTGCACGCCCGTCGCCATCGAGTCGATCACCCAGAAGGTCGGCGACCGGCAGAAGTCGCTGGACGTGCCGAAGTCGACGTGCTCGCGGGCGATGAGCGAGAAGACCGCGGACACGGTCAACACCCTGCTGCAGGGCGTGATCGACTCCGGTACGGGCCGGCAGGCGGGCCTCACCGACCGTGCCAACGCCGGTAAGACCGGTACCACGGACGAGCGCAAGAACGCCTGGTTCGTCGGCTACACGCCGAACCTGTCGGGCGCGGTCTGGGTCGGCAGCGCCAGCCAGCAGGTCAAGATGGTGAACATCAACATCGGCGGCGTCTACCACGACAAGGTCTACGGCGGCTCGGTCCCGGGCCCCATCTGGCGCGACGCGATGACCGGCGCCCTGTCGGGCAAGGAGGCCCCGTCCTTCAACCTCGTCGACATACCGGACCCCGACAAGGCCGACAAGGGCGGGCACGACGACAACGGTGACCAAGGGAACCGGAACGGGGACAACGGCGGCAACGACGGCTTCCTCGGCGGCCTGACGACCAACGGCGGCACGAACGGCGGCACCGACTTCCCCACGCCCACGGTCACCCTGCCGGGAACCTTCTTCCAGGGCCAGACGAACGGAAACGGCAACGGGGGCGGACGCGGCTGACGCGTCGGCGCGGCTGACGCGTCGGCGCGGCTGACCCGCGGGCCCGGCTGACGCGCCCCCTCCGGAAGGGCCGACGGCCCCCTCCTCCCGTACGACCGGTGGACGGTCGTACGCGGGTGGAGGGGGCCGTCGGCCGTTCCGCGGGGCGGTCGTCGTCGCCTCGCGGACTCAGCCGACCAGCAGCTTCTTCACCGCGGCGGCGACCCGGCCGCCCTCGGCCTGCCCGGCGACCTTGGGGTTGACGATCTTCATGACGGCGCCCATGGCCCGCGGTCCCTCGGCACCGGCCGCCTTCGCCTCCGCGACGGCCTGGGCGACGATCGCGTCCAGCTCCTCGTCGCTGAGCTGCTTGGGCAGGTACGCGGCGAGCACCTCGCCCTCCGCCTTCTCCCGCTCGGCCGACTCGGCGCGACCACCCTGCGCGAAGGCCTCGGCGGCCTCCCGGCGCTTCTTCGCCTCCTTGGTGATCACCTTGAGCACCTCGTCGTCGGAGAGCTCGCGCTTCTCCTTGCCCGCGACCTCCTCCTTGGTGATCGCGGCGAGCGTCAGCCGGAGCGTCGAGGAGCGGAGCTCGTCGCGCTCCTTGATCGCGGCGTTGAGGTCTTCGTGCAGCTTCGACTTGAGCGTGGTGGTCATGACGCGATTGTCGCAGGTGCGTACGGCCCGACGCCCGCTGATTTCAGGGGCGGTGGGCCTGACGGGTGCCCGGGATCTGACACGATGGACGCATGCGCGCGCGATACGGAGTACCACTGTCCATCGCGGCGGCTGGCGCCGCCGGTCTGGTGTACGCGGCGGGTTTCGAGGCCCGCTCCTTCCGACTGCGACGGGTGACGGTCCCCGTCCTGCCGTCCGGGATGCGCCCGCTGCGCGTGCTCCAGGTCTCCGACATCCACATGGTCGGCGGCCAGCGCAAGAAGCAGCGCTGGCTGCGCTCGCTGGCCGGCCTGCGCCCCGACTTCGTGATCAACACCGGCGACAACCTGTCCGACCCGGAGGGCGTCCCGGAGGTCCTGGACGCCCTCGGCCCGCTGATGGAGTTCCCGGGCGCGTACGTCTTCGGCTCCAACGACTACTACGGCCCCAAGTTCCGCAACCCCGCCCGTTACCTCGTCGAGAAGGCCCGCGGCCGGCACGGCCTGAACGGCAACCCGCCCGTCGTGGGCGTGGTCCACAACCCGTGGGAGGACCTGCGGGACGCCTTCGACGCGGCGGGCTGGCTGAACCTGACCAACACACGCGGGCAGCTCAAGGTCGAGGGCATGTCGGTGGAGCTGACGGGCCTGGACGACCCGCACATCAAGCGCGACCGCTACGCACAGGTGGCCGGCGGCCCCTCGGAGGGAGCGGACTTCTCGATGGGCGTGGTGCACGCGCCGTACCTGCGGGTGCTGGACGCGTTCGCGGCGGACGCCTACCCGCTGATCCTGGCCGGCCACACGCACGGCGGCCAGCTCTGCATCCCCTTCTACGGCGCCCTCGTCACCAACTGCGACCTGGACACCGACCGCGTGAAGGGCCTCTCCACACACACCGCGGAGGGCCGCAGGTCCTACCTCCACGTCTCGGCGGGCTGCGGCACCAACCGCTACACCCCGGTCCGCTTCGCCTGCCCCCCGGAGGCGACGCTGCTGACCCTGGTGGGCCGCGAGTAGCCCGCTCCCCCGACGGCACGACAACAGGGCGTGGACGCGGTTCACGTAACCCGGACACCCCGCCCGAATAGCCCCATACGTCGCCATTGCCTAATTTGAGGGCATGACCGCCCCGATCCCCAAGGACATACCGGACCTCCCCTCGATCCCCGGCATGCTCGCGACGCAGCCCTCCCGCGTCCCCGCGACAGCGGTGGTGACCCCCGTACGCCGCCCCCTGGTCGCCGCGTACCGCCTGCTGATCGCCCTGGCGGCGGCAGCGGCGGTCACGGTCGACCTGTGGCTCGGCAGCCCGGGACGGCTCCTGAGCCACTTCACGATCCAGAGCGAGATCCTGCTGGCCGTCGTCTTCACGCTCCAGGCCCGCCGAGCGTGGACCGCCCGCCACCCCCTCCCGTCGTCCTGGACGGGCGCGACGCTGCTGTACGTCACGATCGCGGGCGCGGTGTACCACCTGCTGCTGACGGACGCGGCAAGCCCGTTCTCGATGACAGGCACCCCGCCGACCGGCTGGCAGTGGACCGCGAACCAGATCCTGCACACGGCGATCCCGGCCGCGGTGCTCCTGGACTGGCTGCTCCTCACACCCCCCGGCCGCCTGCACCTGCGCCAGACCGCCGCGTGGATGCTCTACCCCCTGACCTACCTGGCCTTCTCCCTGGCCCGAGGCGAACTGCTCCCGCCCGACACGCCGGCCCGCTACCTCTACCCCTTCCTCGACGTCGGCGCCCACGGCTACCGCGACGTCCTCGCCGACGCCCTCCTGCTCGGCCTCGCCTTCTGCGCCCTCGCCGCCATCCTGGTGCTCGTCGACCACACCCGCCCGGACCTGATCCGCCACCGCGGCAAAACCGGATTTCGTCTACAGCCACCGGTGGGCTAAAGTTAACGACGTCGCCGCGACAAGCAGGACTGCAGCGACACCGGGGTGTAGCGCAGCTTGGCAGCGCGCTTCGTTCGGGACGAAGAGGTCGTGGGTTCAAATCCCGCCACCCCGACAGCCAAAACAACAGGTGAGGCACCTACCGATTTCGGTAGGTGCCTCACCTGTTTCTGCGTGCGTGTCTATCTCCGTGACTCTCGCTTTCCGCGCGTCTACGGCTGCCGTGCCTGCGCGCCGAAGATCCCGTCCATGACCACGGCGCCGGTCTGGATCACGGGCCGGATCTGCTTCCGGTAGACCTCCTCGGTCACGGCCGTTCCGGAGTGCCCGACGAGCCGGGAGATCTCCTCCAGCGGGACGCCCCGGTCGGACAGCAGGGACACGAAGCAGCGGCAGTAGAAGAGGTGGGCTATCCCATCACGCCTGCCAGGCATTGGCGACCACGAAGGAGACGACCGTTCCGCCGAAGCAGCTAGGCCCGGAGTGCCAGGAGTCGGCGATGGAGTCAACCAGGAGCAATCCCCGCCCGTGGGCGTCGTCCGCTTCCGGGTGCCGCAGCTGCACACTCGCCGGGAAGCCCGGGTTGTGCACGTCGACGCGAAGCGAGGTTCCCTCGCGGTACCACTCGACCCGCACCACCCACGAGTCGTCCGACCTCCCGTAGCGGATGGCGTTGGTCACCAGCTCCGAGATCATCAGCGCGCAGTCGTCGACCGAGCAGGACGGGCTGTACGGAGCGATGAACTTCCGGAACCAGCGCCGGGCGCGGGAGACCGACTCCGGTTCCGGGTGCAAGGTCATCGCTCCGAGCCGCGGTGAGTCCTCACAGGGGTGGCGGTCGATCGTGTAGGTCATGCTTGCTCACTCCTTGCCGCTGCCGTCGCAGTCGAGGCAGCGCCGCTTCGACGTGGCACGGCTGCGGTCGTTGGCCGTGGAGAGGGCCAGCACCGTTCGGGAGCCGACGCGCTTCCATCCACGCCCCCGACACCCCCGGCAAGCTAACCGCGCGTCCTGCACCGGCCGCCGACTCGTCACGTCGTGCCCCTACCTCCTCCAAGTGGCCTTAGCCACTTGCTGGATAGTGGCATTAGCCACTTTCGAGGCGCAAGCCGTTCGCCGGAACTGGCGAGTCGTCGTCAGGTGAGCGGGTAGCCCTGTTCGAACGCCCAGCGGTGCGGCGGGTAGGTGGCTTCGGCGAACTCCAGAGGGCGGTCCTGGAGGTCGAAGACGACGTGATGGACGATGAGAACCGCGGACCCCGGCTCCAACCGCAGGTCGGCCGTTTCCTCGTCCGTGGCGGCCCGAGCGCACATGCGGTCCTCGGCATAGCCGCCTTGACGCCCGGTCATCCGCTCGACGTACATGAGCGTCCCTTCCTGGATCCGCTCAGGATCCGTGAGCTTGGGCGCCCGCTGACCGACGTCCGGAGCGAACCACGAAGTGGACAGCGTGATCGGACCGTCCTGATTGTTGGTCACGCGCCGACGGTGCACAGCTCGGCGATCCTTCACCAGGCCCAGGGCTTCAGCGACATGATCCGGAGCCTCCAGCCAACCAGCCGAAGTGATCACCGCGTACTCGCCGGGCGTGTAGATCTTCCCGGTCTGCCGTGCACGCCCATACAACTCCCTTGCACGGCGGTTCACTTCGAGGCTACGCACGTACGTCCCCGAGCCCTGACGCTTCTCGACCAGGCCCTGATGACTCAGCGCCTCCAACGACCGCGCGGCCGTGGGCCGGGACACCTTCCAGTCCGCAGCGAGCTGCCGTTCCGAGGGAACCTCGTCCCCCGGCCGCAGGTCCCCCCGAAGGATCTGGTCACGGATGTAGTGGGCGATCTGGAGATACTTCGGTTGAGCCTCTTCGATCTGCGGCATCTCCCCTCCTTTCCTCGTCCAAGTGGCTATGGCCTTTTGCCACTATAGGGTGAGTGGCCAACCTGTGAACCCGTACTCTGAGCGCATGACGCGGTTGATCGTCGCAGCAGGAGGAGGGGGCGACGCAGTCGCCGCCGCCATGCTTCACGCCGCCCTCTACGGCGACGAGGACCGGGCGGTGATCCTCGCGTACGCGTGGGACCGCCTCCTGATCGACCCGCTCCCGGGACCACGAGGAGCCGACAGCTTCACGGGACTCGAACCCGTCACTCAGTCCGTCTGGTCGGTGCCGGCCGAGGCCCAGCCGGTCGCCCCGGCGGGCTCCACACTCCCTCGCCTCGCGGCAGAGTTCCCGCACACACTGGCTCTGCTCGATCCGCACCACGGCGCCGAGGGCATCACCCGCCAACTCGAAGAGTTGGTATCCCACCTGGCACCGGCATCGATCGATCTACTCGACGTCGGCGGCGACATCCTCGCCCATGGTGACGAACCCACCCTCAAGAGCCCACTCGCCGACGCCCTCACCCTCGCCGCCTGCTGCCAGGTCAACGCCCCGATCCGACTCCTGGTCGCAGGCCCTGGGCTGGACGGCGAGATCTCCCCCGACGACCTGTGCCCTCTGCTTGGCACCCTCGTCCACACCTTCACGGCCGAGGACGTGGAGTCGATCGGCAGCATCCTGGAATGGCACCCCTCAGAGGCCACCGCCATGCTCGCCGCAACAGCCCGCGGAGCCCGCGGCATCTGCGAGGTGCGCGACGCCGGCCTTCCCGTACCCCTCACCGACGAAGGACCCACGGTCCACGCAGTCGACCTGGACGACGCGGTCAGCCGCAACAGCCTGGCCCGCGCCATCATGACGACTGCCACGCTGGACGAGGCCGAGGCGTACAGCCGCGAGATCTGCGGTTTCTCGGAAATCGACTATGAGCGCAACAAGGCAGCGTGGCTCACTGAGCGGCCACCGACGAAACTGGATCCCGACGACGTACTGTCTCGACTCGACCAGTTCCAGAGCGAGGCCCGAACCCGCGGAGTCACCCACACGACGTTCCGCCACCTCACCGAGGCCCTGAACCTCAGCAATTCTCACAGGGACGCCCTACGCCAACTGCTCATCAGCAGCCGTCCGGAGCAGTACGCAGCTCCCTTGTGGCGCATCCCATCCGAAGACTGAGTTACAACCTTCTTCACGGGTTCAAGGCGGCTCGCTCCGCTCCCCGCCCGCGGCACGGCCCCCGGCCGGGCCTGCGCTCCTGCCTCCGTCCCGCTCCAGCCCGGCCGGCGCCCGTGCCGCACGGAGAATGCAGTCGCATGACGACAAGGGCGTGGCACGTCATTGCACGCCGGTCGAGGTCCACGCCCCCGGTTACCTAGCCGGATCAGCAAAAGCACCCTCAGAGGGCAGTTGACTCTTTACGATGCCCCCATGACAGAGGCGTCCGATCGCGTTGGAAGCAACATCCTCGCCACATGCAGTACCTGTGATCAAGTCGTCATGGCCGTGGTAGAGGGGGCAATGATTGAAAGTAATCCAGAAAAGGACTTCCCGACTCTTCTCCAACTCGCCCGATGCAGTAAATGCGGCGATGGAGTTCTAGTGCTGGAAGAGGACTACGGGAACGGCTGGGATGGGGATCCCATCACCGTTTGGCCCAACACTCAAAGAATGCTGAGCTGGCTGATTCCTGAACCGCTAAGGCGACAGCACGAGGAAGCACACCGCTGCTTTTCGGTCAAGGCATATACGGCTACTGTCGTAATGGTGCGGAGAACTTTGGAGGGTGTCTCCATTGATCAGGGCGTCACCAAGCGGGCACCTCTTATTCGCATGCTGGAAGAGCTGAAAGAAAGCGGAAAGATCGACGGGCGCCTCTTGGAATGGAGCCAGGCTCTCCGACTCCTCGGAAATGAGGGCGCACACTATAGCGATAAGCCCGTGACTCAAGACGACGCTACCGACGCCCTTGCACTTGCAGAGGCGTTGATGGACTATCTTTACGTCTACACTGCACAGTTCGAAAAATTCAAGCAGCGTCGCGAAGGGAATGAATAGCGGTCATCGAATCGACAATCCTCGCCATCTTTCGATCGTCTTCATCGCGTCTTGCAATTTGGTGAACCCGATCCTTCCGGGCTTGATCGCTTTACGCAATGGGACGCTCATGATTTCCATGGTCTTCAACATCTCCAAGATTTCCGCCAATCCGTCCACGAAAGGCTGGAGATCTGATGAGCCCTGAGTGATATCCGAGATGATCTTTTCTGCCATCTCAGCACCGTGCGAGGTGTTAACGCCCACCAGTTGTCCTACCATCGCGCGCAGTAGGGCATCTGCCTCGGTGACTGACTGAGCAAGGGCGGTAGCACTGCTCTGCAATTTTAGGGACGGTTCCTGGACCGCCTTCGCCATTACGACCGATTGAGCTCGCAACACCGCTGGCGAAGTGGCACCAAACTTCTGCATCTCCTCCTGAACAACCGTGCACCAAGTAGTCAGGTCTCGCGTCGACTCTTCCATCTCGGGCGTAAGACGTTCTCCGACCTGATTCAAATCTTCAAAGTGCTGAAAAAGATCGAAGTCTTCATCGCAATCTACTGCTTCTAGAGTCGGTTCGGAAGATTCAACATTCAGAAGGTTCTCTTCCGCGCGGGCGATTACAATAACCAGCTTGTCCGTGATGCGCGAAAGTGCTTCCCTCCACTCCCTTGTTCCGCGGCCCGCCAAAAAGGCTTCCTCTAGATTTTCAAATTGCAGCGACTCGATCAGTCGCACCTCGGGCATCTGGCTATCCGCAGTGATGCCGCTTGCACCAAGAATAACGACGGGGAGGATCAAATATCCGGCCCCGAGCAGCTCTGCGCTCGCGTGAAAAGCGTTCAGCTCCTCGCGACACGCCGGACGATTGAAATATTGCATCGTGATAATCGGCAGGAAGATGGAAGCCCCTCGCAACTCAGAGTCAATTCTGCGCCTCCAGTCCACGCCCCACCCAATACTTTCGCGATCAAAAAAGATATCGAGTGCGCCGCCCGTTTTGGCAGCATAGAAGCTGCCCAAATCTTTGGTGAAGTGCTCTACCGCCTGATTAAGTAATTCGTCATCAAGATGAGCGTAACTCACAAAAACGCGATTTCCCTGGCCCGTCAGGTTGGGGTCCATTGTTTCCTCCGCTGTGCCGAGTGTGCATGCTCGCTGGAAGTATTGTGCCGCTTCGGCGTTGCCCATGTCGGAGATACGTAAAAGATCAAGGTTGGTAGCTTCGTGCTTGGTCAGCAGCAGTTGGCGTTGGATCCGCGTTTACGATGCTGCGTCGCAGCTGGATGTCCGGCCGACGCCTGGGCCTCCGGCCTTGAGCTCAGCGCTCGCATCCCGGGCCGGCCGTCGGATCTTCCCCTGATCGACGACAAAAGCCAGTGACGTGGCCAAGGCTGGTGGGGGTGCAGCGAGGCACACGCGCGCGTGGTCGGTCGGCGCCCTCGCCGTCGTGGCTGACTGTCGTCGGCTGAGGTTCGTGCCACAGCCGTGCCAGATGCAGGGGTGAGTCACGGTCAACACCGGCTCCCTACGGTCGAGTAGCCGCCCGCTTCGTCAGCCAGTGGATCCACAGCTCAGACCCGAGATCCCCCCACCCTCTCTCCTAAAGCGGTGATGCCCGATGGCTGATGAGACCATCTGAGAGTGACAGACGCCCAACTGCCCTCGCAGTGGACCCTTCAGCGGATCCGTGACGTGTCCGGGGATCAAGAGGCTGTCGCCCTGGACACCGATCGGGCAGTGAAATGGGTGGCTGGCTCTGGAGCCCACGAGATCCTGCACCCAGAGATCGTTCTTGGGTTCCACGACCTGTGCCTTGTGAAGCCCGTCGATGACGACGACTGGTACATGGGCAACCTGTACGAAGACGGCAGCATCGACTGTTGGTCCGCCTACGGCAACCTGTACGAGGCGCTACGCGGCCTCTAAGAGCCTCGCGCCACGGCCCCGCGTGCGAGGCGCCGTGAGTGTCTAACTGCGTGACAACCACGACGCACAGCCGCGAACAACCATGGACGTCAGCGGACCATCAGCGCAGGTGGCAGGCGCAGCAGGCCCAGGACAGCGAGCGTCCCAAGTTGCTTCGGGACGAAGAGGTCGTGGGTTCAAATCCCGCCACCCCGACAGTGAAGTACCACTCAGGGACCTGATCCGCATCGCGGGTCGGGCCCCTGAGTGGTTCGGGAGGCCACTGCAAGAGGCGGTCGGCTACACGGCCGCCGCGGACCGGCCCGGACCGCGGCGCCGGTCGACCCCGAGCCACTCTTCGGCTTCGGCGCCACCGTGCGCGCCGGGCGGACACGAGCCGACGTGACAAGCCTGCCGAGCAGCGCCCCGGAGCACGGCTACCCGAGTATTGACATGTTCATAGCCCGCAGCGCAGCCTGAGAGCGCTCTCAGCAGGGGCGGCGGGCAGGCGGCGGGGCGCGGGCGGCGCACCGCGGGCTCGGCGTCGCCGCGGTGTCGGCACCAGTGCCGCCTTCCCGCTTCCGGTGGCGTCGCGGCGTCGGCCCGGCCCCTCATCGTCCGTTTCATCCGGAACAGCCGCTACGAGGAGGACATCCATGTCCGCGAGATGGAAGGGCCGGGCGTCGCTCCGTGCCCGGGGCCTTGCCCCGCTGGCCGCGGCGGCGGTGCTGGCGGCCGGGTTGACCGCCGCTGGTTCCGCCTCCAGAGCCGAGGCGGTGGCGCCGGACACCCTTGCGCTGACCGTGACCAACAACTCGGGCAGCAGTGAACCCGTTTACCTGTACGACCTGGGCACCGAACTTTCCACGGGCCGTCAGGGCTGGGCCGACGCCGGAGGCACCTTCCACCAGTGGCCGGGCGGCAGTGTCCCGCCCGTACCGGCACCGGACGCCTCCATCGCCGGTCCGGCCGACGGGCAGTCCCTCACGATCAGGATTCCCAGGTTCTCCGGCCGGCTGTACTTCTCCTACGGCCGGAAACTCGACTTCAGACTGGCCACCGGCGGTCTGGTGCAGCCCGCCGTGCAGAACCCGACCGATCCCAACCGCGACATCTTCTTCAACTGGTCCGAGTACACGCTCAACGACGGTGGCCTGTGGCTGAACAGCACTCAGGTCGACATGTTCTCCGCCCCCTACGCGGTGGGGGTCGAGCGGCCCGACGGATCGGTCGCGACGACCGGGCACCTCGAACCCGGCGGTTACGAGGGCTTCTTCAAGGCCCTGGAGGACCGGGGCGGCGGCTGGGAGAAGCTGATCCAGCGACGTCCCGACGGCACCGTATTGCGCGCCCTCGCCCCGAGCCACGGCATGGAGGCGGGTGCACCGCTGGAGACGTCGATGGACGACTACATCGACCGCGTCTGGCAGAAGTACTCCACCGAGACGCTCACCGTCACCCCGTTCGCGAACCAGCCGCAGACCAAGTACTACGGGCGGGTCTCGGGCGACACCATGAACTTCACCGACGGCTCGGGCGCGCCGGCCGCCTCCTTCACCAAGCCGGACACCGACAGCGTCTACGGCTGCTACAAGCGGCTGGACGCCCCCAACGACCTGGTGCGCGGCCCCCTCGCCCGCACGCTGTGCGCGGCACTGAACCGGTCGACCCTGCTGGACAATCCCGACCAGCCCGACACGTCATCGGCGGACTTCTACAACGACGCGGTCACCAACCACTACGCCCGCGAGATCCACGACCGCATGGTCGACGGCAAGGCGTACGCCTTCGCCTTCGACGATGTCGGCGCCCACGAGTCGCTGGTCCACGACGGCGACCCGCAGCAGGCCTACATGACCCTCGACCCGCTGTCCGGCGCTGTGGGGCCGGATCCGTCGCCGAGTCCCAGCACCACCGACGGGACATCCGCATCCCCGACCCCGTCGCCGAGCGACACCTCGCCGCCGCCGAGCCCCACCCCGACCGTGACGGCGACACCGACGAGCACGGGAAACACCTGGTACCCCCAGTCGGGCGGCAAGCTGAGCACCCAACAGGCCGCGGGTGCGGGCTCCGACACCATCGCCTCCGCGGACGGGACGAACCACGACGGGACGCCGTACAAGCCGCTCGTCTACGAGGTGCGCAACGTGGCCGGCGTGTACGACCCCGCGCGCACCACGAACTTCACCTTCCGCACGGACGCGGGGACGACCGTCGGCCTCGGCCAGCAGGTCCGGGTTTCCTACGACCTGACCGGCGACGGCACGTTCGAGCGGGTGGAGACCTTCCGGTACTTCGCGACCGACCCGGTCCCGGGATTCGAGGACTACCAGGGTTCGCGCGCCGGGCTGCAGTCCGCGACCGGCACCCTCGGCGACATGTCCGGGGGAACCATCCGGGTCGAGGTGTGGAACGCCATCGGCAACGGCCAGGCCTCCCTCCAGGTGGGCACCGGCTCCGTTCTCACCACCCCGTTCTCATAGGCGCGGTACCGGTGAGCGCCTGACGACACGTTCAGGGCTCGGCGAGGCCGTGCCGCCCGGTACTGCGAGCACCGGGCGGCACGGCCGTCCCCCGCGGACCGGCTCAGTGGCCGCGCAGCGGGTTGGCGCGGGCGATCGCCATCAGGTACCAGGCCGTGGCGCCGGTGTGCCGGTACGGGTAGTAGCCGAAGCCGAAACCGGTGTCCAGTGGGCTGCTGGCCGACACCAGGCCCGATCGCTCGGGCAGCGCCCTGCCTCCCACGGTCTGCCCCTGCCCGAGCCGGTCCTGGCCCTGCTCCATGGACGCGAGCAGACGGGCCGCGCGCCGCGCGTCGCCAGGCGCGTCACGCTCGCGCAGGGCCAGGGCGAGGTGGGCGGTGCCCTCGAACCACACGCCGCTGCGGTCGGGCTTGGGCTGGTACGGCGCGATGGGCGCGTCCTCGTCCGCCACCAGGGACGCCGAGCTGAAGGTGACGCCCTGGTAGGACTGGCCGGCGGGCACCGTGCTGTTGGGACGGTCGGCGGTGTCCGTCACCTTCAGGCGGGTGCGGGCCCAGTCGAGCGACCCGGCGTGACGGCGCTCGCGCAGGGCCAGGTAGCTCCAGGTCTGGGTGTCCTCCGGCACGGGAGAGGTGTTGACGGTGACGCCGTCGTTGCTGCCGGTGTAGAAGAAGCCGCCGGAGGCGTCCCACATCCGGTGGACGAACGCCTCGGCGCGGGCGCGCCGTTCCAGCCAGACCTGTTCGCCGGTCAGTCGGGCGAGCCTCCCGAAGAGGGACGTCAGGTCGATGTTGTGCTCGGTCGAGGTGAAGGGGAGCTTGGTCCCGGACCCGTCGACGCCGAACTTGTAGCCCCCGAGGGGTTCATCGGTGCGGGCGTTGGCCTCCACCCAGGCACCGATCCGGACGGCGCCGGTCAGGAAGCGGTCCGCTCCGGTACGCGCGGCGAGCGCGGCCAGCGCGATGCCCGCCCATGCCATGTCGCCGACGGCCGTACCGGTGAAGCCGAACTGGGTGCCGACGTTCGCCGTGCCGTCCGCGCGGACGAACCCGTCCGGCTGTGGTGAGCCGTCGTAGTAGACGTACGGGCCGACGTTGTACGCCTGGCGCAGCCGGCCGTCGTCGTACTGCGGGTCATGGGACTGCGCGTAGAGCAGGGCGTCCCCGAGCGCCACGGCTCTGGCGCTCGCGGTGTGGCCGGGCCGGGCGAGGTGGGCCAGCACGGCGAGGGCGTTGTCGTAGGTGAAGGCGGTGCTGAACAGGCCCGCCTGGTCGGTGTAGCTCTGGGCCAGACGCGTCGTGCCGTGCTCCGGGTAGGCGTCCATGGCCGCGTCGAGGAAGGCGTAGCCGCGCGCCCGGGCGCCGGCCGGCCCGGCGGCTGTCCGCCTTGTGCCCGCTGCGACGGCCGGCGCCACGCCGGCCATGGACAGCAGCGCGGTCGCCGTTCCGGCGCCGAGCAGCGCCCGTCGGGTGAGGTGATGACGTGCCGTACCGGACATGGGTACCTCCAAGGCGCCATTGCTTGTGAGAGCGCTCTCAAGCGCGCACATTCTGCTGGCCGGCCGTCCCGCCGGTCAAGAAGTACAGAGATCTCACCGAAGGGACCGAAGGAACAAGAGGGGCTAAAAGGAGCAGGAGTGACCGAAGGTGACAGGGGGGACCGAAAGGATCAGGGAGGGACCGAAGGGAACAGGAGGAGCCGAAGGAGCCGAAGTCCTCCGGGCGACACGCGAAGTCGGGGCGCCGCATCAGGGGCGACCGGCGGCGGGCGCGGCGGGCGAGCCGCCGTCGATCAATTCCGGGTCGCGTCGAGGTGGCGGATCATCACTCCCCGGGACCGGCGCTCAGGACGGCCGTTGGGACTCGGGCAGTTCGCGCGACGGGCCAGGAGGGTGAACCGCGCGGGGCACACGGCATACGAGTCGGCGATCGCCGAAGAGGCTGCTAGGAGTTGTCGTCAAATGTCACGCCCACATCAGCAGGGCTGCGAGGGTGACGGCTGCTTGGTAGGACTCGGCGGT
>NZ_JAYMHD010000054.1:0-680 GCF_035656535.1 Streptomyces sp. H51
ACGCCGAAGTTCTTGTGCCGGGACAGCTCGTGCAGGATGTCCGAGGCGGGGGTGATCGGGTAGGAGCCGAGGAAGAGGGGCAGGTCGGCCTGGCGGGAGGCGGCGATCAGGCCGTAGGCCAGGGCGAGGTTGCCGGAGATGTTGCGGTAGGTGCCCGGCGGGAACGCCGCCGCCGCGGGTGCCACCTCGTAGGAGACGGCGAAGTCCTCCGTCGTCTCGCCGAAGTTCCAGCCCGCCCGGAACGCCGCCAGGTTCGCCGCCGCGATCTCCGGCCGCTTGGCGAACTTCCTGCGCAGGAACTTCTCCGTGCCCTCGGTGGGCCGGTGGTACATCCACGACAGCAGACCCAGCGCGAACATGTTCTTGCTGCGCTCGGCCTCCTTGCGGGAGAGCGCGAACTCCTTCAGCGCCTCGACCGTCAGGGTCGTCAGCGGTACCGCGTGGACGCGGTAGCCGTCCAGTGAGCCGTCCTCCAGGGGGGAGGCGGTGTAGCCGACCTTCTGCATGGCCCGTTCGGTGAACTCGTCGGTGTTGACGATGATCTCCGCGCCGCGGGGCAGGTCGCCGATGTTGGCCTTCAGCGCGGCCGGGTTCATCGCGACCAGTACGTTCGGGGCGTCGCCGGGGGTGAGGATGTCGTGGTCGGCGAAGTGCAGCTGGAACGACGACACGCCCGGCAG
>NZ_JAYMHD010000055.1:0-16084 GCF_035656535.1 Streptomyces sp. H51
TGCTTGGGCATCTGGTCGACCGTGGAGGCGGTGAAGAGGCTGCGGGTGCCGAGGCCGGCCAGCAGGAGCGGGGGGTAGAGGCCGCCGGCCATGGTGTGGACGTTGGGGTTGCCGAGGACGACGCCGACGGAGTGCGGCCCGTGGCGCTCGACGACCGGCCGGATGCCCGCGGCGACCGCGTCGAACGCCTCCTGCCAGGTCGCCTCGCGCAGTTCGCCGTCGCGGCGCACGAGCGGGGTGCGCAGCCGGTCGGGGTCGCCGTCGACGGCCCCGAAGGCGGCGCCCTTGGGGCAGATGAACCCCTTGCTGAACACGTCGTCGCGGTCCCCGCGGGCGCCGGTGACCCGGGTGCCCTCGACGGTGAGGGTCAGCCCGCAGGTGGCCTCGCAGAGGGGGCAGATGCGCAGGGCGGTGCGGGACACGGGTCCTCCCGGAGGGCGGCGGCGGTGACGCTCGGGCACGGGGCAGCATACCGACCGGTAGGGATGGAGGGGAGACCCCTGCGGGGAAGCGACCGGAAACCGCGCCGACCCCGCCACGGGCGGCGGGCGCGGGCGCGGACGGCGAGCGCGGGCGCGGGCGGCGGGCGCGGGCGCGGGCGGCGGGCGCGGCCGCCAGGACGGCGAGCGCTGCCCCTGGACATCGGACACTGCCGCCACGACCGCGGACCATCGGCCCGGCAGGCCCACCGGCCATCGGCCCGGCAGGCCCAGCGACCATCGGCCCAGCAGGCCCGCCGACCGTCAGTCCAGCAGGCCCGCCAGGTAGGCCCGCAGCAGCCTCCGCGCCTCGTTGATGATCTTCTCGTCACCCTCCGGATCCATGCGGAAGGCCAGTTGGACGAGGGTGTCGGCGGTTTCCACGGCGACGAGGAAGGCGCGGCGCATGTCCTCGTCGGGTTCCCGGGCGAGGTAGCCGGAGAGCAGGTCGGTGAGACGGTCGGCGACGCGGTGGTTGGGTTCGGACTGGCGGACGCCGACCGGGATCTGGTTGCCGAAGTCGACGAGGGAGAAGCCGGGCGCGGTCCGCTTCATGGCCAGGTACTCGTCGAGGACGGCGTCCATCGCGGTGCGCCAGCCGCCCCCGCCGGGCGCACCGGGCGCACCGGCGTCGCCGGCCCCGCGGAGCCGTTCGGTGACGCGTTCGGTGAAGCGCTCCAGGTTGCGCTGGGCGAGCGCGTCGGCCATCTGGCGCTTGTTGCCGAAGAAGCGGTAGACGGAGCCGATGGGAACCCCCGCGCGCTGCGCCACGGCCCGGGTGCTCAGGGCGTCGTAGCCGACCTCGTCGAGGAGGTCGGCGCAGGCGTCGAGGATCCTGGTGAGCCGTTCGGCGCTGCGCCGCTGCACGGGCGCACGGCGAAGCGAAGTCGCGTGGGGCACGGGTTTCATGATGCCTTTCCGCTGCGGTCCGGTGAACCTCGCCCCCCAGTACGGAGGTCGGTGCCCGATGCACTCAACGTCCCCGTGCCCGCGCCGGCGGCCGGGGCCGGCCGCGCCCCGGACGCGGTGATGTCGGCGGTGCTCTCGACGGGCCGGCCGTCCACCGCCCACGCCGTGCCGTCGTCGGCGTACAGGCGGGCGGTGACATGGTGCGTGCCGCGCGGGACGAGACGCGCGGCCAGCCGGTGGGCGGGGCCGCGCAGGCGCGTGACGAGCCGGCCGTCGACGAAGAGGTACGCCAGGCCGCGCCCGGCGACGGCCTCGGCCCCCGCGCCTGCGGGCGAGAAGCGGAAGCCGCGGACGGTCAGGCGTACGTCCCAGGTGTCGCCGGCGTCCGGCTGCACCTCGATCTTCACCTCGGGCGCGCCCTTGCCGTCCACCTCCCGGTAGCGGTGCCCCAGCTCGTCGGTGTCGTCGAGGAGACGGCCGGCCGGCGAGGCCGACGCGCCCGGCCCGCCGTCGTCCGCTCCGGAGCCGCAGCCCGCGGATCCGGCCAGCGACAGGACACAGACCGCGAGCACGGCCGGTAGTCCCCGTGTCCACGACATGCTCCGGAGACTAGAACACGGGTCCGACGCGCGAATCCCCCTGAAGACTGGTTCCGGTTCCTCCCTGGTGAGGAGGTCCGGCCGTGCTCTTGCGCCCGCGAAATCTGAATCCTACGGTGTTACATAGGAATCAGAGCGCAAGGGAGCGAGCGATCATGAGCGATGGGGGTGCCCCCCGCGCGAGCGGGCTGGAGCGCGGAGGAGCGCGCAAGGCCGCGGAGGGACTGAGCTACCTCTCCGGTTTCGGCAACGAGCACAGCTCCGAAGCCGTACCGGGCGCCCTGCCCGAGGGCCGCAACGCGCCGCAACGCGCCCCCCTCGGACTGTACGCGGAGCAGCTCAGCGGCACGGCGTTCACCGAGCCGCGGGCGCACAACCGCCGTTCCTGGCTGTACCGCATCCGCCCGTCGGCCGCGCATCCGGCGTTCGAGCGCGCGGACAACGGCGCGATCCGCACGGCGCCGTTCACCGAGTCGGTGCCCGACCCCAACCGGCTGCGCTGGGACCCGCTGCCCGTGCCGCCCGCGGGCACGGACTTCCTCGCGGGCCTGTGGACCCTGGGCGGCAACGGCGACGCGGCGCAGCGCGCCGGGATGGCCGTGCACCTCTACCACGCGGATGCCTCGATGGAGCGGGTCTTCAGCGACGCCGACGGGGAACTGCTGATCGTGCCGGAGCGCGGCGGACTGCTGCTGCGCACGGAGTTCGGGCTGCTGCACGTGGAGCCGTCCGAGGTGGCGCTGATCCCCCGTGGTGTGCGCTTCCGGGTGGAGCTGCTGGACGACTTCGCGCGCGGCTACGTGTGCGAGAACTACGGGGCGCCCTTCCGCCTCCCCGACCTCGGCCCCATCGGCGCGAACGGCCTGGCCAACGCACGGGACTTCCGCGCGCCGGTCGCCGCGTACGAGGACGTCGAGGGCCCGGTGGAGGTGGTGAACAAGTTCTGCGGCAACCTGTGGCGGGCGACCTACGGCCATTCCCCGCTCGACGTCGTCGCCTGGCACGGAAACCATGTGCCGTACGTCTACGACCTGCGCCGCTTCAACGTCATCGGCTCCATCTCCTACGACCACCCCGATCCGTCGATCTTCACGGTGCTGACGTCCCCGTCGGACACCCCGGGCCTGGCCGGCATCGACTTCGTGGCGTTCGCACCGCGCTGGCTGGTGGGCGAGGACACCTTCCGGCCGCCGTACTTCCACCGGAACGTGATGAGCGAGTACATGGGGCTGATCGAGGGCGCCTACGACGCGAAGACGGCCGGAGAGGGCGGTTTCGTCCCGGGGGGCGGCTCGCTGCACAACATGATGTCGGCGCACGGTCCGGACCGGGAGACCTTCGACCGCGCGAGCGCCGCCGAACTGCGGCCGCAGAAGATCGACGACGGTCTGGCGTTCATGTTCGAGACCCGCTGGCCGGTGACGCTGACCGCGCAGGCGGCCGGTGCCGAGCACCTGCAACCGCGTTACGACGACGTGTGGGAGGGACTGGAGCGGCACTTCCGCCCCTTGCACTGAAGATCTCCGACAGGTACGGATGGGCCCGTGACCTCCTTCGCCCCGGATTCGATCGTCCTGAACCGCAAGCTGCCGCTGTGGTACCAGGTGTCGCAGTCGCTGCGCGCCTCGATACTCGGCCGCTCGCCCCAGGACCCGCTGCGCCTGCCCACCGAGGAACAGCTGGCGGGGCACTACGGGGTGAGCGTGCTGACCATGCGGCAGGCGCTGAAGGAGCTGGAGGACGAGGGCCTGATCACCCGCCACCGCCGCCGCGGCACCTTCATCGAGCCGGACGCCCGCCGGGCCGCCCCGGTGCGGCTGCTCGGCTCGGTGGACGCGATCGTGGCCCAGCAGTCCGGCATGGCGACCGAACTGCTGGACCACGGCTCGGTGTCGGTGCCGGCCGAGGTCGCCGAGTACTTCCCGGACCTTCAGCAGGTGGCGACCTACCACCGCCTGCGGTGCGACGAGAAGACCGGCGAGCCGACCAACCACGCCCGCAACTACGTCCGTCCCGAGCTGGCCGCGCGCATCGATCCCGCGGACCTGGCGCGCTGGCCGATGACCAAGGTGCTGCGGGACGTCGTCGGGGTGGACATCAGCCGTATCACGGACATCGTGGAGGCACGGCTGGCGGACCCGGAGACGGCGCGGCTGCTCCAAGTGCCGCTGCTCAGCCCGATCCTGCACTACACGGGCGTGACCTACGACGCGGACGGCCGGGTGCTGGACGCGGCGGTGATCCACTACCGCGGCGACCGTTTCTCCTTCACGGTCACACTCGACGCCACCTGAGGTGACGGTCGGTGACACACCGTACGATGACCGGCGTGACGCATGACGACGCTCCGCCGCTGGCGGACCTCATGCCGTGGTCCGTCGCACCGCCGCGGCTCGGCCGGGGGTGGCCGACGGCCCCCGACGCGGCGTCCCTGAAGGCCCGTTGGGACGCGCTGCTGAAGGCGGACGGCCCCGACCGGGAGGCCCTTTTCCAGCCGACCCGCGCACGCACGCTGCACTCGGCGGTCGGCCAGTTGCCGGGCGGGGCCGGCGGGACCCGGCGGCTGGCCCGCGCCTCGGATGCGTGCGCGGAGCCGGTACGGGTGCTGCACGCGCCCTTCGACGAGCAGTGGCTGATCCCCGACCACCGGCTGATCGACGCGGCCCGCCCCGAGTTGTGGCGGGTGGCGGACGAGCACCAGGTCTTCACGGTGGAGACGGGCGCGGACAGCGGACCGCCCCTGCTCGCCACGTCCCGCCTGCCGCTGCTGCGCACCGGCCGCGTCCGCCCGCTGTACCGCCGCCCCGGCGGGGCCGAGCCCAACCTGGCGCCCGGGCTGGCGGAGCACCTGGGCGCGCGGCTCGGGCACACCCCGCCGCCGCTCGACGTACTCGCCTGGGTCCTGGCGACGGCGGGCCCGGCGCGCACCGTCCCGCTCACCGCCGACCCCGAGGTGTGGGCGCACGGCGTCGAGTCGGGACGCCGCCTGCTGTGGCTGATGCGCCGCGACGGGGAACGCCCCAAGCTGCCCGGCGGCCGCCGCCCCTACGTGCGCGCCCCGCTCCCGGCGCGCCCGCTCACCCTGCACTACGACCGCGACGAGGAGACGCTGCACCTGGACGGGGGCCGCATCTCCCCGGTGCCGCCCGAGGCCTGGGACTTCGAGGCGGCCGGGGTCCGGGTGCTGGAGCAGTGGTTCACGGCGCGGACGGCGGAACCGGAGCCGGGCACGCTGGCGGCGATCCGCCCGGCGGCCTGGCCGCAGGCCTGGACGTCGGAGCTGCTGGAACTGATCACGGTGCTGACCCTGGTCGCGGAGGTCCGGGCACGGCAGCGGGAACTGACGGTCACCAGCCCGGTCACGGCGGCCGACCTGGCCGCGGCCGGAGTGCTGCCCGTGCCGGAGTCGGCCCGCAGGCCGGCGTCGGTCCTGGACCACCACGAGGAGGGCCCGGAGGGCCAGTTCGCGCTGCTCTAGGCCCCACACGGATGCAGGATCTCTCGCGGGCACGGGATCTCTCCCTGGTGCGGGACCTCTCGCCGGGCCGCTGCTCCCCGGGGTGCGGAGCGGGTGGGACGCGCCGGGGCAGTGGGGCGAGTGTGGCCGGTGTGGCGGATGTGTGTCGGCCCGGGACGGGGGTGTTACGGGGGCGGGGGTACTACGGGCCGTGGCGCGGGCGGGGGGACGCGCCCGCGCCCGGGAGGCGCGCCGGGGCGCCGCTGCGGGCCGTGGGGATGACGGACGGCCGGTGCGGCGCACGCCGGTGCGGCTGGCCGCCCGAGCGCCGGCCTTGCCGGACGCAGGTGTCGTTCAGCGCCCCCCGAACAACGAGCGGCGCAGGCGGCGCAGCGGCGCGAACAGCGAGACGCGATGGACACGCGCGTCCCGGCCGCTGCGCTGGTGCGCGGTGTCGCGCGCGGTCAGCTCACGCATGAGCGAGGTCGCCTCGGCCGTCTCCCGCTGCGGGACGGCGGGTCCCGCCAGCACCGAGAGATGGCGGTCGAGACGCGAACTGGTCGCACTGCTCCCGCAGGTGATCGCAGGGACCCTCGCCCTGCTGCGCACTGTTATCTGTTCCATGTCACTCCCCACCCGTACGAGTCCACCCGGCCCGGGCAGGGTAACCCTATCGCCACCTTGCGGCACTCGTGTATCGCGGTCACAGGATTCACCTTCCCCATAAGGAGGTTGACGACCCCTCCTTCATTACTCTCCGAATCCGACAGTTTTCAGGGCGAGTTGGACAACAGGCTGACCGGTGGGTTGCGGTGAGCCGCCGTCCGGCTCGACGGTCACCGCGAGTGACGTCGCCGACCTGGCGAGGCCGGTCGCGACCAAGGGCGTGTCGCCGCCGGGGAACAGTCCGAGGGAGCGTGGCCGCGCACCGGGGCGCATGAGCCACAGCTGGTGCACCCGGCCGCCGGGCAGGTCGCCGTATCCGCTGAGGGTGACGACCGCGCGTCCCTCGGAGGCGGAGGCGACGACGGCGACGCTCCGGCCCCGGGCGTCCCGGTCGCCGGCCGAGCGGGCGTCGGGAGCTGCCAGAACGTGGGCGATCTCACGGTTCCGGGCGCGCTCGGCGTCCAGCTGGTACCGGGTCCGGTCGGCCTGGACGGCGAAGAGCGAGGCGACGACGAGGGCCGCGGCGGCGGTCGCCGTGGCGAACGGCACGAAGAGCGGGCGGCGCTCGCGAGGCGCACGGGTGCGCGACGGCGGCGGCTGCGTGCCCCAGACGTGCGGCGGCAACTGCGCTGTGTGCTCCCGCGCCGGGGCGGGCTCCTGCGGGGTGGCGCGTACGGCGGCCAGCACCCTCTCGCGCAGCGCGGCCGGCGGCGGGGCGGCCGCCGACCAGGCGAGGCGGACGGCGTCCTCGTGCAGCGCCCGCACCTCGGCGGAACAGGCGTCGCAGCTCCGCAGGTGTCTTTCGAAGCGGACGCGTTCCGCGGGTTCCAGGGCGTCGAGCGCGTAGGGGGCGGCGAGGGAGTGGACGTCCTCGCGGCGCAGCAGGCGGTCGAGGAGGCTCATGCCGTACCTCCCAGGCAGTCGCGCAGCCGGGTGAGTCCGTCGCGCATACGGGTCTTGACCGTGCCGAGCGGCAGGGACAGCCGCTCGGCCACTTCACGGTAGGTGTAGCCGTCGTAGTAGGCGAGGGTGACGGACTGGCGTTGCAGGGCGGCCCCACCCCCATGCCCACCCGGTCGAGCACACCCACGGCGGATTCACCCACTCCCACCCCACCGCGCCCACCCTCCGCGGCACGATCCTGCTCGGCTTCGCCGGAGGGCTCGTGCCCAGTGCGTCCGCGGTCGTCGTGCTGGTCGGAGCCGCGGCCCTGGGACAGGCCTGGTTCGGTCTGCTGCTGGTGGTCGCCTACGGCGCCGGGCTCGCCCTCACCCTCACCGCGGCCGGCATCGCCGTCGTGAAGCCGGGTACCGGCGTGAACCGGGTGCTGGACCGCCGCCCGCGCTGGACGTCCCGTCCGGCGGCGGCCCTGGCGCGCCGGACGGCTCCGCTCGGCTCGGCGTTCCTGGTGGTGGCGCTCGGGGCCGGATTGGTCCTCAAGGGGGCGGCATCCGCACTCGGCTGAGCTACTTTTGTGGAGAAATCACGCGCAGCGGAGACAGCACGCGGATGCGAAGGGGGCGCGCAGGTGTCCGAGGAGCCGGGCGGTGAACGGCTGGTCGCGGGCCGCTACCGTCTGCTGTCCCCTCTCGGCGAGGGCGGCATGGGGACGGTGTGGCGGGCGAGGGACGAGGTGCTGCACCGGGAGGTCGCCGTCAAGGAGGTGCGGGCGCCCGCCGGGCTGCCGGCGCAGGACGTCGAGCGGATGTACGCCCGCCTGGAGCGCGAGGCGTGGGCGGCGGCCCGGGTCTCCCACCGCAACGTGGTCACGGTGTACGACGTGGCCACTCAGGACGGCCGCCCGTGGATCGTGATGGAGCTGGTCCGGGGCATCTCGCTGGCCGAACTGCTGGACACCGAGGGCCCGTTGCCGCCCGAGCGCGCCGCGCGTATCGGCGCCGAGGTGCTGGCGGCGCTCCGGGCCGCGCACGCGGCCGGGGTGCTGCACCGGGACGTGAAGCCGGCCAACGTGCTGATGTCGAACGACGGCCGGGTGGTGCTCACCGACTTCGGCATCGCCATGGTGGAGGGGAGTTCGGCGCTGACCATGACCGGCGAGGTCATCGGCTCGCCCGAGTTCCTCGCGCCGGAGCGGGCGCTGGGCCGCAAGCCGGGCCCGGAGTCCGATCTGTGGTCGCTGGGCGTCCTGTTGTACGCGGCCGTCGAGGGCAACTCCCCGTTCCGTCATGACACCCCGCTGAACACGCTGCGCGCCGTCGTCGACGACGAGTTGCCGCCGCCGCGCCGGGCGGGCGCGCTCGCCCCCGTCGTCGAGGGGCTGCTGCGCAAGGATCCGGCCGAACGGCTGTCGGCCGAACGGGCCGAGCGGGACCTGCGGGTGGTCGCGGCGGGCGGCACCCCGCGCGCGGACGCGGTGGGGGCATCGCCGTACGCGCCGACCGTCGCGGGGTTCCCCGACCGGCAGGGCCCGACGCCGCCGATGCCGTACCCGGTCGGCCGGACCGGGCCCGGCTCCGGGCCGGGGACCACCGCGGACCCGGCGCCGCCGGGCCGCGGCCGGCGGGCCGTCGCGGTGCTGGTCGCCGGGCTGCTGGTGGCGGCCCTCGCCCTGGCCGGGCTGACGTACGCGCTGCTCGGCCGCGGCGACGGGGGCGGGAAGACGGACGGCGACACCGCCGGTTCGCAGGCCGCGAGTTCGCCGGCCGCCACCCGCGACGGGTCCGGCGGCCGAACGGCGAGCACCGCTCCGACGCCGAGCCGCAGCGGTACGACGGCCTCCGCCCCGGCGCAGTCGGTGAGCGTCACGCTGACGGGCTCGCACACCGACTACTCCGGCGCCTGTCCGCCGGACGGGAGCGAGGCGCCCGCCTTCACGGCGACCATCACCGTGGGCCGGCTGCCGGCCGAGGTGAGCTACCGCTGGCGGTCGGAGGACGGGCACGTGGTGGACACGGGGTGGAACACCCTGTCCTTCCCGGCGGGCGGCGGCCGGACCGGGCAGGACAGGGCGTCGGTGACGACGTACGACAGCACCGGGACGCTGCGCAGCGCGGTACGCGTCGAGGTGCGCTCCCCGGTGCACGCGACGTCCGATCCGGTGCCGTTCTCGGTGACGTGCGTGGCGGAGACCCCGTCAGGAGGGGCCTCCGCCGGCGCTTCCGACTCGGCTACGCCGTGAGCATCAGACGTTGTTGGCGAACGCGGGCAGGTAGCCGCCGGAGTGACCGGCCGCGGTGGGGTGGTACGACTCGCCGATGTTCGTCCAGTTGACGCTGTTCAGCCAGGAGCTGCCGGAGCAGATCTCGTGGCCGGTGAAGGTGGTGCGGACGTCGCCGAGGGTGAACCCGTGGCCGGCGACGGCCTTGGCGATGACGCTGTCGAGGTGGTCGGCCGCGTCGTTGATGGCCGACCGCTTGGTCTCGGACAGTCCGATGCAGCTGGTGCCCAGCTTGTAGAAGCGGGGGTAGTCGAGCACCACCACACGGGCGTTGGGCGCCTTGCTGCTGATGGCGGAGTAGACGTTGTTGAGCTTGCCGGGCAGCGTGGAGTCGATGTAGGCGTTCGCGGTGGCGATCCGCGACAGGCAGGTGCTGTCGGACGAGAGCACACAGGTCGTCATGACGTCGGCGAAGCCGGCGTCGTTGCCGCCGACGCTGATCGAGACCAGGCCGGTGGACGAGCTGAGCGACCCCATCTGGTTGGCGAGGACGTCGTCCGTGGTGGCGCCCGAGCAGGCGACGAAGCTGAAGGACGAAGGCGAGTTGGCGGCCGCCCAGAGGTACGGGTATGCCTTCGTGCTCCGCTTGCAGTCGCCGCTGGTGCTGATGTAACTGCCCGTGCCGACTCCGGAGGAGTAGGAGTCGCCGAGGGCCACGTACCCGCCGGTCACGGACGCGTGCGCCGCCGTGGCCCCGGTCAGGGCCGCACCGACGGCGAGAGCGATGGAACTGATGAACACGGCAATACGTGAACGTCTCATGGAACCTCCCTTTAGCAGGATCTCCGCCACAACGTTGGTACCAGCTACGCGCGTTGACGGGAAGTGTTCATGTCAAAAATGCTGAGACCTCGACAGCTCTCATGCCTGGGTTCACCCGATCGTGATCACACCTTCACGGCACACCGGTTGACAGACGATCAACTCTCCGGGAAGGCAGGGTCGCACCTCATCCGAACCTTTACCGAGCCTTGAACACGGAGGGGGCGAGAAGCACTCCAGGGGGACCCACGGCCCTTGACGCCCCTTCAGCGAGAAGCCCGGCAGAGGTGCCGACCGAGGGCGGGGCGGATGTCGTGCGGGCACGGCCCGGCAACGGCACGAAGGGGACACAACGGGCCACCGGGTCGCGGTCCGACACGCCCGGCGCACCATGGAAACCGGGTGCGTGGGACGCCCGGGTGCCGGATCATGGACGCCATGTCTGCGAACCCATACGACGCTCTGCCGGTCCGGCTCAACGTCGACGACAGCGACTCGCCGTCCGACGTCGTCGACGCGCTGTTCCTCGGCCGCTTCGCGACGGGCGAGCAGCCGTACTCCCACGCGGCGAACATCGACCGCGTACGGTCCGGGGCGACACTGCTGCCGCCCGGCGCACGGGTGCTGCGCGTCGCCCGCGACGACGACCGCAGTGCCACGCTGGCGGAGGGCGACGGCTGGACGCTGCTGGTCTCGCGCTGGAACCGGGGCGCCGACGTGACGGTCACGGCGACCACCCCCGAGCTGGCGAAGAAGGTCCTCGACCAGACCACGGACGGCGCCGCGGACGAGCCCGAACCCCAGCCGGAGAACGTGACGATGGGGTTCTGGTACGTCTCCCCCCGGCGCGGACCGCACCGCACCACCCGGCAGATCTCGGCGGGCACCTGGGACGAGGTGCGGGAGAACTACACCGCGCCCGTGGCGGACGCCATGGACCGCCTGATGAAGACGACGCCGCAGGACATCGCGGGCCGTCTGCTGCTGCTGCACGGCCCGCCGGGCACCGGCAAGACCTCGGCGCTGCGCACCCTCGCCCGGTCCTGGCGCGACTGGTGCCAGGTGGACTGCGTCCTGGACCCCGAGCGCCTGTTCTCCGACGTGGGGTACCTGATGGACATCGCGATCGGCGAGGAGGACGCGGCCGGCAAGGGCCGCTGGCGCCTGCTGCTCCTGGAGGACTGCGACGAGCTGATCCGCGGCGAGGCCAAGCACACCGCCGGCCAAGCCCTGTCCCGCCTGCTGAACCTGACGGACGGCCTGCTCGGCCAGGGCCGCAACGTCCTGGTGGGCGTGACCACCAACGAGGACCTGGAACGCCTGCACCCGGCGGTCGTCCGGCCCGGACGCTGCCTGGCCCGCATCGAGGTCGGCAGGCTGACCCGGCAGGAGGCGGTGAACTGGCTCGGCGGCGAGGAGGGCGTGGGCCGCGACGGGGCGACGCTGGCGGAGCTGTACGCGCTGCGCCGGGGCACCTCCCCGACGGCGCTGCCGGAACCGCGGGACGGCGCGGAGGCCGGGCTGTACCTGTAGGCCAGGTCCCGAACCGGGTGCTTTCATGGTCGTATGACCCTGTTGGCCGGAACGTCGGGATGGCAGTACAGGGACTGGCGGGGCGTGCTCTACCCGGCCGGGTGCCCGGTGCGACTGTGGCTGGAGGAGTACGCGCGGCGTTTCGCGACCGTGGAGCTGAACAACGCGTTCTACCGGCTGCCGGCGCGGGAGACCTTCGAGAGCTGGCGGGAGCGGGTGCCGCCGGACTTCGTCGTCGCGGTCAAGGCCAGCCGCTACCTGACCCACATCAAGCGGCTGCGGGAGCCGGAGGAGCCGGTGCACCGGCTGATGACGCACGCGGCCGGCCTCGGTGACCGGCTGGGCCCGGTGCTGCTCCAGCTCCCGCCGACGCTGCGAGCGGACGCGGGCCTGCTGGATGCCTGTCTGTCCCGCTTCCCTCCGGGCACGCGGGTGGCGGTGGAACCCCGCCACGACTCGTGGTGGACGCCGGAGGTCCGCCGGGTCCTGGAGCACCGGGGTGCGGCCCTGTGCTGGGCGGACGTGCTGGCCCGCCCGGTGACCCCGCTGTGGCGGACCGCGGACTGGGGCTACGTCCGCCTGCACCAGGGACGCGCCCGGCCCTGGCCGCACTACGGCCGACGGTCCCTGGAGAGCTGGGTCGACCGGATCGCCACCGCCTTCGCCGACGCCGAGGACACCTATGTGTACTTCAACAACGACCCCGGCGGGGCGGCGGTACGGGACGCGACGGCCTTCGGGAGGGCGGCGGCCAGGGCGGGACTCACCGTCACCCGCACCCCGAGCCGGCTACCGGCCGCCGCCGGGCCCGGAGAAATCGCTGCCGGTCCCGGTCTGATCGGTCCCTGACCTGTTCCGGCCTGATCAGGCCCTGATCAGGCCCTGACCTGTCCCAGCCCGGTCGCGGCCCGGTCAGTCCCGCCCGTAGCCCGCCCGCAGCGCGTCCCGTACGGCTTCCAGCGCGTCGTCCTGCGTCAGCCCCAGCCGCCGGGCCCGCTCCGCGTACGCCTGGGCCGCCGCCGCCAGTTCCCGCTCGGCGGCCGAGCCGGCGGCGGCCACGAACGTGCCGTTGCGCCCCCGCGTCTCGATCACCCCGTCGGTCTCCAGCGCCCGGTAGGCCTTCGCCACGGTGTTCGCCGCGAGCCCCAGTGACTCGGCCAGCCCCCGCACGGTCGGCAGCCGGTAGCCCACCGGCAGCGCACCCGACCGTGCCTGCTCGGAGATCTGCGCCCGTACCTGCTCGTACGGCGGGGCGGTGTCGTCGATGCGGATCTTCAAGGTCACCGCTCGATTGTCCCGCACGCGCCGGAAAACGAGAGGCACCCCGGCAGGCCCCGGCGTACCGTGCGCGCCTATGACAGTGATCGTGCGTGACCTCCGTCCCGACGACCGGGCCGACGTCGAAGCCTTCGCCCGGGTACGGCACCTCGCCCTCCCGTTCATCCTGTGGACCCCGGACGCGGTGCTCCACCACCTGGAGCACTCCCACCCCGACGCCCACTTCGCCTCCCTGGTCGCCGAGGAGGACGGCGAGGCGATCGGCACGGCCCAGGTGAGCCTGGCCCACGACACCGCGGAGCCCGGCCAGGGCCTGCTCACCGTCTACACGCACCCCGGCAGGACGCGCCGCGGCGCCGGCGGGCTCCTGGTGCGCGCGGCCGAGGACCACCTGGCCGCGCACGGGGCGACGAAGCTGTTCACCTGGGTGCTGGACACACCGGCCGACCGGGCCTTCGCCGAACGGCACGGCTACCGCGTCGGCCGCTCCGCCCACTTCCTCCGGCTGGACCTCGTCGGCGGTACGCTCCCGCCGCTCACGCCCCCACCGCCGGGTGTCGAGCTGCGCACCGCGGCCGACTTCGCGGACGATCCGCGCCCGCTGTTCGAGCTGGACGCGGAGACGATGTCGGACGAGCCGAGCGACCTCGACGCCGGGTTCGCCGACTACGACAACTGGATCAGGGTGAGCTGGCGGCATCCGCTGCTCGACCGGGAGCTGACCACCGTCGCGGTGGTCGACGGCAGGCCCGCCGCCTTCACCGTCGCCTACACCGACCGCGCCGGCCGGTATTCCACCGCCATGACCGGAACCGCCCGCGCCTTCCGCGGCCGGGGCCTGGCCAAGCTGGCCAAGAACGCCTCCCTGCACCGGGCCCGCGCGGCCGGCTGCCGGGAGGCGTTCACCGGCAACGACACCGGCAACGAGCCGATGATCGCGATCAACGAGTGGTTCGGGTACGAGCGCTGCGGAACGGAGGTGCGGTATGTCCGCGAACTCGGCTGAACCGGCCCGGCGGCTGAACGTCGTCCTGGTCAAGGCCGGCCGGACGAAGATCCGTTACCCGGCCGCACCGCTCGGCGACGACGGCACCAGGATCGTGGTCCGCGCGCCCTGGGCCGGTGACGGCGCGCGCGACTTCGGGTTCGTCCGCTTCGAGAAGGGCGACGTCTTCACCGAGTACTACTGGCGTAACCGCTGGTACTCGGTGAAGGAGGTGCGTGACACCGGCGGCCGTCTGAAGGGCTGGTACTGCGACATCACCCGGCCGGCCGCGCTCACCGGCGGGAACCTGGTCGTCGAGGACCTCGACCTGGACCTGTGGCGCTCCGCGGACGGCACGGACGTACGCCGTCTGGACGAGGACGAGTTCGCCGACAGCGGCCTGGCACACCGCGACCCGCGGGCGGCGGCCGCCGCCGTGGCCGCGCTGGACGAACTGGAGGCGCTGGCCCTGCGGCGCGACGGCGCCTTCGAGGCGCTGCTGGGCTGACACGGGCCCTCGTGCCCGGGTCCTCATACCCGTGCCACCACCGCGTACCGCTCGTCGTGCACCTCCTTCCCCCACAGCAGCGCGTCCCCGGACAGCCGCTCCACGCGCACCTCGCCGGCGAGCGGGGAGAGGAGTGCGGTGAGGCGGTCGGCGGGTATCCCGACCGGGCCGGCCGTCCCCCACACGCCCTCCACCAGCACGAACCGCCCTCCGGGGCGCAGCAGCCGGCGCCAGTGCCGCAGGGCGCGGCCGGGGTCGGGCAGCGCCCACAGCACATGACGCACCAGTACGACGTCGAAGCGCCGCTCCCCCACCGGCGGCAGCGCCGCGTCGCCGACGAGGAACACCACGTCACGCCCGGCCTGGCCGGCCGCTTTGGCTCGTGCGAGCCCGACCATGGCGGGCGAGCGGTCGACGCCGGTGACGTGGTGTCCCTGCTCGGCCGCGAGGAGCGACAGACTGCCCGTGCCGCAGCCGAGGTCGAGGACGTCGCCGGCCCGTCGGGGCAGCCAGCCGGTGAGCCGGCCGGCCCAGGCCCGGCGCACTCCGGGGTCGCGCAGGCCGTGGTCGGGCTCCTCGTCGAAGGCGGCGGCCCGCGCGTCCCAGTCCACATCCGCACCGGTCGGACCCTTGTCGCCAGATGTCATGGGCCCCAGAGTGACACCTGCCACTGACAGTCGAATCGTGACAACCACCACTGACAGACCCCCGTCGATGAGTCAGGCTCGCGAAAAGGGTCTACCTCCGTGACATCACGGAACCCGGTAGGCACTGAAGGAGGCAGCCATGCGCCGTACCACCGTGCACAAGCCCCTGAAGAGGACGGACGCCCGCCGGATCCGCGAGGAGGCCGACGAGCGCCCCGCCGCGCGCCCGGAGGTGCGCAAGGACATCGCGCGCACCTGGTGGCCGGACGGGTGATCAGCCCGGTCCCGCCCCGTCGTCCAGCCGCTTGCGGTAATGGACGCGGTCGTACGGCCCGTCCTGCCTCCGTTCCACGACCTCGTACCCGTAGCGCGGATAGATCCGCTGGTTCTCCCACATCCGCGCGTTCGTGTAGAGCCTGATCTCGGACAGCCCCAGCGCACGCGCGTGCGCGTCGACGAAGTGCAGCAGCCGCCGCCCCACGCCCCGTCCGCGGGCGTCGGGGTGGACGGCGACACTGTCGAGGAACAGGTGGTCGTCGTGCGCCTCGACGACCACCAGACCGACCACCGGGTCGCCCGTGACGAACACCCTGCCCGCGGCCACGTCCGCCGCGTGGTCCGCCCGCACGGGCACCGGCACCACTCCGATGCGCGCGATGTAGGGGTGGTACGCGGCGTGGGTCACGGCCCGTACCGCCGGCACGTCGTCGGCGGTGGCCGGCCGGATTCCCTGCTCCGTCATGGCGGGCACGCTACCTGCCTCAGCGCAGCCTGAGCACTCCCTTAACGGCACCATAAGGATCTCCCCCACCGGCCTCCAGCAGGCGATTCCACGTTCTTCCGGCGCTAGTTTCGGACCGCCCCCACGGGTTCCGCGGATCCGGGGTCCGCGGCACCGGGGTCCGCCTCCGGGTTCCACCCCCGGGTCGCGTCCCGCGCGTCATGTCGAGGACCGTCTCCGAGGAGTTCCCGTATGCCCGCACGCCGTCGCAAGGCCGCCGTCGCCGTCGCCGCCCTCGGCGCGGCCCCGCTCGCGCTGACCGCCCTCGCCGCCGCCCCGGCGTCCGCGCACGGCTCGATGGG
>NZ_JAYMHD010000056.1:0-13856 GCF_035656535.1 Streptomyces sp. H51
CGGGCAGCGGCGGTGGTGCCGCTGCCCGGCCGGAGGGGTCAGGCGTCGAGCTCGGCGACGAGTCGACGGACGACCACGGCGACGTCGCCGACGAAGGGGCGGGCGAACGCGGCGTCGAGGATCTGCGGGTAGTAGAGGTGGAGGACCAACTGCGTGTACTGCGCCTTGGTGAGGCTGCGCTGGTCCTCGGGTCGGCAGCCCCAGGCGCCAGCGATGGCGTGGCTGACGCACACGGCAGCGGCGCGGACCTGCTCGTGGTTGGCGTTGAAGCGTTCAGCGATCTCACCGGTCACCTCGCCCTGGTGAGGGGGCAGCGGCAGCCAGGTCAGGTAGGTGCGGCGGGGCTTCATGTTCTCTCCAGGAGGCTGGGTCGGGCTGTGCGAAGGCCCCGCCCGGGCGGGCGGGGCCGGTGGGTCAGGGCAGGAGGCGGACGCTGTCGCCCTCGCCGAGGAGCATCGAGAGGCGGGAGCCGCTGTCCCAGCGGACGTAGAGCTTGTCGAGGTCGGCGTCGTAGCGGCGGACGGTGCCTTCGTCGCCGGGTCGGAGGTGGGTGTGGGGGTCGGCGGTGGCGACGAGGGCGATGCGCTGGCCGGCGGCGTACATGCGGCTCCGTTCTGCGGTTTCGATCGGTGGAGTGGTGTGGCACATCTGGAGGCGGGCGGCGGAGTCGTCCGCCGCCCGCGACGGGATCAGAACTCGGCGGTGACGGTGATCTCACCGGTTCCGGTGGTGTCCAGCGTCGACCTGCTGAGCTTGGTACCGAAGGCCCAGACCTCGGCGATCGCCGTGTCGCCCTCGTGGTGCGACTTCAGCTCCCAGCCGCACCGGCAGTTCGCGGAGCACTTCGTCCGCCGATCACCCCTGGCGTGCGGCGAGAACTCGGAGGTGACGACAACCTCACCGGTTCCGGTGAGGTTCAGCGTCGTCTCGCTGATGTTGACGCCGAAGGTCCAGAGCTCGGCGATCGCCCTGTCGCCCTCTTCTCGCACCCTCAGCTCCCAGCCGTCGTGGTGAATCGAGTGCGTCTCGCTCATGCTCGTCCTCCTCGCGATGCAGGCCGGAACCTCCCCCGCCCATCCCTCTTATTCTAGCGGCATTCAGGAGGGGGTCAAGATTTTTTTCGGTGAAACCCCAGCTCAGACGGCCTTCGCGCCGATCAGCCGGTCGGCGAGCCGGATCGCCTGCGCTGCCGCCTCGGCCACCGCGAGACGGCCCAGGATCTCGTCGCGCTCCTCGAACAGCGCCGTGCGCTCCCGCACTGCCTGCTCGTACAGGTCGACCTGAGCAAGGGTGTCGCCGCAGGCGATCACCACGTTCGGGCCCAGGCCCCACACGATCGCGTTCACAGCCGCGCCGGCCGCCGCGAGCGGCTCCAGCTCGTTCAGCACCCACACGTAGTCGGCCGGGTCCAGATCCATCTCCCGCAGGTGCTGGGCGAGGGAGCGGAACATGCCGCCCGTCCCGCCGGCCGGTTCGTGGAACCTCTGCCCCTTCTCGGGCCGCTCGGGACAGAGCATGCGGGCCATCAGGTCGCACAGCTCCGGGGGCGTGTGGTACTCGCCCAGGCCCTGCTTCGCGCCGAGCGAGCGCAGCGAGGTGATCGTCCACGACATCACGTCGGTGTCGGCGCGGCAGTAGGGGTCGGGGCTGCCGGTCAGTTGCAGGATGCCGTGGCGCAGTGCCGTCTCGGTCACCCGGCGCACCGCGTACGCCTTCTCCTCCACGCCGTCCTCGGTGAGCCAGCCCATCAGCGGCGCCATCCGGGCGCCGAGGTCCGGGCGCCGGGACCAGGTGTGGGCGTAGATCTCGCGGTAGCCCTGCAGGAGCTGGTAGTCGCTGGAGGTGCTGATGATGCGGGTGACGTCCTCGGTGTGGCCCTTGATCGGGAACAGGGCCAGGCCGCCGACGATGCTGACGGGGATGTCCATGCGGTAGCCGCCCCAGTTGGAGGCGTGCCAGGTCTCGGCGACGGCCTCGCCGAGACGCTGCCCGGCGTCGCGCGGGTTGCCGATCAGCAGCGGCGCGACCCGGCGCGGCGCGGGGATCGGCGTCTGCACGGACGGCAGCTCGGGGTGGGGGTCGGCGAAGAGGCTGACGGGCTCGGTGTCGGCGATGACGACCGGGCGGGGCGCGGGCGCGGGGCGGGGTGCGGGCGCGGGCGCGGCGGTCTGAAGCGGGAGCTGGGCGGCCGGGCGGGGCGCGGGCGCCGGGCGGGGCGCCGGCGTGGCGGTGGTGCGGGCCGGCTTGGGGCGGGCAGTGAACGTCGCCGGGACCGGGGTCTTTTCGGCTTCGGCTTCGGCGAACAGGTCGAGCTGATCCATCAGGGTCTCTCCGTTTCGGTGCGGGCGTGGCAGCGCCCCGCCGTCCGGGCCGTGGTCGGCCAGGGCGGCGGGGCGCCGGGGTGGGGGGTGTCAGGAGGGGTCGGCGGGTGTGGCCTCATGCCAGCACCACGCGAAGCCGCCGACGGCGTACAGGCCGTCGCTGTCGGGGGTCAGGATCGACGTGGCGCTCGCAGCGTCCTAGGGGTCCTCGGTCATCCACTGCCACTGGGCGTGGACGACGACCGCGCGGGGCTCCCCGCGTACGGTGCCGCCGTCGATGACGTGGATGGTGTCGATGCTGTCGTGGCCGTACTCCTCGGCCGCCTCCTGCGTGCGCTCGGCGATCTTGCGCACGGTGTCCAGGTCGAAGCGGGGAACGAGGAAGCCGTTCCACCGCTGGGTGCGGTCGACCTTGGCCTCGTAGGGGCCGAGGGTGTCGTCGATGCAGACGCTGACTGTTTCATCGGTGCCGGGCACGGTGTTCTCCTTGCGGTGTGCGAGGGGCCGGGCGCCCGCGGTCGCGGGGCCCGGCCCTGTGGGTGGGGTGAGGGGCGAGGTCAGGGGCGGGTGAAGGTGCGGGCCAGGGTGTCGGAGAGGTGGAGGACGGCGGCGGCCACACCGCTGAGCATCTGGACGACCTCGCCGGTGTCGTGCGAGGTGACATCGCTGGCGATCGTCCGGGCGGCGCCCTCGGCGATCTTCCGCAGGTCCCACGAGGCCGGCCCGCTGTGCTGGGGCTCCGGCTTCTGCTCCGGTCCTTCCCGGCGGGCCAGCACCACGTCCTCGACGCTGTTGAGGGGGCGGCTCGGCAGCAGGCCGGCGTAGTCGTTCCAGAAGTGGCCGGCGGCGAGGCGGACTCTGCGTGCGGTGGCGTCCCAGTCGGCGTGGACCGAGTACAGCTCCTCTTCCGGGTCCGCTTCGACGAGGAGGGCCGGGATGATGAGCGCGCGGTGGTTCTGGATCGCGGCCGGGCGGATCGGGGTGATGCCCAGCTCGTCCAGCTTGTTGTTGATGCGGTCGGCCGTCTCGGCGGCGATGCGCGCCTCGTAGGCTGCGCGGGTCTCCTCGCGGCGGGCGAATTCGGCTTCGGCGTCGGCGAGCCACTTCGGTTCGGACACCGTGTTCTCCTTGCGGGCGTCGGGGTCGGGGGCGGCCGCGTGCCAGGTCCACTCGCCGCCGCCGATGCCGTACAGGCCGTCGGCGTCGGGGCTGATGACGGAGACGGCGTGCTCGACCTCTTCGCCGGGCTCGCCGCCGAGGTACTGCCAGCGCACGACCAGGACGACCGCGCGGTGCTCGCTGCGGCGGGCGTCGCCGTCGATGACGTGGACGGTGTCGTAGGTGTCGTGGCCGTACTCGTCGGCCATCTCCTGCGTGCGCGCGGCGATCTTGCGGACGGTGTCCAGGTCGAAGCGCGGGCAGAGCCAGCCGTTCCACCGGTTGGTGGGGTCGAGGCGGGCCTCGTAGGGGCCGAGGGTGTCGTCGATGCACACGCGGGCGACGATCAGGCCGTCGTCGGCGGGCTGCTGCTGTTCTGTGTCGGCCACGTTTCTCCTTGGGTGCGGGTGGGCCGGGCGCCCGCGGTCGCGGGGCCCGGCCCTGTGGGTGGGGTGGGGGTCAGAGGTCGGAGACGGAGGCGGCGAGCGTGTTGACGAGCAGCGCCACGGCCTCGTCGTTGCGGTCGGTGGCGGCCAGCACGGCGTAGCGGTGCAGGACCGTCTGGACGGCGGCCGGGAGCAGGGCCAGGTACTGCTCGAAGGTCAGGTCCCGCTGGGGCCAGGTCCGGTGCCGGTATCCGGCCTGCAGCGCGGCTGCGGCCATGCGGCCGGCGTAGGCGCGGCACTGGTGGGTCAGGTCCACGTCCTGCGCGGCCATTTCGATGGCGTCGGGTCCGTGCGCGGCGGCGGTGGGGAAGGCGCGGCGGCGGGCGCGGCAGGCGTGCTGGCGCGCGCGGGCGTTGCGGATGCGGTCGACGTCGTGGAGCTGGCGGGCGGTGCGCCGGGCCTCGGCGGGGCCGGCGGCGTCCACCGTGTACGACGACAGGCAGTTCGCCCACAGTTCGGTGCGCAGGTCCTCCTGCGCGTCGGGGTTCTCGGGCAGGGGGGCCACGTCGGTGATCTGCAGCGAGAACGGCTGCTCGGTGAAGACGACGAGCCAGCGGCTGCTGGTGTCGGTGTCGGACATGTGATCTCCAAGAGGCATGATCGGTCGATTGGTGTGGCACATCCGGCCGGGCTTGAGTGGGCCCGGCCGGATGCGCGTCAGGCGGTCTGGCTGTAGCGGGGCTTGAGGGCGGCCACGATCTTCGGCAGGACCTCGCGCAGGCTCTCGGGGACGTCGGTGTGGTGCTGGGAGTCGTCCAGCGCGCCGAGCAGAACGGCCGGCCCGTACAGCGGGTAGGGCATCTGCTTGAGGTAGAGGCCGTTGACCAGCGACGTGACGTACAGGTTCTGCGGCCGCAGCAGCGCGCCATCGGCGTCGAGGGCCAGCGACAGGCGGCGCTTGCCGTCGGGGCGGGCGTAGTGGGCGATCTCGATCCAGCCGTTGACCTGCTGGCGCAGCGCCTCCACGAGGCCGCTGCCGACGGGCAGTTGCACGTCGGTGAGGGTGCCGTCGGTGTCGAGGCGGACAGCGTGAATGGTGGTGCTCATGGCTGTTCTCCTGGGGTTGAGGGCGGATCAGGAGTGGTCGGGGTTGTGCGGCGGGTCGGCGAACACCACGGTGTCGCCGACGTTGATGCTCATCGGCACGGTGCTGTCGTCGCGGGTCAGCTCGGCGTCCGTCTCGTCCAGGTCGACGGAGACGACCAGCCCGCGCTGCGGGTGGACGTAGGCGAAGACGAGGACGCCGGCGATGCGCAGGGCGGGCAGGGTGTCCGGGTCATCCTGGCGGGCGGGCAGGAAGCCCGCGCCCTCGTTGAGGGCGCGGCATCTGGCGGGGTCGAGGATGCTCATTCGGCACCTTCCGGTCGGCGGGCGGGGGCCGCCGTGGTGGCGGCCCCCGCCGCGGGTCAGAACGGGCGCAGGGCCAGGGAGAGTTCGGTGAACATCTGGCGGCCGACGTGCGCGGCGTGGCCGATGGTGAACTCGTCGGCCTCGGCGCAGGCGGCCATCTCCACCACGCACTTCAGGAGCGCCTCGGGCGTGCAACCGAGCCAGGTGAGGTAGTCCTGGCCGTAGGAGGCCGTGCAGTGGGTGGCGGTGAGCACCTGGTCGATGGTGATGGCGGCCTGACCGGCGGCGTCGGCGCTCAGGCCGAACCGTTCGGCGAGCAGGTGCTGCAGGTGCGGGCCGGCGGCGACGATGTCGGCGAGACGGTCGGCCGTGTGGCCGGTGGCGAGCGCGTACGGGGCGGCGAGCGGGTCGGTGCGGGTGGTGCTGCTCATGGCTTCCTCCAAGAGGCCGTGGTCGTACGGTGTGCGGGCCGCCCGCGTGGCGGGCGGGCGGCCTGGCGGGTGGGGCGGTCAGACCATCCAGACGTCCTGGTACGCCTCCAGTTGCTGCAGGGCCTCGTCGAACTCCTGGGAGCGGGTCAGGGTGAAGCTGGCGGAGTCGATCGGTCCGTGCTCGGGGTGGATGAGCTGCAGCGTGATCTCCACGTCCTCGCCGACGGCGGGCCGGGTGGTGATCTTGAAGATGGCCGGGTCGTTGGCGTAGCGGACATAGAGGTTGGGGCCGACGATGCTGGTGTGGGCGTCCTCGGCTTTGCCGAGGTGGGCGGCAAACTGGTCGAGGTAGGTGATCACGGGCTTCTCCAAGAGGCCGATTCGGTGGTGTGGTGCGACCGGGTGAGCGGTCCGGCCTGGGGGCCGGCCGCTCACCCGGGTCAGCAGCCGGCCGCGCGCCGGATGCCTTCGGCGGCGCGGGCGGCCAGCCAGGTGCCGAACGCGGAGTCCGCGAACTCGGCGTCGGTCTCGTTCGTGGGGGTCTCGTTGTCGCGCGTGTTCTCCACGGCGGTTCCTCCTTGATGATCGTTCGGGTCGAATGGTGTGGCACATCTCGGTGCTGACGGCGGGGGCGCCGTCAGCACCGAGTGCGGGCCGGGCCCCCCTGCCCATCCCTCTTATTCTAGCGGCACTCAGGAGGGGGTCAAGAATTTTTTTCAGCGAATCCCCAGGTCAGGCGCTTGTAGAGCTGGTGTGCGATCGGGCCAAGGCACTGCGTCCAGCGCCCGACGGTGCGTGTCCGGCACCACGGCCAGCGGCCAACCGGCCCAGTGCAGGCCCATCGCGGCGAGGATCACCGCGTCCGCCTTGTCGTAGCGGCCCGGACCGTCGCACTCCACGCCGTACCACTCGGCGACCGCATCGCGCACCATGCCCTTGGCGATGCGGGCGCGCTTCTCCTTCGGGTAGTCCTTGGCGGGGTAAGCGGTGCCGGTGGCGTAGATGGTCCGCCCGTCCGGGGTGACGACCGCGTACGGGATCTTCCGCTCCCACAGGTCCTGCGTGAGGATCCACCACAGGCCGGCCAGCTCGCAGTGCCCGGCCTGCGCGCCCTGCCCGTGCGCCGCACCCTCGATGACCACCAGGTCGGCCTTGCGGGTGCGCTCGCGTATCTCCTCGCGCAGCCACCGCAGTTGGTGGTGGCCCTTGCCCTTGCAGCGCAGGGCCTCCGCCCAGCCGTCACCGGCGACACCCGTGCACGTCAGCGAAGGGGCGATACCGATCACCAGCGGGGGCGCCGCGGCGGGGGCGGCCGGCGGGGGCAGTTGCAGGACGGGACTGCTCAACGGAACTCCTCGAGGTACGCGGATCGGCAGGGGGAGGTCAGGCGGCCAGTGCCATGCGCAGCGCGGAGCCGTCGGCGCGCAGCGGCAGCGGGCCGAGTCGGCGGGCCCGGGCGACGATCTGCGCCATGGACAGCCCGTGCTTGAAGGTGTGGCCCAGCTCCTCCTCCAAGGCCAGGTACCGCTCGGCGAGTTGCGGGCGAAGGCGCGCGGCGGTGATCAGGCTGGTTTCGTCGGCGAGCACGCAGAAAGTGCAGGACAGGCGTCTCATCCCGGAGTCGTACGCCGGGTGGTAGGGGGTGCCGGCGTCGGCGATGGCCTGCCAGACCTGACGGTCGGACCAGCGCAGGATCGGCAGCCAGGTGGTGATGGTGCGGCGCCCGCTGGAGCCACCCTCGTCGAGAGCGATGTCCGGGCGGCGGGCGCGGGCCGCCGACTCGGCGGCCCGCAGCCCCAGGCAGTTCAGCACCCGCGCCGGCCGGGCCAGGTCGAGCCGGGTGACCAGCTTGGTGATCAGGACACGGACCGGGCCGCGTTTCTGGCCGGAGGTGCAGTAGCGGGCGCTCGACGACGGCCAGGCGGGCGTGGTGGTGTCGCCTCGCGCGCGCAGGTCGCGGTGCCGGTCGGCGATCTGTGTGAGCAGATCGCCCTGGGGGCGGTGGACGACGTGGAAGGGCAGGCCGTAGTGGCGGGCCTGGGCTTCGGCCAGCTCACGGGTGCCGGGCCATTCGACGTCGCCGAGGTCGCAGTGCACGACGTGCACGCGGTCCAGGACGCCGGCCATGTCGGCGAGCTGCACCAGGTGGTGAAGCATGGCCTGGCTGTCCTTGCCCGCGCTGGAGTTGGCGATGAGGAGATCGGTCTCGGCGAGGTCGGGCAGCGGCGGCGGTTCGGGCGTGAACAGTTCCATCTGCAGGGTCACGGGGGTGGGTTCCTTCGGGAATTGGAAGGCCGCGCCCGCGGGGGTGGTCACCGCGGGCGCGGCCCGGATCGGGGGTCAGTGCGGGTGCTGGGCGGGCTTCTCCGCGTCGGCGGCCAGCTCCTCGTGGGCGACGCGCGCCAGGTGGGCGGCGACGCCGATCAGCGCGGTCACGGAGTGCGCGTAGTCCTCGGCGGTGGCGTTGGCCATCGCCAGGTACAGGGCCTGGCAGGTCGGCATGTCGCCGTTGGCGAAGGCGGTGATGAACCGCACGGAGAAGGCGTGCGCGGGGTGCTGTGGGCCATCGGCCGGGTCGGGTGCGGTCAGCGCCCACAGGCCCTCCGGGCTGGGGTGCCCGTACAGGCTGATGAGCGTCTGCCGTGCGGCCTCGGCGAAGGCGCAGCACACGCCGTACATCTTGCTGCCGGTGCTGGCTGCGGCGATCTCGCCCGTCAGGCGCATGGCCCGGTCGTGGTCGCTGTCGATGGCGTGCTGCAGGACCTGCATGACCAGGTGGGCGCGTCGAGGGGTGTCCACAGTGGTGCTCCTTGAAGAGAGAGGTGTGGTGGGGGCCGCGCCCGCGGGGATGGTCACCGCGGGCGCGGCCCGGATCGGGGGCGGTCAGCCGGTCACGCGGCGGGGGCGTCTATCAGGCCGAGGCTCGTGGCCCAGGCGTGGCCGCCGGCCGCCCACGCCGTCGCGTGCAGGGCGAGGCGCCGGTTGAGCTCGTCCAGGGTGAAGAGGTTGGCCAGGGACAGGACGTGACGGCCGGTCAGCACGCAGGCCAGCCGCAGGATCTGCCACTGCTCCATGGTTCCGCTCAGTGGACCGTCGCCGGCGTTGAGGCAGGCGGCGGCGACGTGCCGCCAGGCGATGCGGAACTGGTCGTCGCCGTCGTCGATGACCATGCGGGCGCGCTCCAGCTCGGGCAGCCAGTGCCCGTGCGTGGCAAGCAGCCACACGGCGGCCTCTTCCTGCCACGATCCGGCGGCGCGCTCTCCCAGGCGGGCGCAGAGGGCGGTGATGTGGTCCATGGGGTTCTCCAAGAGGTGTGGGTGGTCAGGTGCGGGGCTTGGGGAGGTGTCCGACGTGCCAGCCGCGGCAGGAGCGGTTGCGGCACCGGTAGGTGGTCAGGCGCACTCCGCCTCGGGCGATGAGCCGCTGGCGGTGCTCCTCGGCCTGCTCCTCGGTGTCGTGGCGGCGCTTGCCGGTGCAGGCGCGGCCCTTGGTGCGGATCACCGCATGTCGGCCAGGGAGGCATCGGCCGTCGTGCAGCCGGGGCAGCGCCGGTCGGGCACCTGCCAGTCGGTGACGTCGGCGACGCCGACGATGAGGTCGCCGCAGGCGGCGACAGCGCCGTCCTTGGTGCTGTCCCGCTTGTGGACGCCTGCGCCGCTGGTGCGCCACACCCACTCGCCGCGGCGGCTGACGCAGTTGACTTCGAAGGGTGTTGTGCCGACGCGGCCGAGGGCGGTGTAAGACAGCTCGCCGGGTCGGCTGGTGGGGCGGGGAGTACCGAACTCGGTGGCCTCGATGGCGTTGGCCCACTGCGCGAACGCACCGTCGTCGGGGTGGTACAGGATCACGCGCAGGCCGAGCGGGTCGTCGCCGGTGGCGACGCCGAGGTGGTCGATCTCGATGCTGTCGGCGGCCAGGGCCGGGTGGATGCTGGCCAGGACCGCGCCGGCGATCAACGGCTGCAGGGCCTGCTGCATCGGGCGCGGGGTGGTGGGGTGGGGCATGGTCTCTCCAGGGGCACGGTGGTGCCCGCCCCCGGGCGGGGGCGGGCGGAACGGCTCAGGTGATGGCGAAGTCGAGCTGCAACTGCTTGGGCTGCCTGGCCTTCGACGTCTTGCGGCGCACGTCCATCTCGCGGGCCGCCTGCCGGCAGGAGGGGCAGGCGCTTTCGCCGTGGCGGGCGTGGTCCTTGGCCCCGGCCTCGGTGCCGCAGGTCGCGCGGAGCTTGGGTTCGGCCAGCTCCTCGTCGAACACGTCGTCCACGGCGTCGATGACCACGCCGTTGCTCCACAGGCGCCCGCCGGCGATGCCGTCGAACTTGGCCTGGGCGGGCATGACCGTGGCGATGCACTCCGCGCGGAACGGGCACGGCCCGCACACCGTGAGCAGGGGCCCGCACAGGCGTCTGAGGGCGCGGTCGCTGTTGAACTGGTCGTCGCTGGGCGCGAACCCGTTCCGGCCACGGCAGGGCACGGACAGGGTCCAGTCGCTGCTCACAGAACCGCCTTGATGCACTCGCCGATGTGCCGGGCGACGTTGACCGACACGGCGTTGCCGGCCTGCATGGTCTGCTCGGCCTGGGTGCCGATGACGACGTACTGGCGGTGGAACCGCTGCGCCTCCAACTGCTCGCGCGGTTTGAGCATCCGGAAGTAGCAGTCCTCCACGGCGGGCGCGGTCTGCAGCAGGCCGGCCGAGTCGTGGGTGGTGAGGGTGTGGACCGGTTCGGCGGCCGTCTTCACGGCGGCCTTGCGGTAGGGGATGACGAGGGTGTTGCGCAGTTCGGGCGGGACGGGCCCGCCGTTCGGGCGGACCAGGCCGTGATGGTTGCCCTGCGCGGTGACGGCGGTGACCGGCTCGGTGGCGAGCGTCGGCTGGGCGTTCTGCCGGTAGGTGATCACGAACGGTTCCGGGTCGACCGTGACCAGGGCCTCGCACTCGCGGGTCATGCGGGTTCGCATCGGCTCGGCGACGTCGCTGCAGGCGGTGTTCCAGCTCCCGCCGGTCGGCACGAGCAGCGCGTCACCCTGCTTGATGGTGCGAGTGGAGAACGGCCGCTCGGCGACCGCGTAGGCGCGGTCGGTACCGTCCTTGCCGTGGTTGAGGGTGATCGAGGACGGGGTGTGGGGGAACTTCGCCAGACCCGCGCGGATGCGGTCCATGGTGGTGGGCACCAGGGGCTTCTTCCGGTCGCCGATGCGCTGGCCCAGGTCGTCCCAGTTGATGACCGAGGCGGCCGGCCGGACGTAGGGCTCGACGACGGCGTTCCTGCAGCGCCGGTTGGGGCAGCGGTAGTTGTAGTCCCGCAGGTACTTGCCGATGCGGACCCGCGGGTCGAACCACGCCTTCTTCGCGTCGACGTCCTTGCCGCACTCGAAGCAGAACGCGCGCGGGCGGGGCTCCAGATCGGGCTTGGGCATGCCCTTGAGGCGGAACACCAGGTAGATGCGGTCCCGCCACTGGGGGGCGCGCTCGTTGTCGTCGTCGCCGACGTGCGCGGAGGTGGCGCACAGGATCTGCGGCTGCTCGTAGTTCAGTTCGGTCATCGCCTTGACCCAGGTCTTGAACAGGACCCAGCACAGGGCGAATTCGACGACGTTCTCGATGACGACGTACGGAAACCGCTTGGCCTCGCAGGCCCGCACGACGCACCAGGCGGTCGCCCGGGTCCGCTCGAACGCTTCCGGGGTGAGCGCCTTCCACTCCTCGGCCTCGTCGTCGTCGAGCTGGTCGAGGACCTGGAACAGGTCGAGCTGATCGGTGGGGTGAATGCGGCCGCCGGCGGGGCTGACCTCGGTGCAGATGATCGACGCCCACAGCAGCAGGGCGCGCGGCAGGAACCGCATCGGGTAGCCGGTGACGTCGGCGGTCAGGTGCTCGATGGTGGGGTGGTTGGCGGCGTGGGAGTCCATCGCCGTCTTCCAGTGGTTCATCGCGAGCTTGCCGCGCCATCCGGCCTCCACCAGGCCGGAGGAGGATCCGCCGGCCCCTGCGAGGAGGTCGTTGAACGTCAGCTCGATGCTGCGGGGAAGTGTGGCCAACAAGGTGTGCTCCAAGAGGTCGAGCGCCCGGCCCCGCGCGGTGCGGGGCCGGGCCGGGTCGGTGTGGGCGTCAGAGGAGGGGCAGGCGGCTGACGAAGACGATCTGCACGACGTCGCGGCGCTGCCAGAGCGTCAGCGGCCAGTCGGTTCCGCCCTGCTCGTGCACGCACTTCCAGCCCGCCTCCTCGAGGCGGTGGGTCACCCAGCCGTACTCCTTGACCGCCTCGGCGTGGTTGTCGAAGGGGCCGTTGAGGGGCCCCGCCTGCCCGGCGTGCTGGGAGTCGACGCCGACGAAGCTGACGGCGAACCGCTGCGCGGCCGCCAGCAGGAACTCGCCGAGCCGGGTTCCGGCCGCCTGGGTGTCGGCGTCGGGCAGGGACTTCAGGTACAGGGTGATGGCGGCGAGCATCGAGACGATGTCCGCGCCGTGCCGTGCGTGTTCGCCACCCTCGGTCGAGTCGAAGACCAGGGCCCGGAAGTTGGGGTTGTCGTGGTGGTCGCGCACGATGCACCAGCCGGTGACCTGCTCCAGCCGGTCGGGCAGCGAGTCGTGGTCGGCGAGGACCAGGTGTGTGCCGTCGGGCAGGTCGACCAGGACGAGGGTTTCCCCGCCGCAGGTCTCGATGTCGCAGACGAGGCCGACCATCCGCAGCGGGGTGGTGACCGGCTCGTACTGCCGCCAAAGGGCCTGCCACTCGGGCCGGTTGACGCGCCCGTGGTCGGGAAGCGGTGCGATGAGGTTCATGCGATCTCCAAGAGGTGGGTCGTACGGTACAGAGTTGTGGCACATTCCGGAACCGGGGGGTGCGCAGCCGCCCCCCGGTTCCGGCCGTGGTCAGCCGGCGTGAGCGGCCGGGCGGGCCTCGGGGGCGGTCATGGCGTGACCGGGGGCACCGCATCCGATGCAGCAGGGCAGCCCGTTGGCGTGGTGCCTCCAGCAGTTGCAGTGCCCGCACAGGAGCGGGTTCGCGACGGGCAGCCCGGCCGCGGCGAGCACGGCTCGCAGGCGCCGGATCTCGGCCGTCTGCCGGGCGGCGCGTTCCTGCTCCAGCTCCTCTACCTGCATCGTGATCAGGTTGGCGTGCTGGTCGAGGAGGTCGGCCAGGAGGCGGGCCTCCTCGGCGATCCGGCGGGCCTGGTGGGCGGCGTGCCGGCTGGGCGCCCGGTCGAGGCGGAACTGGGCGCCGCCGACCGTGGCGAGGAGCCGGTCGGCGAGCTGGTCCCGGACGTGCTCGGCGTCGCCGAGGCCGTCCAGGTGCGCCTCGGCGCGGGCGGCGTCGTCGCGGTCGGCGATGTCGGTGAGGAGCGCGCCGAAGCCGATCGGGTCATCGCGCCAGGTGCGGGCGAGGGCGATCAGGACAGGGGTGACCTGCTGGGCGGAGTCCAGGACCAGTCGGTCCTGATGGTCGCGGCGCAGGGAGGGCAGGTGGCCCATGCGGTGTCTCCAAGAGGTGGTTGGTGAGGTGCGGTACATCTGCCGGGCGCGGGTGGCGGGGTGGTCCCGCCGCCCGCGCCTGGTGTTCAGGAGGTGCGGGGGATGCGGCCGGTGCACCGGAACTCGTCGATGCACTGCGGCCTGCCGTCCCAGTACCGGACCTTGGAGGCCGGCATGGAGTGCTTGCACCACCTGCAGGTGACGGTCTCGGGCTGGCTGGCCGGCAGCATTCGGGTCAGGCCGTCCGGGAGTGCTTGGCCGCCAGGGGGAAGTCGAGCTCGGCGGCGATCCGCTCGGCGACGTCAGCGCTGGCCGCGAAACGGCCGCCGTGGTGCTCGCGGGCGGGGATCCTCAGGCCGTGGAACTCGCCGTGCGCCTCGGTGATGGCGACCGGCCAGGCGGCGTCGAGGAAGCCGACGACCTTCTCGGACTCGACGACCAGGACGTCGCCGTCGCGGATGTCTTCGCGGCACTGCGTCGCGTCGTACGCCTCCACCGTGTCGTCGAAGCGGTGGACGCGCGGGTCGGTGATCGGGTTGCCCATGCGGTTCTCCAAGAGGTCGGTTAGGTGGAACGGTGTGTCGCATCCCGGTGCGGGCAGCTCTCCGGCCGAAGCGGCCGGGAGCGTCCACATCTACGAGGTGTACTACGACAGCCCCGGCTCGGACACCGGC
>NZ_JAYMHD010000057.1:0-1354 GCF_035656535.1 Streptomyces sp. H51
CTCTTCCTCGGCTCCTACCCGATCACCCCCGCCTCGGACATCCTGCACGAGCTGTCCCGGCACAAGAACTTCGGCGTGCGCACCTTCCAGGCCGAGGACGAGATCGCGGGGATCGGGGCGGCGCTGGGCGCGGCGTTCGGCGGGTCGCTGGGCGTGACGACGACGTCCGGTCCGGGCGTGGCGCTCAAGAGCGAGACGATCGGCCTGGCGGTGTCGCTGGAGCTGCCGCTGCTGATCGTGGACATCCAGCGGGGCGGTCCGTCGACCGGTCTGCCGACGAAGACGGAGCAGGCGGATCTGCTGCAGGCGATGTACGGGCGCAACGGTGAGGCGCCCGTCCCGGTGGTCGCGCCGCGCACGCCGGCGGACTGTTTCGACGCGGCCGTGGAGGCCGCCCGTATCGCCCTCGCCTACCGCACCCCGGTGATGCTGCTGTCGGACGGTTACCTGGCCAACGGCTCCGAGCCCTGGCGCATCCCGGACACCGACGAACTGCCCGACCTGCGGGTGCAGTTCGCGCAGGGCCCCAACCACACCCTCGACGACGGCACCGAGGTCTTCCGGCCCTACCAGCGCGACCCGCACACCCTCGCCCGCCCCTGGGCCATCCCGGGCACACCGGGACTGGAGCACCGCATCGGCGGGATCGAGAAGCAGGACGGCACCGGCAACATCTCCTACGACCCCGCCAACCACGACTTCATGGTCCGCACCCGCCAGGCCAAGATCGACGGCATCAGCGTGCCCGACCTGGAGGTCGACGACCCGCACGGCGCGGCCACCCTCGTGCTGGGCTGGGGCTCCACCTACGGCCCCGTCACCGCCGCGGTACGGCGCCTGCGCGCCGCCGGCACACCCATCGCGCAGGCCCACCTGCGCCACCTCAACCCCTTCCCCAAGAACCTCGGCAGCGTCCTGGCCCGCTACGACAAGGTCGTCGTCCCGGAGATGAACCTCGGCCAGCTCGCCACGCTGATCCGGGCGAAATACCTGGTCGACGCCCACTCGTACAACCAGGTCAACGGCATGCCGTTCAAGGCCGAACAGCTCGCCACGGCTCTCAAGGAGGCCATCGATGGCTGAGACGTCCACCGAAGGCACGGGCACGATCGAAGCGCTCTCGCTCGTCCCCAAGGCCGAGGCCCGCCAGTCCCTGAAGGACTTCAAGTCCGATCAGGAGGTGCGCTGGTGCCCCGGCTGCGGTGACTACGCGATCCTCGCCGCGGTCCAGGGCTTCATGCCGGAACTCGGCCTGGCCCGGGAGAACATCGTCTTCATCTCCGGCATCGGCTGCTCCTCCCGCTTCCCGTACTACATGAACACCTACGGGATGCACTCCATCCACGGCCGCGCC
>NZ_JAYMHD010000058.1:0-156718 GCF_035656535.1 Streptomyces sp. H51
CGTGGAGGCGTCGATGGCGTCGCCGTCCTCGCTGCTGCACTGGACCCGCCGCATGATCGAGATCCGCAAGCAGAACCGTGCCTTCGGCCTCGGCTCGTACCAGGAGCTGCCGTCCTCCAACCCGGCGGTGCTGGCCTTCCTGCGGGAGTACGAGGACGACCTCGTCCTGTGCGTGAACAACTTCTCCCGGTTCGCCCAGCCCACCGAACTCGACCTGCGCCTCTACGACGGACGCCACCCGGTCGAGCTGATCGGCGGGGTGCGCTTCCCGGCCGTCGGTGAACTCCCGTACCTGCTCACCCTCGCCGGGTACGGCTTCTACTGGTTCCGGCTCACCCGGGTGGCCTCCCGCATCGGCCGACGGCCTTGACCATGTGCCGAGGAAAGGACGCGCCGTCATGACGAAGACCGTTTCCCCGCGCCCGAGAACCGTCGGCGCCACCGGGCCCATGGCCTCACTGGCCGGGCTGCTGCGCGAATGGCTGCCGCGACAGCGCTGGTTCGCCGGCAAGGACCGGCCCGTCACCGACCTCGGCCTGCTGTCCATGACCGAACTGTTCACGGGCTGTCTGCACCTGCTGGTGCACGCCGGCCACACCGGCGTGCCCGGCCCCGGCGGCGACCCGGCCGGCGACTGCTACCAACTGCTGCTCGGCGTACGGCAGCACCTCGCCCCGCGCCTCGGCCGCGCCCTGATCGGCCGGGCCGAGCAGGGCCCGCTGGCCGGGCTCGCGGTGTACGACGCCCTCCAGGACCCCCGGTCGGCGCAACTGCTCCTGGAGCGGCTGCGCCGGCCCGGCACCGCGGGGCCGCTCGTCTTCGAGGCCGACCCGTCCGTCGAGGTACCCGCCGGGCTGGTCCCGCGCGTCCTGGAAGCCGAGCAGTCCAACTCCTCGCTGGTGTACGGCGACGAGTTCATCCTGAAGGTCTTCCGGCGCATCCAGCCCGGCGTCAACCCCGACCTGGAGGTGCCCGGCGCGCTGGCCGCGCAGGGGTGCGGGCGGGTTCCGGCGCCGGTGGCGTGGCTGCGCACGACACACCCGCAGGAGGCCACGCTGGGCGTGCTCCAGCCGTTCCTGCGGAACGCGTCCGACGGCTGGACGCTGGCCCTGCAGGCGCTCGCCTCGGGCGGCGACTTCACGGCCGAGGCCCACCAGCTGGGGCAGGCCACCGCCGAGGTGCACCTCGCGCTCGCCTCCGCCTTCCCCTCGGGGCCGCACGAGGAGAACGCGCGCACGGCCGCGGCGATGGCCGAGCGGCTGGACGCCGCTGCGCACTGCGTCCCGGCGCTGCGCCCCTACGTGCCCGGCCTGCGGACCGCCTTCGGCGCGCTCGTCGCCTGCGACCCCGGGCCGCCCGCCCAGCGCGTCCACGGCGACCTGCACCTGGGGCAGGTGCTGCGGGCCGGCCGGGACTGGTTCGTCATCGATTTCGAGGGCGAGCCGTCCCGTCCGCTCGACGAACGGCGCGGCACCCGGTCCCCGGTGCGCGACATCGCCGGGATGCTGCGCTCCTTCGACTACGCGGCCCGCCAGCGCCGCCCCTGGCGCCCCGAGTGGGCGCGCCGCTGCCGCGAGGCCTACTGCGCGGGATACGCCTCCCGCGCCGGATGGGACCCGCGCAAGAAGCACGGCCTGCTGCGGGCCTACGAGACGGACCGCGCCGTCTACGAGGTCCTGTACGAGGCCCGGCACCGACCCGACTGGCTCCCCGTACCGATGGCGGCGATCGAGCGTCTCGCCGTGAGAGGAGGCTGACACCATGGCCCTGCGCGACACCTTGCCGCCGGAGGCGGCCGGACCCGTCCCCCGCCCGGCGGCCCCGCCCCCGGACCCGGCCGACCGCGAGCGTCTGCTCACCGGCCGGCACCACGACCCGCACGCGCTGCTCGGCGCCCATCCCGTCCCGGGCGGCACCGTCTTCCGCGCCCTGCGCCCCTACGCCCGCGCGGTGAGCGTCGCCGTCGACGGGCGGCGCCACCGGCTGGCGTCGGAGGGCGACGGCCTGTTCTCCGGCGTGCTGCCGCTCGACGCGGTCCCCGCGTACACCCTCGTGGTGACCTACGCGGAAGGGGAGCACGAGACGGAGGACCCGTACCGCTTCCTGCCCGCGCTCGGCGAGTTCGACCTGCACCTCATCCGCGAGGGCCGGCACGAGCAGCTGTGGAAGGCGCTGGGCGCCGAGCCGATGACCCACCAGGGGGTGAGCGGCACCCGGTTCACCGTGTGGGCGCCGAACGCCCAGGGCGTGCGCGTCGCCGGGGACTTCACGTTCTGGGACGGGACCGCGCTGCCGATGCGGTCGCTGGGCGCGTCGGGGGTGTGGGAGCTGTTCCTGCCGGGCATCGGGGAGGGCGCGCGCTACAAGTTCGAGATCACCTCCCGCTACGGCGGCCGGTTCCTGAAGGCCGACCCGATGGCGCGCCGGACGGAGGAGCCGCCCGCGACCGCGTCGATAGTCACATCCGCGCACCACGAGTGGGGCGACGCGGAGTGGATGGCCCGGCGCGGCGGGACGCCCGTGCACGAGGCGCCGGTCTCCGTCTACGAGGTCCATCTGCCGTCCTGGCGGCTGGGGCTGTCGTATCGTCAGCTGGCTGAGCAGCTGCCGGGCTACGTCAAGGACCTCGGCTTCACCCACGTCGAGCTGATGCCGGTCGCCGAGCACCCCTTCGGCCCGTCCTGGGGCTACCAGGTCACGTCCTACTACGCGCCGACCGCGCGGCTGGGCACCCCGGACGACTTCCGTTACCTGGTCGACGCCCTGCACCGGGCCGGCATCGGCGTCATCATGGACTGGGTGCCGGCCCACTTCCCCAAGGACGACTGGGCGCTGGCCCGCTTCGACGGGGACCCGCTGTACGAGCCCGGTGACACCCGGCGCGCCGAGCACCCGGACTGGGGGACGTACGAGTTCGACTTCGGGCGCACCGAGGTGCGCAACTTCCTGGTCGCCAACGCCGTGTACTGGTGCGAGGAGTTCCACATCGACGGCCTGCGCGTGGACGCCGTCGCCTCCATGCTCTACCTCGACTACTCGCGCGACTCCGGCCAGTGGGCCCCGAACGTGCACGGCGGCCGGGAGGACCTGGACGCGGTGGCGTTCCTCCAGGAGATGAACGCCACCGTGTACCGCAGGGCGCCCGGGGTGGTGACCATCGCCGAGGAGTCCACCGCCTGGGACGGGGTGACCCGCCCCACCGACAGCGGCGGTCTGGGCTTCGGGCTGAAGTGGAACATGGGCTGGATGCACGACTCGCTCGGCTACATCCAGCACGAGCCGGTCCACCGCAAGTACCACCACAACGAGATGACCTTCTCGATGGTGTACGCCTACAGCGAGAACTACGTCCTGCCCATCTCCCACGACGAGGTGGTCCACGGCAAGCAGGCGCTGGTGTCGAAGATGCCCGGCGACTGGTGGCAGCGGCGTGCGAACCACCGCGCCTACCTCGGCTTCATGTGGGCCCACCCGGGCAAGCAACTGCTCTTCATGGGTCAGGAGTTCGCGCAGGGCGGCGAGTGGTCCGAGACGCACGGCCCGGACTGGTGGCTGCTCGACCCGGGCTACGGCGCCGAGGCCGACCACCGGGGCGTGCGCGACCTGGTCCGCGACCTCAACACCGTCTACCGCCGCACCCCCGCGCTGTGGCAGCGCGACAGCGACCCGGCGGGTTTCCGGTGGGTGGCGTGCGACGCCGCCGAGGACAACGTCTTCGCGTTCCTGCGGTTCGACGCCGACGGCGGCCCGCTGCTCGCGGTCTCCAACTTCTCCCCCGTCGTCCGGCACGACTACCACCTCGGCGTCGGCGACGACGTACCCGCCTGGCACGAGATCCTCAACACCGACGCGGCGAGGTACGGCGGCAGCGACGTCACCGGCCCCGGTCCCGCCGAGCCCGAGGAGGGCCGCGTCCGGCTCACCCTGCCGCCCCTCGCCACGATCTGGCTGGCACCCCTTCCGGCGTAGGCCCCGGCGTGGCACCCGGGCAGGTGTCCGACCGCTCTTCCAGGGCATTCGGAGTCGTACGCCATCGAGGGCCGGAGAAGGGCGAGATCACGTGCGCACCGTCGGAGTGGAGGAGGAACTCCTCCTCGTCGACCCGGAGACGGGTGAACCAAGGGCTCTGTCCGCGGCGGTGCTCGCCCGCGCCGCGCAGGACGACGCGGAGGGGGAGGTCTTCGAGAAGGAGCTGCACAACCAGATGCTCGAGTTCGCCACCCGTCCGCAGGCGCGGATGGCGGACCTGGGAGCGGAGATCGTGCGCTGCCGCGGGGAGGCCGCCCGGCACGCCGGGGAGATCGGCTGCGCCGTCGCGGCCCTCGCCACCTCCCCGCTGCCGGTGAGCCCGAAGGTCGGGATGGGCCGGCGCTACCGGTGGATGGCGGAGCAGTACGGCATCGCCACCCAGGAGCAGCTCGTGCTCGGCTGTCACGTGCACGTGTCGGTGGAGTCGGACGACGAGGCCGTCGCGGTCCTCGACCGGATCCGGCCGTGGCTGTCCACGCTGGCTGCGCTCAGCGCCAACTCCCCTTTCTGGCAGGGCAAGGACACCAGTTACAGCAGCTACCGCAGCCGGGTGTGGCAGCGGTGGCCGTCGGCGGGCCCCACCGAGGCGTTCGGTTCCGCCGAGCGCTACCACCGCACGGTCGCCGACATGGTCGCCACGGGCGTCCTCCTCGACGACGGAATGATCTACTTCGACGCGCGCCTGTCCTCGCGGTACCCGACGGTCGAGATCCGGGTCGCGGACGTGTGCCTGCACGCCGACACCGCCCTTCTCGTCGCCGCCCTGGCCCGTGGCCTGGTCGAGACGGCGGCGCGGGAGTGGCGGGAGGGCCGGCCGCCGCTGGAGCACGGCGTGAGCCTGCTGCGGCTGGCCGCCTGGCGGGCGGCCCGGTCCGGTCTGGAGGACGAACTGCTGCACCCCGTGACCATGCGGCGGATGCCGGCGGACGCGGTGGTGCGCGCCCTGCTCGACCACGTCGGCGAGGCGCTCGAGGACGCCGGCGACCTGGACCGCGTCCGCGCCACCGTCTCCGACCTGCTGGGGCGCGGCAACGGCGCCCGCGTCCAGCGGCAGTTGCTGGAACGGACGGGAAGCCTGCGGGAGGTCGTCGCCGAGTGCGTGCGCCTCACCCAGGGTGAGCCGCACGGCCGCCGCACCGGTCACAGCAGCAGCACGAGGGCGTAGGCCAGGAAGAACGCGGCGCACAGGACGACGAGGCCGAGGATCAGGATCAGGGGTCCCTTGGCCCATCCCTTCGTCGGGTTGTGGGTCTCGCGGGGGCCGGCCCCGGGCATGCTGGACTCCGCCGGCGGGGTCTCCCCCGGCGGGACTCCGCCGCCCGGCTCCAGACCGGTGGTGCGCTCCGGCTCGGGATCGGGGTTGGTATGGCTCATGTGCCCCGGGTCCCCACAACGGGCCGGGATCATCAACCCGCCGAGTTAGTTGCCTGTTCCGGACACCGATCGCCGCCGCCTCGGCTACATTCGAGCACCGCCGATGACAGTTCTCGTCGGTGGTGTCACACTTCGTACACGTCAGGAGCAGCGCATGCGCGACTTCGCCCTCGCTCCCCCCACCGTCTCGCCCCTGACCGGCGGACTCGCCGACAGCGTCTTCGACATGGCGGCCCACCACCCCGCGCTGCCCCTGCTCGCCCGCCGGCCCACTCCCGCCTCGCACACCTGGGAGGAGGTGACCGCGGTACAGGTGCGCGACGAGGTGGTGGAGCTCGCCAAGGGCCTGATCGCCTCCGGCATCACGCCCGGCCACCGCGTGGCGATCATGGCGCGCACCCGTTACGAGTGGACGGTGCTCAGCCACGCCCTGTGGGCCGTGGGCGCCGAGCTCGTGCCGATCTACCCGACCTCCTCGCGCGAGCAGGTGGCGTGGATCCTGCGCGACGCAGGCTGCGTGGCGGTCGTCGTGGAGGACGAGCAGGCCGTGATGACGGTCGGCTCGGTGTGCGGCACGCTGCCGCGGCTGCGGCACGTGTGGCAGCTGGACGCGGGCGCGCTGCGGGACCTGGTGGCGCGCGGCGTGTTCATCCCGGCGACCACGGTCGACTCGCTGCGCCGCATCGTGCTGCCGGACTCCACGGCCATCATCGCCTACACCTCCGGCACCACCGGCCACCCCCTGGGGTGCGCACTCACCCACCGCAGCCTGGCCGCCCCCTGCGACGTGCTGCTCAAGGGCTGGCGGCACACCGTCGCCCCGCCCGGCGAGCAGCCGTCCGTGCTCGCCTTCCTGCCCTTCTCCCATGTGTACGGGATGCTGCTGCAGAGCCTGTGCGTGCGCGGCGGGATGGTGATGGGCCACGAGCCCGACATGAGCGCGGCGGCGCTGGCGGCGAGCCTGCGCTCCTTCCGGCCCACGTATCTGTGCGCCGTGCCGTCGATCTTCGAGAAGATCTACAAGAACTTCCTGCGCGCCTCCCGGGAGGCGGGCCGCGGCACGCTGTTCGAGCGGGCCGCGGAGACCGCGCGGGACTTCGCGGCGGCGCAGGAGCGGCAGCGGCTCGGCGAGGGGCCCGGGCCGGGATTCGACCTGCGGCTGCAGCACGCCCTGTACGAGCGGACGGTGTACCGCAAGCTGCGCGCCACGCTCGGCGGCCGGGTGTGCCGGGCGACCTCCGGCGGCTCACCCCTGAGCCGTGAACTGTCCTTCTTCTACGAGGGCATCGGCATCTTCGTCAACGACGGCTACGGGCTGACGGAGACCAGCGGCGGCATCACCGCGCAGCCGGTGGGCCGGGAGAAGACCGGGACGGTCGGGCAGGTCCTGCCCGGCACCGACGTCATGGTCGCCGACGACGGGGAGATCCTGGTGCGTGGGCCGTCGGTGTTCCAGGGCTACATCAACGACGAGGCCGCGACCCGGGCCGCGCTGCGCGGCGGCTGGCTGGCCACCGGGGACCTGGGGCGACTGGACTCCGAGGGCTATCTGACGATCACCGGCCGCAAGAAGGACATCGTGGTCACCAGCAGCGGCAAGAGCGTCGCGCCGGCCGCCCTGGAGCAGCGGCTGCGGATGCACCCGCTGATCCACCAGGCGGTCGTCGTGGGCGACAACCGGCCCTGTGTCGGGGCCCTGATCACGCTGGACCCGGACTTCCTGGCGTTCTGGCGCGGCTCGCTGGCGCTGCAGCGCGACACCCCGAGCCGCGAGGCCCGGGAGGAGAACACGCTGCGCGAGGAGATCGCCCGAGCCGTCGCCGCCGCCAACAGCACGGTGTCGCGCTCGGAGTCGATCAGGGTCTTCCGGGTGCTGGCCGAACCGTTCGACCAGTCCAACGGGTTGCTGACGCCGTCCATGAAGCTGCGCAGGGACGCCATCGTGCGGCACTACGCGCTGGAGATCGACGCCATGTACCAGGCCCGGTCGCGGTCCACGGGGCAGAGCGGACCGGACGAGCTGTCGCGGTGGGACGAGGTGGACGATGTCTTCCGTTGACGGCGCGGTCCCTCCGGCCGGCGGCTCGCCGGTCTCGCGACCGTGACGGGGTCCCACGTGCCGGTATGAGTAGGCCCCGGCCGCCCGGGAACTTAGGACACGGTAGGGACATGTGAGCCACGACGACACCGCCGTCGACACCGGGCGGAAGGAACCATGACAGCCGAGCCGCGTAGGGACGGAACCCTGACTTCCGAGGACATTCCGCACTGCACCGTCCGCTTCCCGGGTGAGCCGCGAAACGTGACGGACGCCCGCCTGGAGGCGGAGCGGTTTCTCGACGATCTCGCGCGGGTGACGCCACCGGCGGCGCCCGAGCACTGGGACGACATACTGCTGGTCGTCTCGGAACTCGCGGCGAACGCCGTGCAGTACGCCCCCGGACCGTTCGAACTGCGCCTGCGCCGGACGTTCGACGGCGTGCACGTGGTGGTGCGCGACACCAACACCACGCCCCCGGCACCGCGCCCCTTCGATCCGAGCGGGGGCGGCGGCGGAATCGGCTGGCACCTGATCCACGCCCTGTGCGACCAGGTCAGCGTGATCACGAACGGCGGCGGGAAGGACATCCACCTCTTCCTGCCCTGGTGAGCCGGCGGCGCCCCTGGTTCACCGCGACGGCCCGGGCACGGCACGCAGCGGCACCAGGACGCTGATGGTCTTGCCGCCCCCGTCGCGCGTCTCGATGACGATGTCCCTCGCCAGACGGATGATCAGGGGCCAGCCGTACCCGCTGCCGTGGTGGCCGGTCGGCAGGGCGCCGGAGCCGTAGGCGACGCCCGGTACCACGTCGCTGTGGTCGTGCACGGTGAGCCGTACCCCCTCGGGGACGGCGACGGCGTCGAACCCGGCCAGTCCGTCACCGTGCCGGATGGCGTTGGTGACGAGCTCCGACACCACGAGGAGCAGGTCGATGACGTCCTCCTCGCGTGCCGTGCGCGCCGCCGACTCCCACTGCTCCCGCACCACCGACCGGGCGTGGGCGCGCGCCGCCGCCGCGGTCGTCACCTGCCGGCCGACCGGCGCCTCGTCCGGGGTGCGGTCGCCGCGCCGGGGCGACCGGTCGGCCTGCCTCACGGCTCCGTCACTGCCCCGGGCGTCCGCGGCGGCAGACTCTCGTAGTAGCGGCCCACCGTCGTCAGGTAGGCGGGGTCCATGGTCTCGCTGTCGGTGCGGAACCGGGGCGCGGCCTTGACCTCCGCCCGGCTGCAGGCCACGGTGATCCTGCGGTGCTCGGTGTCGATGCCGGTGACGGCGCCGGCCGGGACGACCGCGCTCCGTCCGAAGACCCAGACGCCGGTGTCGACGACCAGGTGCCGCATGCCCGCGTGCTCGGCCTCCCGGTCCACGTGTCCGATCGTGCCGTCCTCGGCGTCGACGGTGTAGCCGGTGAGGTCGTGTCCCGGCACGGGGCCGCCCCCCGGCGCGTACGCCCAGATGCTGCGGTTGGTCACGCCGCTCCTTCCTTCCCCGTCGGATGGCGAAGCCCCGGACACGGGAACGAAAGGGTGGCGTCCGAAGGCTCCACAGCAGCGGTTACCCGGCTTGCCGCCCCGCATTCGGCAGCGGGCTGGCCTCAGCCCGTCCCGGGGCGGCCCTGCCCGCCGATGTCCTGCGCGTCCTGCGCGGGGGCCACCAGGTGGTCGAAGGTGCCGGTCATCTCGAGGACCCGGTCCAGCAGCGCGGGGCGCTTCTCCAGCAGCAGGCGCACCCCCTTCCGGTCCGTGCGGCGCCGGATCAGCAGCAGGGCGGCGAGCCCTGAGGAGTCGATGTGGCGCAGGCCCGTGAAGTCCAGGCGCAGCAGGGCCGGCGCCGCCTCCGGCGGGGTGAGCAGCGACGTGACGGCGTCCACCAGTTCGGCATGGGTGTCGTAGTCGAGTTCGCCGTCGACGCGCACGACGGCCGCATCGGGTCCGTGCTCGACGGTGAGCTCGAAGGACGGCTGCTGCGAGATGGTCATACGGGGTGTCCTGGTCGCGGGGTGTTCGATGCTCTGAGATGGTCGGCGAGGGCGTCCCGCCCCGACCCTAGCGTGCGGCGGGCGCGGGGGAAGTCCCGCAGTTGTCGGCTCAGCAGTTCGAGGGCGGGGTCGAGCGAGCGGGTTGGTACGTCGCGGGCCGCGAGGATGTCGGCGGTCCAGGTCAGGAAGCGGCGGAACGCGTCCGGGTCGTCGACGTAGAGCGCCACGGCCAGGTGGTCGAGGATGTGGGCGATGTCCTCGGCGGTGCGCTGCCGCTGCCGGTCGGTGTAGCCGCGCAGCGGCGGGAAGCGGTCCTCGAGCCGCGCGAGCGTCTCCTTCACCAGCTGCCGCCGGTTGCCGACCACCATGGTGTATTCCTGGTCGGCGAGGTGGGGCAGGCAGTCCACCGGCTGGTCGACGGCTCCGTCGCCGGTCCGGGTCAGGCCGCGCTCCAGGACGGCGGCGCCCTCGCGGGCGTCGGGTGCCCAGGCGTCGGCGCCCAGGGCGCGGGCGTACCGGCCGTCGGGTCCGAAGGCCGTGCCGCCCGCGATCACCGGCACCCCGGCCGCCTGGCAGGCCGTGACGGCGGCGTGGGCCGTGGGCAGATTGCTGAAGAAGGTGGACGACAGCGCGACGGCCCGGGGGCCCGTCCGGTGCAGGTGGGCGACGAGGTGCGGGGTCGGCACGTGCGCGCCGAGGAAGTCGACCCGCCAGCCGCGCAGGCGCAGCACCTCCGCCAGCAGCCGGGCGGGCAGCGCGTGCCACTCCCCGTCCACGCAGGCGACGGTGACGCGGGGGCCGCCGGGTTCGGCGGCGCGGTGGTCGGGGTGGTGGGCGAGGGCGGCGATGACGCGCTCGTGGATGGCGGTGGCGGCGTGTTCCCGGGCCACGGTGAGCCGGTTCGCCGCCCATTCGGCGCCCACCCGGGCCTGGACCACGGCGATCACGTCCAGCAGCGCGGTCTCGGCGTCCATCCCGGAGTCGACGGCGTCGAGGACGACGGCGGACGCCCGGTACTCGTCCCCGGCGCGGACGGCCTCCCACAGGCGTTCCCGGACGTCCTCGAGCCGGTGGTGCCCCGGCGGGGCGTCGTGGTGAAGGGTCATGCGGTGTACCTGCCCCGAGTACGGCCGTGTACCGCGCTGAGGTGGGCGTGGTGCGGCGCGGTCACGGCCACCAGGGCCATGTCGTCGTACCGCCCGTGCCCCACCCACTGCTCGGCCAGCATCCGCACGTGCGAGACGGCCGCCTCGGCGGGCATGCCCGCGCAGTGGGCCAGGGCCTCCTCGATGCGCTCGGTGCCGAACATCTCGTCGCCCAGCGGCCCGCCGCGCGCCTCCGTGACGCCGTCGGTGAACAGCAGGCACGTCTCGCCGGGGGACAGCTCCACGTGGGCGGTGACGGAGGTGATGTCCGGGAAGACGCCCACCAGCGTCCCCCGGGTGTCGACCTTCTCCACGCTGCCGTCGTCCCGCACGATCAGCGGGGGCGGGTGCCCGGCGCTGGTGACGCGCAGCTGCACGTGCCGGCCGCGGCGGACGACGGAGACCAGCAGCAGGGTGGCGAACCGGGTGTGGTGGGAGTTGATCAGGGCGCCGTTGAGCAGGTCGAGCAGCCGCTGGTGATCGCCGGCCAGCGGCAGCAGGGCCTGCACCGTGTTGCGGATCTTGCCCGTCAGCACGGCCGCCTCCAGTCCCTTGCCGCACACGTCGCCCAGGACCACCAGCGTCTCCTGTTCGGCGTCCGCTCCGGGATGGACGTCGTAGAAGTCGCCGCCGACGTGCTCGCTCTCCAGGGACGGCCGGTAGGACCCGGCGAACTCCACGCCGTGCACCTCGCGCAGCGGCGGCGGCAACAGTTCCCGCATCAGGGTGGAGGTGATGGCGGCCTGCTCCGCGTACATGCGGGCCGCCGACATCGCCGCTCCGGCGCGGGCCGCGAACAGCCGGGCGAAGACCTCCTCGCTCTCGGAGAAGGCGCGGTCCTCGCGGGAGCGCAGCAGCACCAGCGCGCCGGCCGGGACGCCGTGGCCGGGCAGCGGGGTGACGACCGCCGAGCCGACGTCCCCGGGAAAGCCGTCGGGGACGAGCCAGTCGGGGATGGCGGCCGGGTCGATCCAGCGCGACGGCACCGGCGGGAAGCCGCGCAGCGCCTCGCCGAGGCCGGGGACCTCGGCGGGCCGGGCCTCCGCCAGCCGGTGGACCGGGCGGTCGCCGGAGCGGCAGTGCGTGACGGGGAACCTGCGTCCTCGGGGCGGGGCGACGACGACGGCCGCCTCCGCGAGGTGTTCGGCGGCCAGGGACGCGGTGACCTCCATGCAGCGTTCCAGGTTCAGTGAGGCGAGCAGCGCGCTGGAGGCGCCGGCCAGGAAGGCGGTGCGTCTGCGCTCGCTGTCGAGCGCGGCCTCGGCCTGGCGGCGGTCGGTGTCCTCCAGCAGCCACCAGGTCACGTTGCCGTCCGCGGTGCGGCTGCCGTGGGCCGCGAACGTACGGTCGCCGAGGCTGCCGTGCTCCGCCTGCGGCCGGGCCGTGCCACGGGCCGCGGGGGGAAGCACGATCCGTTCGTGGGCGTCGGCGATCCACGCCGGGACCACATCTCTGAGCGGTGCGCCGCGCACCGCGTCCGGGAGCAGGGCGGCGGCCGGGGGGTTCAGGCCGAGGACGTCGCCCCGGGGGCCGGCGACCAGCACGGGGCACGGAGCGGCGCCCCAGGCGGCGTCCGGTGCGGGGCCGGGGCGGCTCGGGTCGGTGGGGTCGGTGGGGGCATACCGGGGTGTGTCCAAAGCAAGGCACGCTTCCGCGCGCCCACCGCCTTCCGGAAGGGGAAACTGTTTCCTCCCGGCAACTCTCTCGCGCCGGGCACCGCGAGGGCAAGGGGACCGGGGGTGAGCTACCGCATGCCGGTTCCCCCCGCGTCCGACGGGCGGGCGGCTGGTGCGCGGGGTGTGCGTGCGGTGTGCATGGGGTGCCGGTTCGGGGGTAAACGCCGAGGCGCGGCGCGCACGGCGCGTCGCAGGTGAGGGGCATGACGCGGTCACGCGCACCCGGTCGCGCAACGCCGCCCGAGCCGCGTGCGTCGCATCAGCCCACAGGGGTAACCAGCCCTGCCCGTCATATTCGTTGGAGGTACACGTGTCCATCGCCCACAATCCCTTGTCCGTCGACGTCAGCCTGCCCCGGTCGGACGTCGCCCTGCTCGCGGTCAAGGGTTACTTGGACATCGACACCGCGACGGAGTTCCAGCATCATCTGGCCAATCAGCTGCACCACGGCCGACGCCATTTCCTGCTCGATCTCTCCGACGTGCCGTTCATGGACTCGTCGGGGATGAACATCATCCTGCGCGTGTACCAGGAGGCCCGTGAGCTGCCCGGAAGCGTGCACATCATCTCGCCGACGCCCGCCGTGCGGCGCATCCTGGATCTGACGGGGGTGAGCATCACGGTGCCGGTGTCGGAGAGCGTCGAGGAGGCACTCGACCGCGTCGACGGGCCCGACCGGACACCCGGGGAGGAAGGCCGCTGAGAGGGATCCGGAAAGGGGCCTCGCAGCCGCCAGGGACCGGAGAGGGATCGAGGATGCGCCGGCCGGGAACGACCGTCCGTGCCCGCCGCCGCGGGCCCGGCGGCACCTCCGCGGCGGGCCGGGCACGTCCGGCCGCGCCGGAAGGTCAGGCCGTGCGGGCGGCCGGCTCGCCGTCGCCGTGTATCTGGGCCGCCGCGGTCACGCAGAAGGCCTCCAGCCCCTGCTGCAGCGCCGAACGCTGGGCGGCCGGCATCTGCTCCAGCACGGAGAGCAGGGCGCTCTCCCGCCGGGCCCGCAGGTCGGCCAGGTACGCCCGTCCCCGGCGGCTGAGGTACAGCCGCAGCTCCCGCCGGCTCGTGACGCAGGCCCTGCGCTCCATGAAGCCCACGGCCTGCAGCCGGTCGCACAGCCGGCTGGTCGACGGAGGCGTGGAGCCCAGCGCGTCGGCGAGCGTGCGCAGGTTGATGCCCTCATTGTGTTCGAGGATGAACAGGACACGCAGTTGCGAGGCGGAGACCGGCGCCGTCGAGGCACGACCCCACAGGACCTCGAGCAGCTCCGCGGCCTTCGAGGTCACGCACGCCGCCGCCTCCTGGGACCGTGGGCGCTGGTACGAGGACGTCACCCCGCCACTCTCGCAGGCTTCGCGACCCCTGTCAGCTCGCGGCATCGCCCCGCCCGGCGGCGCGGGCGCGGACCACGACGGACAGCAGTGGCCGCCGCGGCCCCTCCGACGCGGCGCCGCTCCCCCGCACGGAAGGGTGTGACCGACGACGTGAACGGATTCGTGGCCGCCGAGCGGGCCCTGCGCCGCGCGGCTCCGCATCAGCTGCCGGACGTCGTCCACGAGGTACTGCGCAGTCAGTACGGCGCGGACGCCGTGGAGTTCCTCATGGCCGACTACGGGCTGACCGTGCTCCAGCCGGTGACCCCCGCGGCGGACCGCCCGGAGCCGCTGCCCGTGCACAGCAGTCCCGCCGGGCGCGCCTTCGGCTCGCAGGAGCCGTTCGCCGAGGAGCGCGGCGACGGCCGGGTGCGCCTCCACCTTCCGGTCAGCGTGCGCGGCGACCGCCTGGGTGTGCTGTCCGTCACCATGGACCGCGCGGCCTGGGACCGGGCCGACGTCCCGGAGCTGGCCGAGGTGGCGCAGGTCCTGGGCCACGAGGTGGTGGTGGCCGAGCGCGACACCGACATGTACCAGCGGGCCCGCCGGACCGACCGGCTCACGCTCGCCGCGGAGATGCAGTGGCAGCTGCTGCCCGCCCGGTCCTGCTCGCAGCCGGAGTACGCCCTCGGCGCCCAGCTGGAACCCGCCTACGCGATCTTCGGCGACAACTTCGACTGGTCCGCCGGCGCGGACCGCCTGCTGCTGTACATCACCAACGGCATGGGGCAGGGGATCGGGGCGTCCCTGCTGACCAACCTCGGCATCAACGCGCTGCGCAACGCGCGGCGGGCCGGCATCCCCATCGCCGACCAGGCCGCCCTGGCCGACCAGGCGATCTACGCCCAGTACCGGGGTGACGCCCACCTGTCCGTGCTGCTGCTGGACCTCGAACTGTCCACCGGCCGGATGCAGGTCGTGGACGCGGGTTCGCCGCGGATGCTGCGGCTGCGCGACCGGACCGTCTCCGCCGTCGACTTCGAGGCGCAACTGCCGCTGGGCATGTTCGAGGAGACCGACTACACGGCCCAGGAGTTCCGGCTGCGGCCGGGCGACCGGCTCGTCTTCGTCAGCGACGGGGTCCACGCGGTGGCCGCTCCGGGTGGTGAGCCCTACGGCGAGCACGCCCTGAGCCGGGCCCTCACGGCCACCCGCCTGCTGCCGGCGGCCGACGTCCCGGCCGCGGTCATCAGGGAGCTCAGCGGCCACCGCGGCTCCCCCGAGCCGGAAGACGACGCGCTGGTGGCGTGCCTGGACTGGTTCGGGGCACGGCAGACGACCTGACCGCCGGACGGAATGTGGCTTTCATCCGCTCGTGGGCGGTGCTTTTCCCGGCGTCGGCGGGCATCGTGGAGGCCGAGGCGTTCGTCTGCCCGTCGTGCCCGGCTGGCGGAACGGCCCGATGCGCGGTGGGATCGATATGGGGTGCCCGCACAGATCCAGGGCAGGCGAAGGGCGTGGGACACGGACCGCCCGGAGCCGCAGAAAGGGATGAACACCGTGACACGACCCAGGATCCTGGTGGTCGGCGCAGGTTTCGCCGGTGTGGAGTGCGTACGCCGCCTGGAACGCAGACTCGCGCCCGGCGAGGCCGACGTCACCCTGGTGACGCCGGTCGCCTACCAGCTCTATCTGCCGCTGCTGCCCCAGGTCGCCTCCGGCGTGCTGACCCCCCAGTCGATCGCCGTGTCGCTGCGCCGCAGCAGGAGGTACCGCACCCGGATCATCCCGGGCGGCGCGATCGGCGTGGACCTCCAGGCCAAGGTCTGCGTCATCCGCACCATCACCGACCGGACGATCAACGAGCCGTACGACTGCATCGTGCTGGCGCCCGGCAGCGTCACCCGCACCTTCGACATCCCCGGGCTCACCGAGCACGCCTTCGGCATGAAGACCCTCGCGGAGGCGGCCTACATCCGTGACCACGTCATCTCCCAGCTCGACCTGGCCGACGCCAGCGGGGACCCGGCCGAGCGCGCGTCGCGGCTGACGTTCGTGGTCGTCGGCGCGGGGTACGCCGGCACCGAGACCGCCGCCTGCCTGCAGCGCCTCACCCACGCCGCGGCCAAGCGCTACCCCCGCATCGACCCGGCGCTGATCAAGTGGCATCTGATCGACATCGCCCCGAAGCTGATGCCGGAGCTGGGCGAGAAGCTGGGCCGCAGCGCGCAGAAGATCCTGCGCCGTCGCGGCATCGAGGTCTCGCTGGGCGTCTCCATCGCCAAGGCGGGCCCGGAGGAGGTCACCTTCACCGACGGCCGGGTGGTACCCGCCCGCACCCTGATCTGGACCGCCGGCGTGGCGGCGAGCCCGCTCATCGCCACGCTCGGCGCGGAGACGGTGCGCGGGCGGCTCGCGGTCACCGCGCGGATGTGCCTGCCCGGCCACGACGGCGCCTTCGCCCTGGGCGACGCCGCCGCGGTGCCCGACGAGGTCAAGGGCCACCCGGAAGCGATCTGCCCGCCCACCGCGCAGCACGCCACCCGCCAGGGCAAGCGGGTCGCCGACAACGTCATCGCGACGCTGCGCAACCAGCCGATGCAGCCGTACGCCCACCAGGACCTCGGTCTCGTCGTCGACCTCGGCGGTCACGACGCCGTCGCCAAGCCGCTCGGCCTCGAGCTGCACGGACTGCCCGCCCAGTTCGCCGCCCGCGGCTACCACTGGTGGGCGCTGCGCACCAACGTCGCCAAGGTCCGGGTGGCGACGAACTGGACCCTCAACGCCGTCGCCGGCGACGACTTCGTGCGCACCGGCTTCCAGGCCCGCAAGCCCGCCAAGCTGAAGGACTTCGAGTACACCGACTCCTACCTGACCCCGGAGCAGGTGCGCGCGCACGTCGAGGCCGCCGGGCACGGGGGGACGTGAGAGCCGCGGTCCCGGCAGCCATGCCGGGGCCCGGATCTCGGCCTGAGGCGGGAGTGAGTACGGCGGCGTGAGGGAAGCGGGAGGGTCGGTCCGGGCACGGCTGCGGGATCTCGTCGCGGCGTGGGACCCGGGACTGCTGCGCCTGACCGCGGGCCTGCGCGCGGTGAGCGCCATCGCCCTCACCCTGACCGTGCTCGCCCTGCTGCGCGCCGACGTGCCGCATCTGGTGGCGGGGGCCGTCGCGGCGATGGTCTTCACCTTCGCCGTCCGGGAGAAGCAGCGCGCACCGCAGGCGGTCACGCTCGCCCTCGGGCTGCCGGTGGCGCTGGCCTCGCTGACGCTGGCGGCGCTGCTGCACACCCGGGTGGTCGCCGGCGACGTCGTCTTCGTCGTGCTCATCTTCTGCGCCGTCTACGGCCGCCGGTACGGCGACCGGGGCACCACGCTGGGCCTGATCGGCTTCCAGATGTACTTGCTGTCGCTCTTCGTCGGCGCCACCCCGCGCATGCTGCCCCAGCTGTACGGCGTGGTCGCCGTCGCCGTCACGAGCAGCGCCCTGGCTCGTTTCGTCCTCGTGCCGGAGACGCCGTCGGCCGTCCTCGACCGGCTGCGCGACGCCTTCCGGGCCCGGCTGGCCCGGTTGGTGTCGGCCCAGCTGGATCTGCTGGACGCCGGGAGCGACGAGATCGACAAGGCGCTGGCGGACGTCCGGGCGGGCACCGCGCGTCTGCACGAGACGGCCCTGATGATCCAGGGCCGTCTCGAGGAGGGCACCGCCGGCGAGTCCGTGGCGCGGCTGGTGCAGCGCCGGGTGGCGGACGCCGAGATCGCCGCCGAGCGCCTCGGCCTGCTGCTGCTGACCGCGCGCAGCGCCGAGCGGGCGGACACGCTCACCCTGCACCTGCCCGGCGCCCCCGCGCCGCCGGGCGGCCCGCTGCCGGTGCGGGACGAGGCGACCGCCGCGCTGCGCCGGGACCTGCGGGCGCTGCGGCTGCTGGTGCTGCGGCCCGCCGCGGCCGGCGGCGCCGGGGTGGCGTACGTACGCAACCGGCTGCTGGGCTACCGGGACGGGGAGAACCTGCCGAAGGCGCCGCCCGCCGTGCAGGACGTCTTCCGCGGGGTCGGCGAGGCGGCCCGCGCGGTGCTGGGGCTGCGGGTGGCGCTCGACGGGCCGCAGGACGAGTCGGACGACAGCCCCGCCACGGCCCGTTCCCGGGAGGAGCTGGACGCGGAGGACGCGGCGATCGACGCGGGCGAGGAGCCGTCCGGCCGGGAGCCGGAGGGGCTGCGGCGGCCGACCACCCGGGCCGCGGTGCAGGTGGCGGTGGGGTCGTCGCTGGCGATCGCCGGCGGGGAGTTCCTCTCCGGTCAGCGCTGGTACTGGGCGGTGCTGACCTGCTGGATCGTGTTCATCAACACCGCCTCCACGGGCGAGATCCTGGTCAAGGGCTACCGGCGGCTGGTGGGCACGGTGCTCGGCGTCGTGGCCGGGCTGCTGCTGGCGGGGCTGGTGGGCCACCACACCTGGACGGCGTTCGCGCTGGTGCTGGTGTGCGTCTTCGCGGTGTTCTACACGGCGCCGCTGTCGTACACGCTGATGTCGTTCTTCGTCACGGCGGCCCTCGGACTGCTGTACACGCTGCTGCACACGTACAGCCTGTCGGTGCTGGTGCTGCGGGTGGAGGAGACGGCGCTCGGCGCCGCCTGCGGGATCATCGCGGCGGCGTTCGTGCTGCCGGTGCACACCGACCGCCGTACCAACGAGCTGCTGGTGACCACGCTGGAGCGGCTCGCCGAGGTCACCGGGTCGGCCGTGGACCAGCTCAGCGGCGGGCCCCCGGCCGACCTGCTCGACCAGGCCCGCGAGCTGGACCGGGCGCTGGCCGACCTGCGGGCGGCGACCCAGCCGCTCACCCACCGCGGCACGCCGCTGCGGGGTCGGCGCGACACCGCCCGCTACGTGGTCGCGCTCCTGGAGACCTGTGCGTACCACGCCCGCTCGCTGGCCGCGACGGCCGAGCTGCTGCCCACCCACCCCTCGATCGCGGCGGACCCCCGGCTGCGCCCGGCGGGGCAGCGCATCCTGGCCAACATCACGACGATCTCCGCGCGCGTCACGGACGAGCGGTCCGCCGGGCGGGTCACCACGGGGCCGACCGTCGCCTCCCTGCTGGAGCCGGACGTGCCCGGCACGCCGCGCTGGGGTCGCGTCACCGACCGGGTGCTCCGGCACCTGCAGCGGCTCGACGAGGCGGTCCTGGGCCTGGCCCGGCCGTTGCAGGTGCCGGTGGCCGCGCCTCGGCGCTGACCGGCTCCGGCGTCGGAAGGCGGTGACCGGGCTCAGAAGTCGGTGGGCAGCCCGCTCGCCTCCGCGATGCCGCGCAGTTCCTCGTTCTCGTGGTGCCGCTGCCGGATGTAGTCGGCGATCTCGCCGAGCCGGACCGGGTCGGCGGCGGTGTCCGCGTCCGTGACCACCCTGATCGGGCCGGTCTCCGCCATGTCGATCTCGACGACCTCGTTGTCGAGGCGGCCGGTGACGGCGGTGGCGATGACCAGGGCGGCCTCGTCGCGGACCTCCTGCGACACGCCCTCGGTCCGCTCCGCGTCGAGCGCGAAGTCGAGCGTGGGCAGGCGTTCCTCCTCGATCGCCCGCAGCACGGGTTCGACGAGGCTGAGCACGGCCCGGTAGTCCTCGGTGTCCATCCGGGTCCGCAGGAGGCCCAGGTAGACGTCGACGGGCCGGCCTTCGGGCGGCAGCTCGGGTTCGTTCATGGGATCCGGGTTCCCTTCTCGCGGCCGCTCAGACGCGGCGCCAGCGGGCCATGGCGAAGGAGAACACCCCGAACAGGACGAGACCGCCCGCCACGCAGGCGAGCAGCCACGGTCCGAGCGGGGTGTGGGCGAAGGAGCGCAGCGTGTCGTCCAGCCCCTTGGCCTTGTCGGGCCGGTAGTCGACGGCCGCGCGCACCGCGAAGGCGCCGGCCGCCGCGAACACCAGACCGCGGGCCGCACCGCCCGCGACGCCGGTCACGTCCGTCAGCCGCCGGGCCCAGGGGGCCATCGTCGCGAGCTTGAGCTGCTTGCGGTACTTGCGGCGCAGGGCCTGGGCGCCGATCCACACGCCCCCCACGGCGACCCCGGCTCCCACGGCGCCGACGATCCACTGTCCGGCCGGCAGGTCGAGGACCCTCGCGGTGACGTCGCGGGACTGCCGGTCGCTCGATCCGCCGCCGGAGTCGCCGTGCGGGCTCGCCGCGAAGTTCAGCACGGACCAGGCGACGAAGGCGTAGAAGACGCACCGCACTGCGGCCAGCAGCCGCTTGCGGGCCTTGCGGCCGTCCGGCCCGACCGAGCCGAACAGCGCCTCCGACAGCCGCCACAGCGCCATGCCGGCCAGTCCGGCGCCCAGCGCCCACAGCAGGACGGCGCCGAAGGGCTGCCGCGCGAGTTCGGCGAGCGCGCCGCCGCGGTCGGCCTGCCGGTGTTCGTCCTCGCCGAAGGCGATCTGCAGCGCGATCAGTCCGACCAGGAAATAGATGACGCCCCGCGCGGTGAGTCCGGCGCGGGCGGCGCTCTCCGTCAGCGAGCCGCGAGCCGCTCGTTCGGCTTCGTACCGGCCGGTGCGGGCCAAGGCAGTCGGGTTCATGTGGACCTCCCGGGATGCGGATGCCCCGGCTGCGCCCGGGCACGCCCGGCCGCGGAGCTCCGGACGGAACGCGTGCCGGGCGCCCGCTCCGTCCGGAGCTCCGCGGCCGGTCAGGACCGCCGGATGCGCCTGCCCCGGTGCACGCGGCCGAGGGCGTGCAGGTGTTCGAGGGCGTCCAGGACGACGGTGCGGTCGTGCCAGGCGAGCCAGCGGCCGGCCTCGGCGCCCATCACGTCCAGGGCCTTGAGCTGGGTCTCGGTGAGGCCCTCGATGGGACGCTCGAAGTGGGCGGAGACCATGCCCAGGCAGAGGCCCGCATCGGTGGTCAGCGGCGTGCTGTGGCAGGCCCTGCTGCCGGCCGCGAGGATGGCCTCGCGGGCCGGCTCGTCGAACACCGGGTCCGTCTCCACGTCCCGGACGGTGACCTGGGCGAGGTTCCGGGCGGCCTCGGCGCAGGCCGTGCCGTCGTCATCGACGTGTTCGAAGAAGTCGACGAAGTCGGCGCTGAGGCCGGTGTGCTTCTCGATGCGCAGGCCGCCCATGGCCCGGTCGGCCACCTGTACGTTGCCCATGTCGGTGTCGACCACGGCGAGCGCCTGGCTGAGCACGGCGCTCAGGACGGCGCCGCGGTTCCCGGCTCCGGTGCGGCGCGCCTCCGCGAAGCGCAGCGCCGGTTCCGGCGAGCGGGAGCGCCGCGGGAACCAGAGGTCCGCGCCGGGGTCGGGGCGGGTCACCGCCAGCAGGGTGTCCGCCAGTGTGCGGAGCCTGATGTTGTAGCGCTGGGAGGCGCGCTGCATGAGCGCGAACGCGCTCTCCCCGTCGGGCAGGGCGTAGCGTTCCTGGAGGATTCCCTGGGCCTGGGAGATCATCGGCCGGACGCGGAGCCTGGCGCGCACGTCGCGCAGCTCGGCCCGCAGCCGCTCCAGTTCCCCGGGCTCCGCGGCGTGGTCCGCCGCCTCGTGTCCCGTCTCCGTCACGCGCCTCCCTCGTCTCCGGTCGGCCCGTCCGTGCCCGCGTACCCGGGCCGCGTGGCGACGGAGGCATCACCGTCCGGATCGTCCAGGAAGACGGGGCCGGTGTCCACCTGAGCCCCGGGGGCACACACACTGGTCATTCGGCCAACGGTACCGCGCTCGGCCGGGGCCGGGTCTCGGCCGCCAGCAGGCGCCGGGCGGCTTCCAGGGCGTGTCTCACGTCCCGGGTGCCGGTGGACACGCAGAGGGTGTAGGCGACGTCCTGGGCCCGCCGGTCCGGCCGGCCGGTGCCGGTCCGGGTCTCCTCGGCGAGCAGGGCCTCGTACTCGTCGACGAGCTTGCGCAGGACGGTGGGGTGGGGGACGAGCATCGTGGGGTTTCCTCTTTCACCAGGGAACGGGGAGGGGAAGCGGCGGCCCTCGGCGCCGGGGCCGGGCCGCCGGGGTCCCGGGGTGCCGCTCACGCCGCGGACCGCTGTCCGGCGCTCCGACCGCGCGCCCGCCGTTGTCCCAGGACCTCTTCGCGCACCTGGGCGCAGCTGCGGCTGATGAGACGGGAGACGTGCATCTGGGAGATGCCGAGCTGGTCGGCGATGCGGCTTTGTGTCATGTCCTCGAAGAAGCGCATGTAGAGGATGGTGCGCTCGCGCTCGGGCAGGCGGCGCAGGCCTTCCTTGGCGGACTCGCGGTCGATCACGACGTCGTAGGAGCCGTCGGGACCGCCGAGGGTGTCGGCGAGGCTGTAGCCGTCCTCGTCGGCCGACAGCTCGGCGTCCAGCGACAGGGTGCTGAAGCTCTCCAGCGCCTCCAGTCCGGCGGCCACCTCGTCCTCGGTGAGGCCGGTGTGGGCGGCGATGTCGGCGGTGGAGGGCTCCGGACTGCCCGGCGTCTGGGTCAGCTCGCGGCGGGCCACGCGCACCTTGTTGCGCAGTTCCTGCACCCGGCGGGGCACGCGGAGGGCCCACATCCGGTCGCGGAAGTGGCGCTTCACCTCGCCGGTGATGGTGGGCACGGCGTAGCTCTCGAACGCGCCGCGCTCGGGGTCGAAGCGGTCGATGGCCTTCACCAGACCGAGCGCGGCGACCTGGCGCAGGTCCTCGACCGACTCACCGCGGTCGCGGAACCGGCTGGCGATGCGGTGGGCCATGGGCAGCCAGGCCGTGACGAGCCGGTCACGGATCGCCTCGCGCTCGGGCCCGTCGTCCAGGGCCGCGAGGCGGGCGAACAGCTCGGCGGTGTCGGGTGCGTCGTCATGACGCCGTACTGAGGAGGCTTTCGAACGGTCGTTCGTGCCGGGACGGTTGGTGTCGGTCAGCATGCGGAATCGCTCCTGAACGGTCTTTTCAGGGAACCGCGGGAACTCGCCGCCGCCCGGACGCGCAAGGCACCGGTCGGCAGCACGGGCTCCCGCTGGCGCGCCTCCGGTCCGAAGCACGAACCTCCGTCTGCCCTGCGTTCGCGGTGACAAACTCCGCAACGCCGCGAAGTTCACAAAAGCGGAACCAGGGCGGTGATGCATTTGCCTCCCGACGGCAGCCCGGACACGTGTACGTCGCGGGCCAGCCGGCAGACGATGGACCAGCCGCGGCCGCCGATCCGCCGGCGCCCCTGGAGGTCGACGGGCTCCGCGACGGCGGGCAGCGCGTCGCTGCGGTCGCTGACCGACACCCGCACGTCGGGACCGACCACGTCGACCCGGAAGTCGGTGATGCCGCCGCCGTGCAGGATGGCGTTGGTCGTCAGCTCGGAGACGACCAGCAGGGCGTCGGACAGGGCGTCGGCGTCGCACGGCCGGTGCAGGGCGCGGCACCGTTCGGCGACCGCTCGCCGCACGGCCCGGCGCGCCTCGTCCGGCCGGCCGGTCCGCCGCTCCCCGCCGCGGCCGACGCCCGACAGTCCGGGGACGGTGTCGGTCCTGCTCTCGTCGCTCATCGCCTGACTCCCTGGGGTTGAGGACGCTGGCACTCTTTTCGGTCAGGAGAGGTCTCTTCAACCGGCTGACCTCCGCAAGCCATGCCAAACCTCCCCCTCCCGGACATCCACGGCCGGCCATCGAGCGGCTCACCGGGGGTACGCGGACCTCATGGGCGATGTCGTGCACTCGGACGAACTGCTGAGGCGACTGCAGCGGGCGCGGGCCTGCGCGCGGGAGGAGCACCGGACGTGGCGGACCCGGAGCGACGATCTGACGACGAGCGACCCGCAGGCGGCGCGCGACGCCGCCGTCCGCACCCTGGCCTACGAGACCGTGCTCCGGGTGCTGGACGAGATCCTCACCCCGGGCAGGCACACCGAACCACGCTGACCCTTGGTGCGCCGCGGAGTGAAACAGGTCACGTGACCGGCTTTCGGGTACGCATTGTGCCGATGGATGGTTTACGGTTCACCCACACGTGGTGACGGAGTGGACCGTACCGTCCTCCGGCGCCACCGCTTGCGGCCCTGGCTGGTTTCCCCCGTCCAGCCAGGGCTTTTTCCTGCGCCGGGACGAGTCCGGCGATTTCCGGCGGCAACCGTCGTCCTCCGAGGTGCTCCGGGTCCGCGCAGCGGCTGAAATGGGCATAGGAAACACCGGAACCCACGCCGGCGAGGAGCGACGCCTCATGACCAAAGCGATAAAGCTGTTGACCGTCCTCCCCCCGCCCCAGCGCCGGCGCCTGATGGACCTCGCGCACGAGGTGTCCTTCCCCGAGGACGCCCGGATCTTCGAGGCGGGGGGCAGGGCCGACCGCTTCTGGGTCATCCGCTCGGGCGCGGTCACCCTGGACCAGCGGGTCAACGCGCTGCAGCGGGTGTCCGTGGCGAGTCTCGGCACGGGCGATCTGCTCGGCTGGTCCTGGCTGTTCCCGCCGTACGAATGGGACTTCGGCGCTCAGGCCTTCAGCCCGGTGCGCGCCTACGAGTTCGACGCGGCCGCGGTGCTGCGGCTGTGCGAGGAGGATCCGGGGCTCGGGCTGATCCTGGTGCGCGGGGTCGCCGAGATCCTCGCGCACCGGCTGGAGACGACCCGGGTCAAGCTCATGGAGTACGCGACCCACCGCCGCAGCCCGCTGTAGCCCGCTCAGACCCGGTAGCGGCGCAGCGCCGGCACCGCGGCGGCCAGGCCCAGCATCACGACGACCACCAGCAGGCCGCCGCCCGCGACCGCCGTGCGGGTGCCGAAGACCGAGCCGGCGGTGCCGTGCAGGACGTCCGCCAGGCGGGGGCCGCCCGCGACGACGACCGTGAAGACGCCCTGCATACGGCCGCGCATCTCGTCGGTCGCGGCGGACAGCAGGATCGCGCCGCGGAAGACCATCGACACCATGTCGGCCACCCCGGCCGCCGCCAGGAAGGCGGCCGCGATCCACAGGTTGCCGCTCAGCCCGAATCCGGCGATCGCCAGGCCCCAGGCGACGACCGCGCCGATCACCATCCAGCCGTGCCGGCGGGCCCGGGAGAACGTGCCGGAGAACAGTCCGCCGAGCACGGCGCCGATGGGTATGGCCGCGAACAGCAGGCCGAGCGCCAGCCCTTCGCCGTAGGAGCCGTAGGTCTGGGCGGCGAGCTGCGGGAACAGCGCGCGGGGCATGCCGAGGACCATCGCGACGATGTCGGCGAGGAACGACAGCAGCAGCACCTTGTGCAGCGAGATGTAGCGGAACCCCGCCGCGATCTCCCGTACCCCGGCTCGGCGGTTCGCCGTCCCGGCGAGCGGCGGCAGGGAGGGCAGCCGGTACACCGCCCACACGGTGACGCACAGCGCGAGAGCGTCGATCAGGTACAGCTCGGGCAGGCCTATGACCGGGATCAGCACGCCGGCCAGGAGCGGACCGACGACCTGGCCGGTCTGCATGACCGTCGAGCCGAGGGCGTTGGCCGCGGGCAGCTCGTTCTCGGGCACCAGGCGGGCTATGGAGGCGTTGCGGGCCGGGGCGTTCAGGCCCCAGAACGCCTGCTGCAGCGCGAGCAGGACCATCAGCACGGCGACCGAGTCGAGCCCCGCGGCGGCCTGCAGCCAGAACAGCAGCGAGGTGACGGCGATGCCGGTGTTGGTGATCAGCAGGAGCCTGCGGCGGTCCATGGTGTCGGCGACCGCCCCGCCCCACAGCGCGAACACGATCAGGGGCAGCAGCCCGGCGAGGCTCGCGGCGCCGACCCAGGCCGAGGAGTGCGTGATGTCGTAGATCTGCTTGGGGACGGCGACCGCGGTGAGCTGGCTGCCGACGGCGGTGACGATCGTCGACGACCACAGCCGCCGGTAGGCCGGGATGCGCAGCGGGCGGGTGTCCATGGCCCAGCGGCGCCAGCCGCGCCGGGGCGGACCGGCGACGGCGGCGGGGGTCGGCGTCTTCGGTTCGGTGCTGCTCTCGCTTGTGTCCACGAGCTTCCTGGTTGCCGGTTACATCTTTCTCGTCCGGGGTTCACTATCGCAGCACCGTCCAGGGGCCGGGACGGGCGGTCGAGAATGCCGGAGCCCGCCCCGCCCCCGAGGGCCGGGAGGCCCGAGCCCGCCCCGCCCCCCGACGTCTCCGGGGCGCTCGGCGGCGTTGCGGGCCGGGCGCTCGAGCTCGTGGACGCTCGACGGATCCGGACTCGCACGCTTCACGGTTTTCGCGGGAGCACAGTGAGGACCCGGACAACGTGATCCCGGAATTCCTCCATGAAGCCCCGGAGGAATTGTTCCGTATGTTCGTCGACGACTTCCCCCTCACTGGTGAAACCACCGGGTTTGAATCTGACGTACGCCTCCGGTGCATTCATCTGCGGCGAGTCGCAAAAACTGAGGACCCCACGCAGGCTCTGCTGGGCGAGGGCGGTACCGAGGGCGCCGGGGGACGCTCCGATCACAGCGGAGGGTTTGTGTGCGAATGAGTTGCTGCCCCAGGGGCGACTGGCCCAGTCGATGGCGTTCTTGAGGGCGCCGGGAATGGATCGGTTGTACTCAGGGGTCACGAACAGGAGGGCATCGGCGGAGGCGATGGCATCCTTGAGCGCCTTGCCTTCGGCGGGGTAGTCGCTGTCGTAGTCGTAACTGTAGAGAGGTAGATCCTTGATCGGAATCTCAAAGAATTCCAGATCGGACGGGGCCAGCCGGATCAGAGCCTTCGAGAGCGTCCGGTTGATGGAGTGAGTCGCCAGACTTCCAACGAAGTAGCCGACCCTGTACGTAGTCATCGGTTCCTCGATTCAATGCACGTATTGCGTCCTTGGTTTTCGCGCCTCGCGGGCTCGGACGTGCAGGGAGTTCCGCAAGGAACGAAACCACGGCCTTCAGCGGAGCGCGTGCCGACGGATCCGTCCAGGTGACCGGGTGCGCCCACCGCGGCCGCGCCGGCTGCGCGGACGGCCGCCGAGGCGGTCGGCTGCCGCTGTGCGGCGGTATCCCAGGCCCAGTAGGTCCAACTCGGCAGGCAACTCGGCAGGCAACTCGGCATCGGGATGCGCCGGACGGCGGCCAGAACGGCCCGCCGGGTCTCGTCGTCGTACGTGCGCACGTTCACCAGCAGGCCCGAACCCGTGGCCGGGGAGCCGGAGCCCGCCCCGCCCCCGACCGCCGGGGAGGCCGGAGCCCGGCCCGGGACAGGCGGCCGGGGACGCCGGGGCCCCGGCCGGCGGTCCGCGGGTGGAGAGGCCGGGGGTCAGGCTCCGGCGGCGAGAGTGACGCCGAGGGCGATCATCGTCGTGGCGACCAGGCCGTCCAGCACCCGCCAGGCGGCGGGCCGGGCGAGGAAGCGGCCGAGCAGCCGGGCGCCGAAACCCAGCGCGGCGAACCAGCACAGGCTCGCCAGCGCGGCGCCGAGCCCGAAGGTCCAGCGCAGCGGGCCGCGGTCGGCGGCGATCGAGCCGAGCAGGAACACCGTGTCCAGGTAGACGTGCGGGTTGAGCCAGGTCATGGCCAGACAGGTGAGCACCGCCCGTCCGCGGGACCCGGCCGCCTCGCCCTCCGTGCTCAGGGCGCCGCCCGGCCGGAACACACGGCGGGCGGCCAGCACGCCGTAGCCCAGCAGGAAGGCGCCGCCGATCCAGCCCACCGCCGTCAGCGCGCCCGGCCAGGCCACCACGACGGCGCCGACCCCACCCACGCCGAGCGCGATGAGGACGGCGTCGGACAGGGCGCAGATGCCGACGACGGCGAGGACCGCGTCCCGGCGGACGCCCTGGCGCAATACGAAGGCGTTCTGGGCGCCGATGGCGACGATGAGCGACAGGCCGGTGCCGAAGCCGGCGGCCGCGGCGGTGAGAGAGGGAGACACGGCCTCCACGCTAGGCACCCGGCCTCCGCGAGTACAGCTAAGGATTCTTACGTACCATCAGCGTTCGTGATGACGGACCTTCCGCTGGACCTGGTGCGGACCCTGCTCGCGGTGGTGGACGAGGGCACGTTCGACGCGGCGGCGGCCGCCCTGCACGTGACGCCGTCCGCGGTCAGCCAGCGCGTCAAGGCGCTGGAGCAGCGCACCGGCCGGGTCCTGCTGCTGCGCACCAAGCCGGTGCGGCCGACCGAGTCCGGTGAGATCGTCGTCCGCTTCGCCCGCCAGCTCGCCCGCCTCGAACACGACACGCGGGCCGAGCTGGGCATGAGCGACGCCGGGGAGCCGACCCGGGTGGCGGTCGCGGTGAACGCCGACTCACTCGCCACGTGGTTCCTGCCCGCGCTGACCCGGGTGCCGGCCGAACCGCCGCTGCGCTTCGAACTGCACCGGGAGGACGAGACACGCACGGCCGAGCTGCTGCGGGAGGGCCTGGTGATGGCGGCGGTGACCTCGTCGCCGGACCCGGTGCCGGGCTGCTCGATGCGGGCCCTGGGCACGATGCGCTACACCGCGGCGGCCACCCCGGACTTCGTGGCACGCCATCTGGACGGGCCCCTGCGGCAGACCCTGCCGGACGCGCCGGTGGTCACCTTCGACCGCGCCGACGACCTCCAGGACGCGTTCGTCCGGCGGCTGCGGCGCGGCACGCGGGGCGCGAGCACCGTACGGCACGCCGTGCCCACCTCGGAGGGCTTCCTCGGCGCGGTCGCCGCCGGGCTCGGCTGGGGCATGGTGCCCGAGCTGCACGCCGGGGAGCTGCTGCGCACCGGCCGGCTGGTCCCGCTCGCTCCGCGACGCCCCCTGGACGTGCCGCTGTACTGGCAGCAGTGGAAGCTCGACTCCCCCGCGCTGGCCGCGGTGGCGGACGCGGTGACCGAGGCGGCGGCCGCCGCGCTCCGCCCGGGACCGCGACGCCGGGATGCACCGGACGACGTGGCGTGAGCCGGACGACGTGGCCTGAGCCGGCCCACCGCAGACTCGCCCGCCCGGCCGACCGGCCCACCCGGGCCACCCGGCCCACCCGGCCCACCCGGGTTACCCGGGCTACCCGGGCTACCCGGCCTCCAGGGCCGCCAGGCGGGCCGCCGCGCTGTCCAGGAGCATGTCCAGGGCCGTCGGGTAGGCGCTGGTGACCATGCGGGTCGCCAGGAGGGGGGCCGCCTCCGCGATGCGGGGGTGGGTGGCGCGGGGCAGACGGGCGTAGGTGGAGCGCCACATGTCCTCGTCGGCGCGCAGCGCGGCGCTGGGCAGCGCCAGCGAGGCGGCGTCCAGCGCGGCGAAGCCGAGGGTCTGGTCGATGAAGGCGTGGTAGATCCGTACCGTGTCCGGCAGCGGGAACCCGGCGGTGCGCAGGACGTCCAGGACGGCCTCGTCGGCGGCCAGTTCGTTGGCCCGGCCGGTGACCCGGTTCGCCGTCAGCTGGGCCGCCTGCGGGTGGGCGACGTACGCGGCGTGGATGCGCAGCCCGATCGCGCGCAGGTCAGCCCGCCACTCCCCCGTCGGCCGCCAGCCGTCGAGCGCCTCCCCGATGAGCGCGTCGCCGATGGCGAGGGTCAGGTCGTCCATGCCGCGGAAGTAGCGGTAGAGCGTGCTCGGGTCGGCGTCCAGGGCCAGGCCGAGGCGGCGGGCGGTCAGGCCCGCGCTGCCGTGCTCGCGCAGCATGCGCAGCGCCGTCTCCACGATCAGCCGCTCGGACAGCACGGTCCCGCTCTTGGTGGGCCGGCGCCGGCGCCGCTTGTTCTCCGGCACCACGGGCTTGGGCATCCGGGGCCTCCTTCCCGGTCCGCGCTTATGCCAACGCCATTGACCTTACGGGAGCGGGCGGCGTTGTATCGGCGCCGGGGCCCCACCCGTCCGTAGACCTTCTGACGAGGGAGTTGTCCTCATGCGTGTCCTGCTCGTGGGAGCCGGCGGTGTCGGCACCGCCGTCACCCGGATCGCGGTCCGCCGCCCGTTCTTCGAGGCGATGGTGGTCGCCGACTACGACCTGGCCCGGGCCGAGGCGGCGGTCGCGGCCGTCGGCGACGACCGGTTCAGTGCCGAACGCGTCGACGCCGGCGACGAGGCGGCGGTGACCGAACTGCTGCGCCGCCACTCCTGCGACGTGCTCCTCAATGCCACCGACCCGCGCTTCGTGATGCCTCTCTTCCGCGCGGCCTTCGCCGCCGGCGCCGGCTATCTCGACATGGCGATGTCGCTGTCGCGCCCGCATCCCGAACGTCCCTACGAGGAGTGCGGACTCAAGCTCGGCGACGACCAGTTCGCGCTGGCCGAGGAGTGGGAGAAGGCGGGCGCGCTGGCCGTCGTCGGCATGGGCGTGGAGCCGGGCCTGTCGGACGTCTTCGCGCGCTACGCCGCCGACGAACTCTTCGACGACATCGAGGAGATCGGCGTCCGTGACGGCGCGAACCTCACCGTCGACGGCTACGACTTCGCGCCGTCGTTCAGCATCTGGACGACCATCGAGGAGTGCCTGAACCCGCCGGTCGTCTACGAGGCCGGCCGCGGCTGGTTCACCACCGAGCCGTTCAGCGAGCCGGAGGAGTTCGACTTCCCCGAGGGGATCGGCCCCGTCGAGTGCGTGAACGTGGAGCACGAGGAGGTGCTGCTCGTCCCGCGCTGGGTCGACGCGCGCCGTGTCACCTTCAAGTACGGTCTGGGGCGGGAGTTCATCGAGACGCTGCGGACGCTGCACCTGCTGGGCCTGGACCGCACCGACCCGGTGACCGTGCCGGGCGCCGCGGGCCCGGTGGCCGTCTCGCCCCGGGACGTGGTCGCCGCCTGCCTGCCCGACCCGGCGACGCTGGGCGAGCGGATGCACGGCAAGACGTGCGCGGGCACCTGGGTGCGCGGCACGAAGGACGGGGCCCCGCGCGAGGTCTACCTGTACCACGTCGTCGACAACCAGTGGTCCATGACGGAGTACGGCAGCCAGGCCGTGGTGTGGCAGACCGCCGTCAACCCGGTCGTCGCGCTCGAACTCATCGCCACCGGCGCCTGGTCCGGCTCGGGCGTCCTCGGGCCCGAGGCGTTCCCGGCCCGCCCGTTCCTGGATCTGCTGACCGCGTACGGCTCCCCGTGGGGCATCCGGGAGCAGTGAAGTCGCTCACACCGGAAGTCGGTTGTTTCGCCTACGCGTCGACAGGTGACCCGAAAGCGAGTAAGCCGTCCGCGAGGGCGCGTACGACTTCGATCGCAGGTGACTTTGATGAACGACTGGCGAGACCATGCCGCATGCCGCGACCAGGACCCCGAGCTGTTCTTCCCGATCGGCTCCTCGGGCCCGGCGCTGTTGCAGACGCAGCAGGCGAAGGCGGTGTGCACCGGGTGCCCGGTCCAGGAACAGTGCCTGGAGTGGGCGTTGGAGAACGGAGACGTCCTGGGTGTGTGGGGCGGCACGAACGAGACGGAACGGCGCGCACTGCGGCGCCGGCGCGCCGTCGCCCGCAGGCGCGGCGCGTGAGAGCGGGCTGCCGGCCCCGCCCCGGCGCCGGTAGTCCGGAGAACCGCTGACGCCCGTGCCGGTGCCGGTCACGCCGGCCACGACGTCGTCGCCCTCGCGACGCGTGGCCGGCGCGGCCGTGCCGCGCACGGGCGTTCGCGTGCACGGGGGTTCGCGTGCACGGGCGTTCGCCTTCACGGACGTGCGCCGTACACAGGCACGTCCCGTGCACAGGCGCGTCCCGTGCGCGCGGCGTCGGACGTTCCGCAGGTTACGGCAGCAGGTCCGGCTTCCCCGGGGCGTACAGCCAGGTCTTCAGCAGGCTGTCGACGTCCTGGCCCGAGACGTTCCGGGCCAGGCGTACGAACTGCGCCGTGGTGCCGTGCCCGTAGCGGTGCACGGTCGCCCAGGCACGCAGGATGCGGAAGAACGCCGGGTCCCCGACGGCGACCCGCAGTTCGTGCAGGGCCATCGCGCCGCGGGCGTAGACGGGGGTGCCGAAGATGTTCGCGCCGCTGCCCGGGTCGCCGGGCGGGAACGCCCACAGTTCGTCGCTCGCCGGGCGGGCGTACAGGGCGTCGAAGGTCTGCTGGGCGGTCTTGCCGCCGTGCTGTTCGCGGTAGAGCCACTCGGCGTAGGTGGCGAAGCCCTCGTTGAGCCAGATGTCCTGCCACGTGGTCAGGGAGACGGAGTCGCCGAACCACTGGTGGGCGTTCTCGTGGACCAGGGTGCTCAGGTCGGGCGCGCGGTCGTACAGGGGCCGGGACTGGGTCTCCAGCGCGTACCCGACGTCCGGGGCGTGGTCGACGATCGACCCGGCGGCGCGGAACGGGTAGGGCCCGAACAGCTTGCTCTCCCACTCCAGGACGGACGGCAGTCTCTTCAGCACGGGCGCCGCGGCGGAGGCCTCCCGCGGGTCGACGGCGTTGTACACGCGGATGCCGTCGCGGGTGGTGTACTGCTCGACCTCGAACTTCCCGACGGTGGCGGTGGCGAGGTAGGCGGCCATGGGTTCGCTCTGCCGCCAGTGGAAGGTGGTGCGCCCGTGTGCCGTCCGCTGCCCGACGAGGACGCCGTTGGCGACGGCGGTGCGGCCTTGGGGGACGGTGATCGTGATGTCGTACGCGGACTTGTCCTTGGGGTGGTTGTTCGCCGGGAACCAGGTCATGGCGCCCTGCGGCTCGCCGGCGACGAACGCGCCGTCGTCGGTGGGGATCCAGCCGTCGGGCGAGCCGTCGGGGTCGGTGACCGGCCCGGGGGTGCCCTGGTAGGTGACGGTGACCCGGAACTGCCGTCCCTTGCGCAGCGGACGGTACGGCATGACGACGAGTTCCTGACCGCTGCGGCGGAAGTCCGCCGTGCGGCGGTCGACGGCGACGCCGGTGACCGTCAGGCCCTTGAGGTCGAGGTCGAAGCGGGACAGGTCCTGGGTGGCCCGGGCGGTGATGACGGCGGTGCCGTCGAGGTGGCCGGTTTCCGGGTCGTGATGGAGGGTCAGGTCGTAGTGGCCGACGTGGTAGCCGCCGTTTCCGGCGAGCGGGAAGTACGGGTCGCCGACGCCGGGCGCGCCGACGGTACCCGCCGCCGGGGGCTGGGCGGCGGCGAGCAGGGCCGTGACCACGACGGGCACGGCGGCGGTGACGGCCTGCCTGGCCCGTCTGCGGGACATCCTCACATGCGCTCCTGGGGGGTGGCGGTGATCAGTCGGCCCCAGGTTAGAGGTACGCCCCGCCCTGGTTCCTCCTTCTCCCCGCTTCATTCGGGTTCATCGGGGCCCGTCGCGGGTGCGCGGGCACCGCGAGCCGGCCCGCGGTCAGGCCGTCTCCTTCGCCGCCGACCGGCCGGCCGCACGGCCGGAGAAGAGGCAGCCGCCGAGGAATGTGCCCTCCAGGGCGTTGTAGCCGTGGACGCCGCCGCCGCCGAAGCCGGCCACCTCGCCGGCCGCGTACAGACCCTCGACGGGCTGCCCGTCGGGGCCCAGTGCGCGGGAGTCGAGGTCGGTCTGGATGCCGCCGAGGGTCTTGCGGGTCAGGACGTGGAGCTTGACGCCGATGAGCGGCCCGGCGGCCGGGTCGAGGATGCGGTGCGGGGTGGCGACGCGGCCGAGGCGGTCGCCGATGTAGCGGCGGGCGTTGCGGATGCCCTGCACCTGGGCGTCCTTGCTGTACGGATTGGCCAGCTGCAGGTCGCGGGCCTCGATCTGGCGGCGCAGTACGGCGGCGTCGAGGAGCGGCTTGTCGGTCAGCTCGTTCATCTTCGCCACGAGTTGCTCCAGGGTCGACGCGGTGACGAAGTCGGCGCCCTGGCGCAGGAACGCGTCCACCGGGCCCGGCGCGCCCTTGCCGAGCAGGCGGTCGCGCAGGACCGCGCCCTTGTCCTTGGCGGTGATGTCGGGGTTCTGCTCGGAGCCCGACAGCGCGAACTCCTTCTCCACGATCTTCTGGGTGAGGACGAACCAGGAGTGGTCGTAGCCCGCGATGTCCTCGGTGGTGCGCAGGTATTCGAGGGTGCTCAGGGTGTCGTAACCGGGCAGGCAGGGTTCGGGCAGGCGGCGGCCGAGGGCGTCGAACCACATCGAGGACGGCCCCGGCAGGATGCGGATTCCGTGTCCCGGCCAGATCGGGTCCCAGTTCCGCAGGCCCTCGGTGTAGTGCCACATGCGGTCGCGGTTGACGAGGCGTACGCCCACCGCGGCGCTGATGTCGAGCATGCGTCCGTCGACGTAGGCGGGCACGCCGGTGACCATCTCGGTGGGCGGGGTGCCCAGGCGCGCGGGCCAGTACCGGCGGACGATGTCGTGGTCGGCGCCGATGCCGCCGCTGGTGACGACGACGGCCTGGGCGGTGAGTTCGAACTCGCCGGCCGCGTCCCGGTTGGAGGCGACGCCGCGCGGCGAGCGGTCCTCGGCGAGGACGGTGCCGCGTACCCCGCGGGCGGCGCCCTCCTCGATGACCAGTTCGTCGACCCGGTGACGGTGGTGGAAGGTCAGCAGCCCCTCGCGGGCGGCCCGCTGGGCGTACGCGGCGAACGGCTCCACGACGCCGGTGCCGGTCCCCCACGCGATGTGGAAGCGGGGCACGGAGTTGCCGTGTCCGTCGGCGCGCAGGTCTCCGCGCTCGGCCCAGCCGACCGTGGGCAGCAGCTTGATGCCGTGGCCGTCCAGCCAGGACCGCTTCTCCCCCGCCGCGAACTCCACGTAGGCACGCGCCCAGCGCACCGCCCAGGAGTCCTCGTCGTCGACCCGGTCGAACCGGGCGCTGCCCTGCCAGTCGCTCCAGGCGAGGTCGAAGGAGTCCTTGATGCCCAGGCGGCGCTGCTCGGGGGAGTCGACGAGGAACAGCCCGCCGAAGGACCAGAACGCCTGTCCCCCGAGGTTGGCGGCGTTCTCCTGGTCGACCAGGGCGACCCGGCGGCCCCGGCTGGTGAGTTCGTGCGCGGCGACCAGCCCCGCCAGGCCCGCTCCGACGACGATGACGTCCGCATCCATGGCGACCGTTGCCTTTCTCGAAGATGTCACTAGGTGTCACGAGGTGTCACGAGGTGCTACCCGGGGTGATACCCGGAGGTGTCACTCGGAGGTGTCACTCGGGGTGCCACCCGGAGGTGTCATTCGGGGGTGCCGCTGCCGTCCGTCAGCAGGGCGGTGAGGAGTTGCTTGAGCCAGCGCCGGGCGCCCTCGGCGTCCTTGTCCAGCAGGAGCTGGACGGTGACTCCGTCGTAGGCGGCGACCACGGCACGGGCCGCGCCGTCGGCGTCGCCGAGCACGCCGGGCGGCCGGGCGAGGCCGCGCGTGCGGGCGAGCCGCTCGGCGATCGCCTCCCGCAGCCGTGCGCGGTGGGCGAGCAGGGTCTCGGCGACGGCCGGATCGCGGGCGGCGTGCACCAGGAAGTCCGTCTTGACCAGGAGCCAGTCCCGGTCGAGGAGCAGCACCTCGGTGACGCGGTCGACGGCGGCGGGCACGTCGAAGTCGGGGCCGTCGAGGGCCAGCGCCCCGGACACCTGCTCGGCGATCAGGTCGGCGCGCTGCCGGTACAGGGCGAAGAACAGCTCGTCCAGGCTGGCGAAGTTGGAGTAGAAGGCGCCACGGCTGTAGCCGGCGGCGTCGCAGACCTCCTCGATGGAGACGCGCCCGAAGCCCTTGGCGGCGAACACCCGGAAGGCGGCGTCGAGCAGGTTGGCCCGTGTCCGCACCCGACGGCGGGTGACCCGCCGCGGCGCCTCCGGTACCGCCGCCCTCTCCACCGCGGTCGCCTCCCTCGTACGGCTGCCTCCGTCGTTCGATACGGGAATGTATCCGATACATGGATGCATCGAAAGAGCGATGCGACCAGCGAATGCGACCGAATGCCACCACCGAGTGCCACCGAATTCATGGGAACAGGTTTTCGATTCAGGGGTACGCTGGATACATGACCAGGCACCTCCAGGGTTCGCTCTTCGACCAGGACGACCGGCTGCGGCTCGGCCCCCTCGACGGGATCCGCCGTACGCGGCTCGGTCCCGGCGCCTGGATCGACCTGATGCCCGGCTGGCTCGAGGGCGCGGACGCCCTGTTCGAACAGCTGGCCGCCGAGGTGCCGTGGCGTGCGGAGCGCCGCACCATGTACGACCACGTCGTCGACGTCCCCCGGCTGCTCGCGTTCTACGGCCCGCACGACGTGCTCCCCCACCCGGTGCTCGCCGAGGCCCGCGACGCGCTGTCCGCGCACTACGCCGCGGAACTGGGCGAGCCGTTCACCACCGCCGGGCTGTGCCACTACCGCGACGGCCGGGACAGCGTGGCCTGGCACGGCGACCGGATCGGACGGGGCGCGCGCGAGGACACGATGGTCGCCATCCTCTCCGTGGGTGCCCCGCGGGACCTGCTGCTGCGCCCGGTGGGCGGCGGCCGGACGGTACGGCGTCCGCTGGGCCACGGCGACCTGATCGTGATGGGCGGCTCCTGCCAGCGGACCTGGGAGCATTGCGTGCCGAAGTCCGCACGCGCCGCGGGACCGCGCATCAGCGTGCAGTTCCGCCCGCACGGGGTGCGCTGAGGCGGAGCGGCGGCCGGCCAGGGCCCGGTGATCGCGGGCGCGCCGCGGTCTGCTTTCCTGGACCCATGCGGGCAGACGTACGGCAAGTGGCCGACGGCATCCACCTGGTGCACGGCAGCGACACCAACTGGGTGATCCTCACCGAGGGCGACGAGGTGACCCTCGTCGACACCGGCTATCCCGGGGACCGGCAGCTGCTCCTCGACTCCCTGGCGGCGGTGGGCAGTTCACCGGAGGCGGTGACGGCGGTGCTGATCACCCACGCGCACAACGACCATCTGGGCTCCGCCGAGTACCTGCGCGCCGCGCACGGCACGCCCGTCCTCCTCCACCCGGCCGAAGTGCCGCACGCCCGCCGGGAGTTCCTGCACCAGGTGACCGTCGGACAGGTCGTCGCGAACAGCTGGCGGCCGGGCGTCCTGCCCTGGGCGCTGCGCGCCCTGCGCTCCGGCGGTACCGCCCACGTCCCCGTGTCCGCGCCCGAGCCGTTCCCGGCCGCGGCCGCCTGGGACCTGCCCGGCCGGCCGGTGCCCGTGCACACCCCCGGTCACACCGACGGGCACGTCGCCTTCCACCTTCCCGACGCGGGCGTGGTGATCGCCGGCGACGCGCTGGTGACCGCCCACCCCACCGCACGGATCCGGGGCCCGCAACTGCTGCCCGGCATGTTCCACCACGACCGCGCCCGCGCGGTCGCCTCGCTGGACGTCCTCGCCGAGCTGCCGGGCGACCTGCTGCTGCCCGGTCACGGGCCGGCGCACCGCGGTCCGGTGCGTGAAACGGCACTTCAGGCCAAGGAGCGTGCCGTTTAGGGTGAGGTGACGATCAACCGCGAAGCAGGACGAGGTCACCCCGCCCATGGCACTGCAGATCAGCGCGACCAACCCGGAGCACCCCGCGCTCCTGCTCGAACTCCCCTGGCACCTGCCCCTGGAGGAGTGGCCGGAGGAGTACCTGGTCCCGCTGCCGCGCGGCATCTCCCGGCACGTCGTGCGCTACGCCCGCGCCGGCGACGAGGTGATCGCCGTCAAGGAGCTCGCCGAACGGCCGGCGCTGCGTGAGTACGAACTGCTGCGCGACCTCGACAAGCTGGGCATCCCGGCGGTGGACGCGCTCGCCGTGGTCACCGGCCGCCAGGACGGCGACGACGCCCCGCTGGAGCCGGTGCTGATCACCCGGCACCTGCGCGGATCGCAGTCGTACCGGTCGATGTTCGAGACGACGATGCGCCCGGCCACCATGCACCGTCTCATGGACGCGCTGGCCGTCCTGCTGGTCCGCCTGCACCTGGCCGGGTTCGCGTGGGGCGACTGCTCCCTGTCGAACACCCTCTTCCGGCGGGACGCGGGCGCCTACGCCGCCTACCTCGTCGACGCGGAGACCGGCGAACTGCACCCCCGGCTGAGCCCCGGCCAGCGGGACTACGACCTGGACCTCGCGCGCGTGAACATCAGCGGCGAACTGCTCGACCTGGAGGCGTCCGGGGCGCTGCACCCGTCCGTGGACCCGATCGAGTTCGGCATGGAGATCTGCGCCCGCTACCGCGGCCTGTGGCAGGAGCTGACCCGCACCTCGGTGTACCCGGCGGGCAAGTACCACTACATAGAACGCCGGATACGCCGCCTGAACGACCTCGGTTTCGACGTGGCCGAGATGCAGATCGAGAGCGCCTCCAACGGCGACACGGTCACCTTCGTGCCCAAGGTCGTCGACGCCGGCCACCACCAGCGCCAGTTGCTGCGCCTGACCGGCCTGGACGCCGAGGAGAACCAGGCGCGGCGGCTGCTGACCGACCTGGAGAGCTGGATGGCCACCCAGGACGACTACGCCCCGGGTGACCCCCTCGCCGCCCGCCCGGAGGTGCTGGCGCACCGCTGGGTGCGGGACGTGTTCCGGCCCACGGTCCGGGCGGTGCCCCTCGAACTGCGCGGGGCGATGGACCCGGCCGAGATCTACCACGAGCTGCTGGAGCACCGCTGGTACCTGTCCGAGCGTGCCCAGCACGACATCGGGCTGGACACGGCCGTCGAGGACTACATCAGGAACATCCTGCCCAAGGCCCGCGAGACGCTGCAGCCCACCCCGGCCGAGTGACTCAGCCGTGCGGGACCACGGCCACCGGGCAGCCGGCGTGGTGCAGCACCCCGTGCGCCACCGAGCCGATCCGGGCGCCGACAGCCGTGCGGTGCGCGCGCCGGCCGACCACCATCAGCTGCGCCCGCGCGGCCACCGACAGCAGCACCTGCCCCGCGCTGCCCATCTCGACGTGCTCGACCACGGGGACGCCGGGGAAGCGTTCCCGCAGCGGTGCGAGCGCCGCGGCGAGCGCCTTCTTCTCGAACGGCTCCAGTCCCCCGGCCTCGTCGAGGAGTTCCAGCGAGCCGGGGCTGTAGGCGAACACCGGAGGCAGCGTCCAGGCCCGCACGGCGCGGACGGTGGCGCCCCGGGCGGCCGCCGTCTCGAACGCGAAGCGCAACGTCTCGGCGCTGTCCTCCGGGTCACCCTGCTGGCCGACGACGACCTCGCGGCCCGCCGCCTCGCCGGTCGGCCGGTCACCGGCGCGCACCAGCACCACCGGCCGCTTCGCCGCGGCGATCACCTGCTGGCCCACGGAGCCCAGCAGGAAGCCGACGACCGGCCCGTGCCCGCGCGAGCCCAGCACCAGCATCTCGGCGTCCGCCGCGGCGGCGACGAGGGTGTCGACCGCCGGACCCTCGACGACGTCGGTGCTCACCTCGAGTTCCGGATGCCGTGCGGTGACCGTCCGCACGGCCTCCTCGACCGCGTTCCGCACCCACCCGGCCTGGGTCTCCGCGTCGGCCGCGTCGAGTCCCTCGTACGGCTGGAACCGCCAGGCGTGCACCACCCGCAGCGCCCGCCCGCGCCGGATCGCCTCCCTGGCCGCCCAGCCCAGCGCGGCGACGCTCTCCTCGGTTCCGTCGACCCCTGCGGTGATCGGGCCCGTCATGCGGCTGCCTCCTGTGTCGTTCTCACTGTCGTAGGGGTCAGTCTTCACTACCCTGCCGACATGACGTTGCGGTGGGAGCAGGTGAACGTGGACGCGGCCGATCCCGTGACGCTCGGGCGGTGGTGGGCCGAGGCGCTCGGGTGGGTCGTGGTGAACGACGCGGCCGACGAGTACGAGATCCGGCCGGACGAGGACCGCCTGCCGGGACTGCTGTTCGCGGCCGTCCCGGAGGGCAAGACCGTCAAGAACCGCCTCCACCTCGACTTCCGCCCCGACGACCAGGGGGCGGAGGTCGCCCGGCTGCTCGCGCTCGGCGCCCGGTACGCGGACGTCGGCCAGGGCGACCGGCCCTGGGTGGTGCTCGCGGACCCCGAGGGCAACGAGTTCTGCGTGCTCGGCTCACGCCGGGCCTGAGAACGGCCGGGAAGCGGCCGAGGAGGACCGGAAGACGGCCGAGGGGGCCGGAAGGACGGCCTACGGGGCCGGAGGGCACTCGGAAGGGTCGGGGGGAGGCTCCGCGAAGGGGCGGGGGAGGCTCCGCGAGGGGGTGGTCCGCCGCTCGTCGCGGCACGGCGGGCCGGTCGACCATACGATGGGCTGGAGCCGGCACGGCCACCGTCTCCGCCACGGAGCGCGCCGTGCCGTGAATCCGGCCTCGGGGTGGGAGACCTATGCCAGAGGCGTCCGACCCGGCGCGGACCGTCATCATGACCGTGGACGACGATCCGGGAGTCTCCCGCGCCGTCGCCCGGGACCTCCGGCGGCGCTACGGCGAGTCGTACCGGATCGTGCGCGCGAAGTCCGGCGAGTCCGCGCTCGAGGCGCTGCGCGAGCTGAAGCACGAACTCCTCGACGGCACCCTGCTGATGCTGTCGGGGAAGATCGGCCCGCGGATCGAGGTCGTCAAGGACTACGACCGCACGCTGCCGAAGATCCCCGCCTACCCGGCGGAGCTGAACCAGGTGTGGACCAACCTCATCGACAACGCGGTCTCCGCCGTCGGCGGCGCCGGGGCGAGGGCACCCTGACCGTGCGGACCGCGCGCGAACACGACCGGCTGCTGGTGGAGTTCCGCGACACCGGGCCCGGCGTGCCGCGGGAGATCCGCGGCCGCATCTTCGACCCCTTCTTCACCACCAAGCCGGTGGGCCGGGGCACCGGGCCCGGGCTGGACATCTCCTGGCGGATCGTGGTGAACAAGCACCACACGGCACCCTCCAGGTCGAGTCCGAACCCGGCGACACCCGCTTCCAGGTCCTGCTGCCGCTCACCGCGGCGGACGACGCCCCACCACATCGGGAGAGCCCATGACCGACGTCGACGGAATCGACCCCGCCGTCCCGCCGAGCGGCACCGGGTGCGTGGAGTGCGAGGCGGCCGGCGGCTGGTGGTTCCACCTGCGGCGCTGCGCGCGGTGCGGGCACATCGGCTGCTGCGACGACTCCCCCGCCCGGCACGCCACCGCGCACTACCACGAGACCGGCCATCCGGTGATCCGCAGTTTCGAGCCGGGCGAGAGCTGGTTCTGGGACTTCGCCGCCTCGCGGCTGCTGGAGTCGGGACCCGACCTCGCTCCCCCCGTCAGCCGCCCCGCGGACCAGCCGGCGCCGGGCCCGGCCGGGCGGGTGCCGGCGAACTGGGCCGAGACGCTGCGCTGAGCCCCCTCCGCCCGGTGGGCGGCGGACCGCGCCGCCGGCCCCGCGTGCCAGGACGGATCCGTGCCGCGGACCTTGATCACCATGCCGCTGATCGGCCGGGAGGACGAAGTCGCCCGCCTCTCCCGGGTGCTGGAGCGCGCCCACGGCGGCGAGCCGCGCGGCGTGCTGCTGCTGTGGCTGCTCGCCCGGGGCCTCGGCAACCGGCAGATCGGCGAGGAGCCGTTCGTCACCGGCGAGACGGCGAGACGGCGAGCGTCCGCGTCTCCGGCATCCTGGCCGAGCTGGGCGCCGCCGGCCGCACGGTGGCGGTGGCGATCGCCTGCCGGCGGGGTCCGGTCACCGCCGAGCCGACGGCCTCGGGCTGAGGGCTCCGAGGGCGGCCGGGCCGGCGGAAACGGGTGAGCCGGCCGCCCCGGAGACCGGGGGGCCGGCTCGTCGGCGCCGGAACGTCAGTTCCGTGCGGCCGGGGTGTTGGCCTTCGTGACGTTGACCGCCGCCCAGGCCCGGTTCACGGCCTTGTACTCCGTGCTGTTGAGCCCGTAGAGGTCCGTGGCCGCCTTCAGCGTCGCGCTGCGCGCGTCGTGGAAGTCGGTGGTGGAGACCATGTAGCGGGTCAGCGCCCGGTAGAAGATCGCCGTGGCCTTGGTGCGGCCGATGCCCGTGACCGCCAAGCCGTCGAAGGTCGGCGAGTAGTAGGCGACGCCGTTGATCGTCTTGCTGCCGCTGCCCTCGGCGAGCAGGTAGTACGCGTGGGAGGAGACGCCGGAGCCGGCGTGCACCTCGGTGTAGTACGTGGACGGGTCCCAGTAGTCGATCGCGCCCTCGAGTTCGTCCAGCGACGGCTGGTCGAGGCGGCGCAGGAACTTCTGGTCCAGCCCGAGCTTCTCGCCGACGAGGTAGTCGGGCTTGTCCTTCATGTTGTTGGCGGAGAACTCGACGTTCGAGCCGAAGATGTCCGCGAGGGACTCGTTCAGCGAGCCCGGCTCACCGTACTGGTTGCCGTACTGGTCGACGTAGGTGGGCTCCAGCCCGGCGGTCGCGGCCACGACGCCGTGGGTGAGCTCGTGACCGGAGACGTCGAGGACGACGAGCGGCTTCTTGAACGTGGTGCCGTCACCGTCGCCGTACAGCATGCAGTCGCAGGTCGGGTCCCAGAACGCGTTGCCCACCTTGTTGCCGAAGTGGACCATGGCGCGGGCGCCCTTGCTGTTGTTCTCGATGCCCTTGCGCCCGAAGGTCTTCCGGTAGAAGTCCAGGGTCTTGACGATGCCGTACTGGGCGTCGACGGCGGCGCTGGTCCGGCTGGAGACGGTGCCGTTGCCCCAGGTGTTGTTGGTGCTGGTGAACTTCTTGCCCTGGGTGAAGTCCTCCAGCTCCAGACCCATGGCGTCCCGGGTCTCGGTGCCCCAGCGGGCGGGGTCCTTGAGCAGGAAGCTCGTGTCGGACGTCTGCGTGGTGATCAGCGGCACGCTGCCGACGAAGAGGGAGTTGCCGACGCCCCTCGCCTTCACGGGGTAGCTGGTGACGCCGGTCACGGGGGACGCGGTCAGCGTCGCGGCCCGGGAGCCGATGCCCGTGGCGGGGTCGAGCTTCTCGCCGCGCTTGCGCAGGGTGTCGAGGAGCTTCGGCGAGAGGAACTCGTCGCTGTCGGGCGTGTTGCTGCGGACCTTGCCGGTGACGGCGTCGATGACGACCGTCCGGGAGCCGCCGCCCTGCGTGGTGTCGCTGTCGCTGACCGTCACCCGGTAGGCCAGGGCGGCCGCGCCGCCGCGGGCGTCGACCACGAGTTCGGCGCTGCCCGCGTCACCCTTGGCGACCTGAGCGGCCTTCTGCTCGGCCTGCGCGGGCGACACCGCGGCGTCGTCGGCGGCGAGGCGGACGGTGTGGTCGGCGGCCCTGGTGACGCCGGTGTAGGCGAGCCGCTCGGAGAGGTGGACGACGAGGTCGCCACCGAGGACCGGCATGCCCTGGTGGGCGCGGGTGAACCGGACGTGGCGGGCGCCCTCCGGGTCGATCATGACGTCCACGGCCCGCAGTTCGTCACCCCGGGAGACCCCGGTCTGCGAGGCGTGGGCGAAGGCGGCGGTGCGGGCGGCCGTCACCACGGAGGCGGCCGAGGTGCCGGCGGCGGCCGAGGTGCGGGCGGCGGCCACCGAGTGGCTGGTCCCCGTGGCCGGATCCGCGAAGGCGGTGCCGGCGAGACCGGTGGCGGCCGTCGTCACGACGACGGCGACCGCCACGCTGCGTATGTGCGGTCTACGCACTGATGAGTGTTCCTTCCTGGCAAGGCGGCCGGGGTCACCAACCGCCTTGGGACATGGCGCGGTTGCACGACATGGGGGCCAGTCGGGCCCCGAGGCGAAACCTTTGCGGATAAGTCATGGCCATGTAAAGACAGAATGGTCACTTTCGCGCCTTACATGGCAATACTTTGCAAATCCGCACCGCTCAGCGATCAACGAGTGACCAACCGTGCGTTGCATACGGAGATGTGACGAGCCGGAAGAAAGTTGCACGGCATGAATGTGACTCATCTCGCATTCGCGGCGGCGGTCCTGGGCACGGCCCCACCCTCCCCGCCCGCGGCGCTTCCGCCGTCCTGGCGGAGCGGGATCTTCCGGGACAGGATGCCCGCATGAAGGGTGACCTCTTTTCCAGCGAGCACATGGTCCGGCCGGCCGCCGCGCCCGGCATGACGGTCGAGAACGCCAAGTGCATCAAGTACGCCGTGAACGGCGAGATGCTGGCCCGCCAGGGCGCGATGATCGCCTACCGCGGCAACCTGCAGTTCGAGCGCAAGGGCCAGGGCGTGGGCGGCATGCTCAAGCGCGCCGTCACCGGTGAGGGCCTGCCGCTGATGGCGGTGCGCGGACAGGGCGAGGCCTGGTTCGCGCACGAGGCGCAGAACTGCTTCGTCGTCGACGTGGACCCGGGCGACGAGTTCACCGTCAACGGCCGCAACGTCCTGTGCTTCGACGCCTCCCTGTCCTACCGGATCGCCACCGTGAAGGGCGCGGGCATCGCCGGCGGCGGCCTGTTCAACAGTGTCTTCACCGGACAGGGCAGGCTCGGGCTGGTCTGCGAGGGCAACCCACTGGTCATCCCGGTCTCGCCGCAGTACCCGGTGTACGTCGACACGGACGCCGTCGTCGGCTGGACGAACGGCCTGCGGACCTCGCTGCACCGCTCGCAGTCCGTCGGCTCGATGCTGCGCGGCGGCTCCGGCGAGGCCGTGCAGCTGATGCTGGAGGGCGAGGGCTTCGTCGTCGTACGGCCGAGCGAGGCGACTCCGCAGCGGGCGCAGCACTGATCCGCGCCCGGTGATCCCGGACCGCGCAGGGTGATCCACGCCTCACGAGCAACCTCCTCCCTTCCCCCGGCGTCTTGACCGGCAACAGGTCACGCCCCGGCCCGACCGGGCCGGGGCGTATCTTCGACGAACTATACGCACCGCGTATACACGCGTTGTATACACATGGTGTATACGTGGTGCGTGTACGAACGGGAAGGCATCGATGTACGGCAAGGCATCCGCCCCGGAGTACCAGGGCGCGCTCACCACCCTGTCCGTCAACTCCTCGCTGACCGACGTACTCGCCGCCGGCACCGAGCAGCTCAGAGCCGCCCGGCGGGCCGGGCAGCACGGCGAGGCGGCGCGTTCCGGGCTCGCGGTCGCCGAGGCGTACCGCCGGCTGGGGCAGGTCGCCGACGCCGACCGGGCGTGGAAGGCCAGCTACCGTGCCGCCCGCGCGGCCGGGGACACCGCGGCGATGGCCTGGGCGCTGTGGAGCGGGGGCACGCTGGCCCGGCAGCGCGGCGCGTTCCCGCTCGCCCGGCGGCTGCTGGAACTCGCCGCCGAACTCGGCGAGCGCGGCGGCGACGTCGTCGTACGCGGCTACTCGCTCGCCGGGCTCGCCGAGACCGGGCGCATCCAGGGCGACTACGAGGCCGTCCGCAGGCTGCACGAGCAGTTGCTGGCCGAGGCGCGGCGGCGTGGCGAGGCACGGCACACGGTGTGGGCGCTGGAGGGCATCGCGCAGATCCACCGCCAGACCGGGTCGTACGACACCGCCCACGCCCTGTTCGAGGAGGCCGCCGGGATAGCCGGGCGCGCCGACGACCGGCGCGGCCACGCCTGGGCGCTGCGCGGGCTCGCCGACGTCGTGTCCGTGCGGGACGGGGACACCGAGCGGGCGCTCGCCCTGCTGTCGCGGGCGGAGACCGAGTGCCGCGCGATGAACCTCTCCGGCGCGCTGGCCTACAACCACAAGATGCGCGGCAACGTCCTGTACCGCGCCGGACGGTACGCCGAGGCACGGGAGCTGTACGCGCGGGCGCTGGCGGAGTTCACCGCGATGAGCGAGCCGCGCGGGCAGGCGCTGGCGCGGCTGGGGCTGGTCAAGTCGCGGGCCCGGCTGGGCCGTGACAGTTCCGCGACCGCCGCCGAACTGTCCGGACTGGCAGACGAGCTGGACCGGCTCGGGCTGCGGCACGCGCGGGAGATGGTGGCCCGCGCCGAGGAGGAACTCGGCGTCCGGGCGGAGGTCGTGCGATGACGGCGGTTCGCACCGCGCTCGGAGCGCCGGCGGACGCGTACGCGGTCCTTCACCGCTGCCGTGAGCTGACGCGGCCCGCTCTCGCCGAGGCCGTCGGCCGGATGCACCCGTGGGTGGGCGAGATGGCCGCGTACTCCTTCGGCTGGTGCGAGGTGGGCGGGGCGCCCGCCGTCGCGTCCGGCGGCAAGGGGCTGAGGCAGGCGCTGGCCGTGCTCGGCGCCGAGGCGGCGGGGGCGGCCGGGCGGGCCGGCGTGCCGGCGGCCGTCGCGGTGGAGCTGGTGCACACCTTCTCCCTGCTGCACGACGACATCATGGACGGCGACGGGGCCCGGCGGGGCCGGCCGACGGTGTGGAAGGCGTACGGCACCGGCCCCGCGGTGCTGGCGGGCGACGCCCTGTTGGCGCTGGCCGTGGAGGTGCTGGCGGCCGCTCCGGCGGGGCCGCGGGCCGTGCGGACGCTGTCGGCGGCGCTGGGCGACCTGGTGCGCGGCCAGGCCGACGACCTGCTGTTCGCCGCCCGGCCCTGGACCGGGCCGCGGCGGGTGCGGCCCGAGGAGTACCGGGCGATGGCCGAGCACAAGACGGGCGCGCTGCTGGGCTGTGCGGGCGCGCTCGGCGCCCTGCTGGGCGGCGCGGACCCCGCGGCGGTCGCCGCCCTGGACCGGGCCGGGCGGCATCTCGGGATCGCCTTCCAGATCGCCGACGACGTGCTGGGGATCTGGGGCGACCCCGCCGTCACCGGCAAGCCCGTGCACGGCGACCTGCGGGAGGGCAAGAAGACGTACCCGGTGCTGGCCGCGCTGGCGGGTGCGGACGCCCCGGCCCGCCGGCTCGCCGCGGCCCTGGAGGCTCCGGCCGCGCCACCGGAGCGGTGGCGGGAGGCGGCCGCGCTGATCGATGCGGCGGGCGGCCGGTCGGCGGCGCTGGCCGAGGCCCGGCGGCACATGGCGGCCGTGGCGGACGCCCTCGCGGACGCCTCCCTGCGGCCGCCCGCGGTGGAGGAACTGCGGTCGCTGCTGGAGTTCCTGGTCCGACGCGATCTGTGAGACGGCGCTCGCGGCGGCGAGTCGGCCTTCGCCGCGCCGGGGGGGGTCAGGATCGTAGCGGCGCCCCCTACCTCCCCCGCGCCGGAAGGCCGACCGTCAGGACCGGACTCTCGCCGGACCGAAGCGACGGCCGACCGGATCGCCGGGCAGGGCACCGTCGGGCTGGAGCCAGGCCGCGGAGACGGCGGCCTCACCGACGTGCTCGTCAGCGTCGCGGACGGCGCGCCGATCCGGGCGTGGCGGCGGCGCCGCGTGCCCGGCGGGTCCTCGAACGGGCCCGGCGACGGGGCGCGGCTCGCTCCGGCCGTGTGCGACGGGAATGCCGCGACCGGTGACGTGGCGGCCCGGGCGGAGTGTTTCGGCCCGGGCGGAGCTTTTCGGCCTGCGCCGAATTCACGGCATCGCCTTGTTGAATTCTCGTCAATAACCGTCGGCTGCAAGACGAACGCCGGTCGGACAATGACCGAATTTCAGAGAACACCGCTTGATCGCGGATTCTTTGAACGCTGCCCGTGGCACCCCGCGTACCTCTGGGAGAAAGGTGAGCCAGGGGTTCGGCGAGGGATGACCATGGTCAAGGCACATGTCTTCACACACGAGTTGGTTGCCGAAAGATACCAACTCGTCGATATCGTCCATCGCGAGACGAACAGGATCTGCTGGTACGCCAAGGACGTCGGCACCCGGCGCCCCTGTCTGCTCACCCAGATCGTCCTGCCGACGGACCCCGACGGTGAAGCCGGCCCCCGGGCCGCCGCCCGCGTCATCAGCATGTCCGAGACCATGGGGCGGCTGTGCCCCGGCCGGGTCGCCACGGTCGTCGACGCGGTGGCGGAGCACGGCGTGCTGTGGACGGTCGCCGAGTGGGTCGACGGCACCCCCCTCGGCCAGCTCCTCGGCCACGGCGCCTTCGACCAGGCGCGGGCGGCGCGCATCGCGTGGGAACTGCTCGACGTCCTGGAGGCCGCGCACGGCCAGGGGATCACGCACGGCGAGCTCAGCCCCGGCCAGGTGTTCGTGCCCGACCGGGGACCGGTGGTGGTCGCCGGGTTCGGGCTGGCCGGCGCGACCCTCGGCCCACGGCTGACCGCGCCCTCGTACGCCTCCCCCGAGCAGGCCCGCGACGAGCGGATCGGACCGGCGGCGGACCTGTGGGCCCTCGGAGCCATGCTCTACGCGATGCTGGAGGGGCGCCCGCCGTTCCGGGACCGCGGCCGCCCGGAGTCCACGCTGCGTGCCGTGGACCGGCTCCCGCTGCGCACACCGGTGCGGTCGGGGCAGCTCACCCGGACCGTGCAGGGGCTGCTGCGCAAGGACTCCCACGAGCGCCTGACCCGCACCGCGCTCCGGCAGGCCCTCGGCCCCGTCCTCACCGAGGACCCCGGGGAGGCCGCGTCGGCGTCCGCCCGGCGCCGGCTGCGCGCCCCGTTCACCGCCGCCGCGCGGGCCGCCCCGGGCTGGAGCGGGCGGGCCATGACGGCCGGCACCGCCCTGGCCGTCGTCACCGTCGCCATCGCCGTCCTCGCCGCGACCCGGCAACTGCCGGGCCTCGACAGCACCGGCGCGGGCGCGGCACCCCACCCGTCCGGCACCGCGACCGCCGCCGCCACCGCGCACCGGACCGGACCCGGCCGGCGCGCCGAGGGCCACGCCTCCGTCCCCGTTCCCTCCGCCGCGTCCACCCGGCCCCCTTCCGCGGCCGCGTCGCCCCCGGTGTCGCCCTCGGCCTCCGCCCCCGCGTCGGCGGCCGCGTCGGCGTCCAGGTCGACGCCGGCCACCGCCCTCCCGCCCGGCTTCCACCGGTACACCGCCCCCGAGGGCTTCTCCGTCGCCCTCCCGGACGGCTGGACGCGGCTGCGGACGGACCGGCAGTCCGGCGTGGCCCACCGCGTCACCTTCGGCGCGCACGGCGACCCGCGCACCCTCGCGGTCACCTACAGCACGCGGGTGGGCCCGGACCCCGTCGCCGTGTGGCGCGACGACGTGGAGCCCGAACTGGAGCGCCACCCCGGCTACCGGCGTATCGGCGACATCCGGGCGACGGCCTACCAGGGCCGCAGCGCCGCCGACATGGAGTGGCTGTCCGAGGCGCACGGGACGCAGGTGCGCACCTTCGGCCGGGGCGTCGTGCTCGGCGGCGGGCGCGGCTTCTCGCTGCGCTGGACGACGCCGGCCGCCGACCGGGACGGCTCCGCCGACCGGCAGGCGCTCGCGACCGTCCTGCGGACCTTCCGGATGCCGTCAGCCTGAGTACCGGGGCGCGCGCATCGCCCGCAGCCCCGGAGCGTGCAGCGGCGTGGTGCGCCAGCACGCCGTGAACGTCCCGTCCGGCAGTGAGCACGTCACCGTCAGCCGGTGCGGCGTCTCCAGGAACACGAGGTCCACGGCGAGGGTGCCGGCGTCCGCCCACCCCCCGCTGACCGCGGTCGGCAGCGGTTCGTCGGCCTCCCACCAGCCGGTCCGCCCGATGCGGAAGGGGAGCCGGTGGCCGTCCTCGGTGAGCGTCAGCGTCCAGCCGTCCGCGTCCGCCGTCACCCCGGCCCCGGTCAGCTTCGGCAGCCCCGCGCACCGGCCGCCGCGCGGGGTGAACACGGCGCCGGACCACTCCGGCGCCCGGTCCGGCGGGGCGGGCCGGCCCCCGGCGGGCGGCAGGGCCAGCCGCGCGAGCCGTTCCCCCAGCGCGGCGTCCTCGTCCGTCCGGTCCGGCAGCGGTCCGGGGCGGAAGGCCGGCAGCAGATGTGTCCATACCAGGTCCAGGAGTTGCTGCATCTCCACCGTCGCCGCCGTGGTCGCGACCACGGCGTCCTGTTCGGGCAGCACCAGGCAGAACTGGCCGTACGCCCCGTCGCCGCGGTAACCGTGCCGGGAGCGCCAGAACTGCAGGCCGTAGCCCTGCTTCCAGTCCGACAGCGCCTCCCCGGGCGTGCCGTCGGCGGTGTCGATGTGCGCGCGCGACGCCTCGGCCGCCCATCCCTCGGGCAGCAGCCGCTCGCCTTCCCACACGCCGTCGCGCAGATACAGCTCGCCGAGCCGGGCGATGGCGTCGGTGGGGGCGTGCAGCCCGCTGAAACCCAGTTCGCGGCCGGCCCGGTCGCGCAGCCAGGCGATCTCCCCGATCCCGAGCGGATCGAGCAGCCGGGTCCGCAGGTAGGCGCTCAGCGGCTGACCGGTGACGCGCTGGACGATCGCGGCGAGGGTGTAGGTGGTGGGCTGGTTGTAGGCGAAGACGGTGCCCGGGTCGCCGTCCGGAGGGATCCGGAGGAACCCGCGCACCAGTTCCTCGCGGTCCGCGGCGCGCGCCCGTTCGAGCGTCTCGGTCCGGTGGCCGCTGGCCATGGACGCCACGTGCCGCACCAGCATCGCCCGGCTGCGCGGGTCGGTGACGTCGGCCGCGAACTCCGGGAAGTAGGAGATCACCGGGGCGTCGAGGTCCAGCAGCCCCTCGGCGGCGGCGAGCCCGGCGGCCGTCGCGGTGAAGCTCTTGCTGAGCGAGTACAGCAGGTGCGGGCGGGATTCCGTGTACGGCGCCCACCAGCCGGACGCCACGAGGCGGCCGTGCCTGACGACCATCACGCTGTGCGGCTCGATGTCCGGGGCGGCTTCGACGGCGTCGAGGAAGGCGTGGACGCCGGACGCGTCGACGCCTTGGGCGGAGGGACTGCCGGGGGGCAGCGGGCGAGCGCTCATGACGGCATCCTGCCCCGCGGGCCCGCGCGTGACCGCGCTGTCGGGGCCGGTGCGGCTGTCGGGCCGTCGTTTCCGGCCGCCCGCGCAGGGGACCCGGCGGCCATGGTGCAGATCGGATACACGATGATGACGGAGCAGGCCGGCCCCCGTGAGCTCGTCGACCATGTGGTGCGGGCCGAGGAGGCGGGCTTCGACTTCTCGGTGACCTCGGACCACTACTTCCCCTGGCTGCGCGTCCAGGGCCACGCGCCGTACGCCTGGAGCGTGCTGGGCGCGGCCGCGCAGGCGACCTCGCGCATCCCGCTGATGACGTACGTGACGTGCCCCACCGTCCGCTACCACCCGGCGGTGGTGGCGCAGAAGGCCGCGACCGTGCAGCTGCTCTCCGAGGGCAGGTTCCGGCTCGGTCTGGGCTCCGGCGAGAACCTGAACGAGCACGTGGTGGGCGGCGGCTGGCCGTCGGTGGACGTGCGCCACGAGATGCTCGAGGAAGCCGTGGGGATCATCCGGGCGCTGTTCGACGGCGGCCATGTCACCCGGCGCGGCAAGCACTTCGACGTCGAGTCGGCGCGGCTGTGGGACCTGCCGGACGAGCCGCCGCCCATCGGCGTGGCCGTCTCGGGCGAACGGTCCTGCGCGCTGGCCGGGCGGCTGGCCGACCTGGTCGTCGCCACCGAGCCGGAGCGGGGCCTGCTGGAGTCCTTCGACCGGCACGGCGGCGAGGGCAAGCCGCGGGTGGGCCAGCTGCCGGTCTGCTACGACCCCGACCGGGACACGGCCGTCAAACGCGCCCACGCCCAGTTCCGCTGGTTCGGCAGCGGCTGGAAGGTCAACTCCGAGCTGCCGCACCCGGATTCGTTCGAGGCGGCCACGCAGTTCGTGACGCCCGACGACGTCGCCGCCGCGATCCCGTGCGGTGACGACCCGGAGGCCTTCGTCGAGGCGGTGCGGCCGTTCGCCGACGCCGGGTTCGACGAGATCGCGCTGGTGCAGATCGGCGGGGAGAGCCAGCCGGAGTTCATCGACTGGGCGTCGAAGACGCTCCTGCCCGCGCTGCACGACGCGCTCGGCTGACGGGCCGGCTCAGGACGACGCGCTCGGCCGACGGCACCGCTCGGCCGACCTCGCGGGCGCGGGTTCGCGGGTTCGCAGGGGGCGTCGACGCAGGCGCGCTGAGTAGCCGTACTCATGCCTCGTCGCCGCCCGCGCGGCCACGATGGGGGCTCGACGAGGAGGAGCCCCCCGATGACCACCATGACCGCCGCACGTCCCGCCCCGCCCCGGCGGCGGCTGCCCGCGCTGCTCGCCGCCGTCGCCGTCGCGGGACTGGCCGTCTCCGCCTGGGCCCCGCACGACCGCACCACCTGGTTCCTGGAGACGGTGTGGGTGCTGGTCGGGCTGCCGCTTGCGGTGCTGACCCGGCGGCGCTTCCCGCTGACGGACCTGCTGTGCTGCCTGCTGGCCGCGCACGCGCTCGTCCTGGCGGTGGGCGGGCACTACACCTACGCCGAGGTGCCCGCCGGCGACTGGGTGCGGGACGCCTTCGGGCTGGACCGCAATCCCTACGACCGCTTCGGGCACCTCATGCAGGGCTTCGTGCCGGCGGTGCTGGTGCGGGAGCTGCTCAGCCGCACCTCGCCGCTGCGCGGCAGCCGCTGGCTGGCTCCGCTGACCGTGTGCGCCTGCCTCGCCTTCAGTGCCGTGTTCGAGATGCTGGAGTGGCTGGCCGCCGTGGTCGGCGGCCAGGCGGCGGACGCGTTCCTCGCCACGCAGGGCGATGTGTGGGACACCCAGTGGGACATGTTCTGCGCGCTGGTCGGCGCGACCGTGTCGGTGCTGCTGCTCGGCCGCCTGCACGACCGGCAGCTGGCGGCGCCCGGCCTCACCTCGTCGTATGACGGTGCCGGGTCCACAGCGGCACCCCGAACCAGCACAGCAGGTACCACGCGACGACGCCGGTGACGATCCAGGTGACGGCCCCGTTGTGGGTCGCCACCCGCAGGATGAGCACGAGCGAACTGGTCATGGTGGCCAGCAGCAGCACCAGGCCGGCGAAGGTCATCCGGGAGGCCCACTCCACCGCCTGCGGTTTGATCCGCCGCCCGGACACCAGACGGTGCAGCGACACCGGCCCGATCAGCGCCCCGGTGGTGGCGGCGCCGAGGACGACGGTGACGATGTAGATGGTCTTGTCGGTCTGTTCCAGCTGACCGTACTTCGGGGTGAACACGACGGTCAGCAGGAAACCGAACAGGATCTGCACCCCGGTCTGGGCGACCCTGACCTCCTGGATGAGCTCGGTCCACTTCCGGTCGGCCCGCTCCTCCTCGGTCTCGTGCCGTCCCCAGTCGTTCACGAGGTCCGCACCGTGCTCCCTGTCGGCCAACGCCTTCCTCCCGGCTCGCCCGGCCACCGCCGTCTCTCCGGGACGTGTTCCCGCATCGGCCGGGTTGACCGGTCCGGACGGCGGACTGTTTGGCCGATCACCGGACGGTTACCCGGAGCGCATGGCTCACGACGACCAGCCGAGGAGTGCGTCGACGATGTCCGCCACCGAGCTCACCCTCATCCTCAGCGGCGGCAGCGCCGCCGACGCGCGGGCCGTGGTGCGGGCCCTGGAGCCGGCCTTCGGGTCGGCGCGGGCCCTGCCCGCCGACGAACGGGCCACGATCCACACGGCGACGTTCGAACACGATGCCGCAGGCCCGTCGCGGGCCGGCGGCCCGGGCGGCACCTCCGGCCGTCTGTCCGGGGCGGTGACGGTCACCGTGCAGGGCGCCCCCGAGGCGGTGGCGAAGGCGCGCGAGAGGCTGAACCACGCCTTCACCGCGCAGGACCAGGGGTCGGTCTCCGGCGACCAGGAGCAGGAGTGGCAGCTGCTCCTGGAGCCGTGAGCGTGCCCGCGCGGTCCTACCAGCGGTGTTCGACCTGGTCCTTGATGCGGCGGTCGTAGAGGTCGCGGATCGCGTCGAGGGTCTCGGCGCCGAGTTCCGGCAGCGCGGCGGCGGCCGCGTTGGCGCGGGCCTGCTCCGGTGAGCGGGCGCCGGGGATCACGGTGGTCACGCCGGGCTGCTGGACGATCCAGCGCAGGGCGAGTTGGGCCGGGGTGTACCCCTCGGGCGCGAGGGCGGCGAACTCGGCGGCCGCCTCCACGCCGGTGTCGTAGTCGACGCCGGAGAACGTCTCGCCGACGTCGAAGGACTCGCCGTGGCGGTTGTAGGTGCGGTGGTCGTCCGCGGCGAAGACGGTGTCCTTGGTGTACTTCCCCGACAGCAGGCCGGAGGCCAGCGGCACACGCGCGATGATGCCGACGCCCGCCTCCCGCGCCGCGGGCAGCACCTCGCGCAGCGGCTTCATGCGGAACGGGTTGAGGATGATCTGCACGCTCGCCACGTTCGGACGGGCGATCGCGGTCAGCGCCTCCGCGCAGGTCTCCACGCTGACGCCGTAGGCGGCTACGCGCTCCTCCTCGACCAGGGTGTCGAGGGCGTCGAAGACCTCGTCGGTGGAGTAGACGGGCGTGGGCGGGCAGTGCAGTTGCACGAGGTCGATGCGGTCGACGCCGAGGTTGCGCCGGGAACGGTCGTTCCAGGCGCGGAAGTTGTCCAGTACGTAGTTCTGCGGGAGTTGCTCGGCGCGGCGGCCCATCTTGGTGGCCACCAGCACGCGCAGGTCCGGCCGGCCGCGCAGGAAGGCGGCGATGGTCCGCTCGCTGCGCCCGTCGCCGTACACGTCGGCGGTGTCGAAGAAGGTCACCCCCGACTCGGCCGCCGCCTCCAGGACCGCGTGGGCGTCCTTGTCGTCGACCTCGCCCCAGTCGGCGCCCAGCTGCCATGTCCCGAGACCGACGACGGACGCGTGCCGGCCGGACCTGTCGAATACGCGCTCTTCCATGCCGTCAGTCTGTCATCCGCGCCGCCCGCCCCCGGAACCGGCCGCTCGGGTTCCGCCGCGTCCGGGCACCCGCGGCGGCCACGGGGGCGGTTCGCGGTCAGGACGGCCGGGTTCCCGCGCCGGGCGTGAGGTGGGCCTGGAGCGCGGGCGCGCAGCGGTCCACGAGGTCGTCCACCGGCGCACCGCGCACGTGGGCGCCGCGGGCGATGCCGTACATGACGCCCAGGCCGAGCAGCATGCCGACGGCGAGTTCCGCGCGCAGGCCCGCGTCGGGGCCGGTGAGGCGGGCGGCGAGGCGTTCGGTGACCTGGGTGCGGAAGTTGGCGCGCAGGATGTCGCCCTGCTCGCCGTGCAGCGGGGCGAACACGATCCGCAGCAGCGGGTCGGCGCCCTGCCGGGACTGGCTGACCAGGACCTGGTGGACCATGTGCCGGCCGAGCCCGTCCAGCGGCGCGTCGAGCAGCGCGTCGGCGTCCGCCTCGAAGGACATCACCCGGGCGAACAGGGCGTCCTTGTTGCCGAAGTACTTCAGGACCAACGGCGGGCTGACACCGGCCCGTTCGGCCACGGCCTTGAGGGTGATGTCGGCGTGGGCGTGCCGGGCCAGCAGGTGGCGGGCGGCCTTGAGGATGGCCGCCTTGGTCGCCTCGGCGTCCCGGCGGGCGGGTGCGGGCAGGGTGGGTGGAGTGCTCACGGCCCTCATGTTCCCTCCAACGCCTCGTCGCGGGTGTCCCGGACGCCGCCGCGGGCCCGGCGGGTGCCCCCGGGCCCGGCGTCGCGGGGGATGGACAGGGCCGCGGCGCAGGCTGCCAGCGCGACGGCGCCGGCGATCGCGAAGGCGATCAGGTACCCGTGCAGGGTCGGCACGGGTGCACCGCCCACCGGGCTGGTGTGGTGCACCAGCACCGCGGCGACCGCGGCGCTGGAGGCGGCCTGGCCGATGGTGCGCATCAGCACGTTGACGCCGTTGGCGGAGGCGGTCTGCCCGGCCGGGACGGCGCGCAGGATCAGGGTGGGCAGGGCGGAGTAGGCGAGGGTGGTCCCGGTCGCCACCACGGTCGCCCCCAGGATGATCATCCACAGGTCACGGCTGTCGGCGATCCGTACGGCGTAGCCGCAGGCGATGACCGCCGCGCCGAGGGCGAGCGTGACGCGCGGGCCGCGGACCGCGGAGATCCGGGCCGACAGCGGCGAGAACAGGAGCATGGTGACCCCACCCGGCAGCAGGCACAGGCCGGTGGCCACGATCGACAGGCCGAGCCCGTACCCGGTGGCCTTCGGCGCCTGCACCAGCTGGGCCGTCACCAGGGAGTTGGCGTAGAAGGCGAAGCCGGTGAGCAGGGCCGCCACGTGCGACAGGCCCACCCGCGGCCGGGTGACCAGCCGCAGGTCGACCAGCGGCCGTTCGGTGCGCAACTGCTGCGCCCACCACAGCGCCAGGACGGCGGCGGCGACGGCGAACAGGCCGAGGACCCGTGCGCTGCTCCAGCCCCACTGCCCGCCCTGGGACACCCCCAGCAGCAGGCACACCAGTCCGGCCGCCAGCCCCAGCGCGCCCAGGACGTCGAACCGGCCGGGCCGGCGCACCGGGGATTCACGGACCGCCCACCACACGGCCGTCACGCCCAGCGCGCCGAGGGCGCCGGTCAGCCAGAACATCGTGTGCCAGTCGGCGTACTGCACCACCAGCGCGGCCAGCGGCAGGCCCAGGGCGGCGCCGATGCCGACCGTGGAGCTCATCAGCGCCACCGCGGAGCCGCGTCGTTCGGGCGGCAGTTCGTCGCGCAGGATGCTGATCGACAGCGGCACCACGGAGGCGGCGGCGCCCTGCAGGGCGCGGGCCGTGATGAGCACGGCGATGTCGGAGGACAGGGCGCACATCACCGCGCCGGCCGTCATCAGCGTCAGCGCCGCCATCAGCACCCGGCGCTTGCCGTACATGTCCCCGGCCCGGCCGAGCACCGGGGTGAGGACGGCGCCCGACAGGAGCGTGGCGGTGACCGTCCAGGAGACCGCGCCCGCCGACGCCCCGGTCAGCCGCGGCAGGTCGGGCAGCAGCGGGACGACCACGGTCTGCATGACCGCCATGAGGATGCCGCCGAACGCCAGCGCGGGGACGGTGAACCGCTTCCGCAGGCCGTCCGGGCGCGGTATCGGGGCGGGTTGCTCCATGAGGACTCCAGCGGACGGAAAACGAGAAAGCAGGTGAATGGCCATTCACCATACCGGGTGAATGGCCATTCACTCAGCCCTGTCCGCGGGAGGCCAGCGTCCGCGCGTACACGGTGCGCGCGATCCTGGGGCCCAGCCAGCGCTTGAGGCGGCGCAGCGCCTCCGACCGACCGACGGCGTGGTCGATCCGGTAGTACAGCTGCGGCGGGACGTACGGCAGCAGCGGCGAGTGGCGCTGGCCGAGCAGCGCGAACATCCGCTCCGGCGGCAGGTGGATGTAGCGCTGCAGGTTCTCGTACCACTGGGCGCTGTAGCGGGCCGCGCTCTGGACGGGCAGCAGTGCCTTCTTGCGTTCGTGTTCGTAGCGGGCGAGGGCGTACGGCAGCGGGGCGGGCTCGCGCAGTGCGCCGGCCAGCGCGATGGCGTCCTCCAGGGCGAGGGTGGTGCCGGCGCCGATGGAGTAGTGCGTGGTGTGCGCGGCGTCGCCGACGAGTACGAGGTTGCCCCGGTGCCAGGTGCGGTTGGTGAGGGTGCGGAAGGTGAGCCACTGGGCGCCGGAGCCGGCGCCCGCGGAGGCGCTGCCGATGAGCGGGTGGCCGTCCAGGATGCCGGCGAACAGTTTCTCCAGCAGCGCCAGCCGCTCCGCCTCGCTCCCCCGGTCGAGACCGAGTCCGGTGCGGGTCTCGGGCGCGCACTCGATGACGCAGGTGCTGCGGTCGGCGCCGTAGGGATAGCCGTAGCACCAGATCCAGCCGTGGCCGGTCTTCACGAAGGCGAAGGTGAAGGAGTCGAAGACCTTGGTGGTGCCGAGCCAGACGTAGGTGTTGCGCCCGTTCTTGATCCGCGTGCCGAAGTGCCCGGCGTGCCGGGTGCGCAGGGCGCTGCCGACGCCGTCGCCCGCGACGACGAGGTCGGCGTCCGGCAGGCCGCCCGGGGTGATCTCGCGTTCGAACTCCAGGCGCACGCCGAGGGAGCGGGCCCGGTCGGCGAGGATCTCCAGGAAACGGTGGCGGCCGATGCCGTGGCCCTCGTCGCCGGGGCGGCGGGTCGTCAGGTCGCCCACGTGGGCGACCCCCTGGTTCCAGCGGACCGAGTTCTCGCGCACCGCGCGCGCCGACTCGGGGTCGTGTTCGTGGAGCCGGTCGAGCAGTTCCCGCCAGTAGGTCACGCCCCAGCCGTAGGTCGAGCCCTCCGGATCGCGTTCGTGGACGGTGATGTCGTGGGACGGGTCCTGCCGCTTCAGCAGGATCGAGAGGTACAGGCCCGCGGGCCCGCCTCCGACACAGGCGACCTTCACACACACCCCTTAGAACTACCCAAAGCGGACAATTGATGACGCAGGGTAGCAGGGCGGGCGCGGCTACTCGGGGGTTCACCCCGCAGGCCGCGGGCACCCATGGAGAGGGCGGACTGGAGGAGCGGGGCCGGGACCGGCCCCGGCGCGGCGCGGGCGCGGGACGCCCTGTATCGCCGCCCGAATACCATTCGGGCGGCGACACAGGAGTCTTCACCCGCGCACGCGCGGCGAATTGGTCACCGTGGCGCGTTACGGCCTCCCCCGGCGATCTCCCAGGCGAAGCCGGCGATTCCGGCCTGGAGTCGCGATTCCACGCCTAACTTGGCCAATATCTGGGCGACATGCGCCTTGGTCGTGCGTTCGGTAATGCCGAGCCGGGTCGCGATGCTCCTGTTCGACGCCCCTTTCCCCAGGAGCCGGAAGACATCGAGTTCACGCTCGGACAACAGCGGCACGCGTGCCATCGCGTCCCGGACGCCGTCGTCCCGGACATCGTCGTGGAGCAGGGTCAGCCGTGGCTCGGAGACGAGGGACTGCTGATCGTCGGCCAGGCGGGCACGCGGTCTCGGACTCTCCGTCTTCATGATGTTCATGCGGGTCTGTCAGCGCTCCTTGGGCGTGTGTCCGTGGGGTGCCGCGGGTGCGGCGTCGACATGTGCCACGAGCCGGTCCACGGCGGTGCGCGCGCAGACTGCCGCGAAAACCCTTCGCCGGCCGGCACGAAGCGACCGGATCGAACGCCGCTCAGGATCGCTCCGGGAAGTCGGCGCAATCGTCCTGCACGCATCTCAGCAGATCCTTTACGGACATCCGAGGGAGAGTGTTCCGAGAATGGGGCAGCCATCCTGAAGCAACTGCGCACTACGGGTACGAGGCGCACACGGGCTGGACGATTTCCGCGTTGTTGTCCACTTCTCACAGAGGGTACTCGACCGCTTTCGGAGCGAACAACAGTGCGTCCACACTGCGAGAAGGCCATGCGATGAGAACGCGTCAAAATCGGCGCGCAGGTTTGTTCTGTCCTTTCGGATCCGTCGGCTCAAAAGGAACGCCCGCCGGGGAATCCGGCGGGCGTGAGGGTGGGCGTCGTGGCGGATCCGGTCGGGTCAGGGGATTCCAGCCAGTCTCAGCAGCGCGGCCGTGCCCGCCGCCGTCAGCACGACGACGAGGAACGGCGCCTTGCGCAGGGCGAGCACTCCGCCCGCCAGGACCCCGATCGGCCGCGCGGCACCGGCGAAGGCGTGCCCCTCGGTCAGCGCCGAAGTGGCCGCCAGCGCGGCGAGCAGGACCACCGCGGAGACCTCCAGCATCTTCTCGGCCCGCTTCGGGAAGGTGACCTTGGCGCGCAGGGCCGGGCCCGACAGACGCAGCAGGAAGGTACCGGCGGCCAGGCCCAGCATCGCCGCCAGCGTCGGCAGCATCGGGACGGACCCGCTCACCGGACGGCTCCTTCCCGGGACCTGACGGTGCACAGCGGCAGCGCGGCCAGGGCGATCAGCACCGGCAGCCCGACCGGTACGAACGCGGTGACGGCCAGCGCCAGCGCGGCACCGGCCAGCGCGGTCCGCCGGACCGCCCGCTCCTTCATCGCGGGCAGGATCAGCGCCAGGATGACCGCGGGGAACATGGCGTCCAGACCCAGCGCCCCGGTGTCCCTGACGACCGTGCCGAGCAACGCCCCCAGTGCGGCGCCGGCCGGCCAGCAGGCGAGGATGCCCAGGCCACAGGCCCAGTAGGCGGCCCGCTTGCGGTGCATCCCGTCCTGGGAGAGGGCGAAGACGACCGTCTCGTCGTTCATCAGATGGGTGCCGAGCAGTCCGCGCCAGCCGCGCCCGAGCACATCGGGTACCGCGAGCCCGAAGGGCAGGTGACGGGCGTTGACCAGGAGCCCGGCCAGCAGCGCGGCGATCGGACTGCCGCCGGCGGCCACGATCCCGATGAACAGGAACTCGGAGGACGCGGCCAGGACCAGCGCCCCCATCAGCACCGGGAACCACCAGGCGAATCCGGACGTGGTCGCGACGGCGCCGTAGGAGACGCCGATGACCCCGACGGCCAGGCAGACCAGCGCGATGTCGCGCAGCGGCCCGGAGCCGAGGGTTTTCCATAACGAACGCATGGCTTTTATACTGAACACACCTGAACCTGTTCGTCAAGGCGAACGACTGGCCACTGGAGCGAACGCCATGCCCGACGCCGATCCCGCGCTCAAGCCCCCGCTCGACGTGATCGCAGCATCGCTGCGCGCGGAACGCTCCCGGACGCGGCTCTCGCTGACGGAGGTGGCCCGCCGGGCCGGAATCGCCAAGTCCACCCTGTCCCAGCTCGAGTCCGGCACCGGAAACCCCAGCCTGGAGACGCTGTGGGCACTCTGCGTGGTGCTGGAGATCCCCTTCTCCCGGCTCCTGGCCGTGCCCCGCCCGCACGTGCAGGTGATCCGCGCCGGGGAGGGGCCGGCCGTGGGAGCCGCCGAGAGCCACTACCGGGCCACCCTCCTCGCCTCCTGCCCGCCCGGGGCCCGGCGCGACGTCTACAGCATCGATGCCGAGCCCGGCCCGCAGCGCTCCTCCGCCCCGCACCTGCCCGGCGTGGTGGAGCACGTCGTGATCAGCGCCGGCCGGGCCCTGGTGGGGACCGCCGAGGAGCCGGTGGAACTGCACCCGGGCGACTACATCTGCTACCCGGCCGACGTTCACCACGTCTTCCAGGCACTGGAGCCCGCCACCCGCGCCGTGCTCGTCTCGGAGCACCGCTGAGCGCCGGCCCCGCACGCACCCGGCGCGCCCCCGCTGGGACCGCCCGGCCGAGGCGTACGAGACGCCGGGCCCGGACGCACCCGGCGCGCCCGGTTCCGGCGCCGCCTCAGTGCCCCATGCCCAGCCCGCCGTCCACCGGCAGGACGGCTCCGGTGATGTAGGCGGCGTCCTCGGACGCGAGGAACCGCACCGCCGCCGCCACCTCGTCCGCCTGCGCGCCGCGCCCCAGCGGCACCTTGCCCAGCATGGCCGAGCGCTGCCGGTCGTGGAGCTCGGCGGTCATGTCCGTCTCGACGAATCCCGGCGCCACCACGTTGCAGGTGATCCCCCGCGGACCGAGCTCGCGGGCCACGGACCTGGCGAAGCCGACCAGGCCCGCCTTCGAGGCGGCGTAGTTGGCCTGTCCGGCCGCGCCGAGCAGGCCGACCGCCGAGGAGATCACCACGATCCGCCCCCACCGCGCGTCGACCATCTCCTCGACGGCCCGCTTGACCACCCGGAAGACCCCCGTCAGGTTCGTGTCCAGCACGTCCGTGAAGTCCTTCTCCGCCATCCGCAGCACCAGCCGGTCGCGGGTGATGCCGGCGTTCGCCACCAGCACCTCCACCGGGCCGTGCGCCGCTTCCACCTCCTTGTACGCCCGCTCCACCTGCTCGGCGTCGGTGACGTCGCATCTGACGGCCAGACAGCCGAGGCGGGCCGCCGTCCGGGGCGGCTCGCCCGACCGGAGGGTCAGCGCGACCCTGTCACCCGCCTGCGCGAAGGCGCCGGCGACGGCCAGGCCGATCCCCCGGTTGCCTCCCGTCACGAGGACCGAACGACTCATGATGTGCCCACACCCCTCACTGTGTGACCCGGACCGGACGGCCCGTCCGTCCGTCAGGCGATCTTGTGGACCCAGTTGAACGGGTCCGGCCTGGTTCCGGCCTGAATCCCCGTCAGCTCGTCGCGCAGCCGCGCGGTGACCGGACCGGGCTGCCCGCCCCCGATCGTCCAGTCGCCGTCCGCGCTCCTGACGAACCCCACCGGCGTGATCATCGATGAGGTGCCGCAGGAGAACACCTCGGTCAGCGCGCCCGACTCCGCGTCGGCCCGCCACTGCTCCACGCTGATCCGCCCCTCCTCGGCCTGGAAGCCGAGTTCGGCCGCCAGCGCCAGCACCGAGTCCCGGGTGACGCCCGCCAGCAGCGTCCCCGACAGCTCCGGCGTGACCAGCCGGGTGCCGTGGACGAAGAACAGGTTGCTGGTGCCCATCTCGTCCACCCAGCGGCGTTCCACCGCGTCCAGCCACACCACCTGGTCGCAGCCCTTCTCCCGGGCCTGCTCCTGGGCCACCAGCGTGCCCGCGTAGTTGCCGCCGCACTTGGCCTCGCCGGTGCCCCCGGGAGCCGCCCGGGTGTAGTCCCGCGACAGCCACACCGTCAGCGGCTTCGCGTCGGCCCGGAAGTAGGACGCCGCGGGCGAGGCGATCACCATGAACCGGAAGGCGGCGGACGGCCCGTAGAAACCGATCGTGTGCTGCGTGGCGATCATGAAAGGACGCAGGTAGAGGCTGTGCCCGGGCTGATCGGGGACCCAGTCCCGGTCGGCGCCGACCAGCAGCTCCAGCGCCTCCACGAACGTCTCCTCGGGCAGTTGCGGCATCGCCATCCGCGCGCAGGAGCGGTTGAACCGGGCCGCGTTGGCGTACGGACGGAAGGTCACCACCGTGCCGTCGGGGCGCCGGTAGGCCTTCATGCCCTCGAACACCTCCTGGCCGTAGTGGAAGACCTGGGCCGACGGATCCAGCGTCAGCGGCCCGTACGGATGCAGCCGGGCGTCGTGCCAGCCGCGCTCCCGGTCCCAGTCGATGCTGATCATGTGGTCGGTGAACACCTCACCGAAGGCGGGCGCCTCCAGCAGCGCCGCCCGCCGCGCGGCGGGCAGGCGGACGGCCGGTTCGGTGGTGAACGCAAGGGTCATGGATACGCTCCGGAACAGAGGGCTGGGTGGGCTTGCGGGTCACAGGGGGTTGTCGGCGTGCTTGCGGGTCACAGGGGGTTGTTGGCGTGCTTGCGGGTCACAGGGGGTTGTTGGCGTGCTTGCGCGAGGGCTGCTCGGCGTGCTTGGTCCGCAGCGCCCGGAAGGCGCGGATCAGCACCGCCCGGGTCTCGGCGGGGTCGATCACGTCGTCGACGAGGCCGCGCTCGGCCGCGTAGTACGGGTGCATCAGCTCCGACCGGTACTCCTTGACCTTGCGGGTCCGTTCGGCCTCCGGGTCGGCGGCCTCCGCGATCTGCCTGCGGAAGATGACGTTCGAGGCGCCTTCCGCGCCCATCACCGCGATCTCGTTGGTCGGCCAGGCGTAGGACAGGTCGGTGCCGATCGAGCGGGAGTCCATCACGATGTACGCCCCGCCGTACGCCTTGCGCAGGATGAGCTGGACGCGCGGCACGGTGGCCTCGCAGTAGGCGTACAGCAGTTTCGCTCCGTGCCGGATCACCCCGCCGTGTTCCTGGTCCACTCCCGGGAGGAACCCCGGCACGTCCACCAGCGACAGCAGGGGGATGTTGAACGCGTCGCACATCCGCACGAAGCGGGCGGCCTTCTCGCTGGCCTTGATGTCCAGCACGCCGGCCAGGGCGATCGGCTGATTGGCCACGATGCCGATCACCTCGCCGCCGAGCCGGGCCAGCCCGCACAGCACGTTGGGCGCCCACCACTCGTGGACCTCCAGGAAGTCGGCGTGGTCGACGATCTCCTCGATCACCCGCCGCATGTCGTACGGCAGCCTGCCCTCGGCCGGAACCAGGCCGAGCAGCGCCTCGCCGCACCGGTCGGCCGGGTCGGTGCAGGGCACGGCGGGCGGGGGCTGCTGGTTGTTGGACGGCAGCAGGGACAGCAGGTACCGCACCTCGCTCAGGCAGGTCCGCTCGTCCTCGTACACGAAGTGCGCCACTCCCGACTGCCTCGCGTGTGCGTCGGCCCCGCCGAGCCGCTCCTGGGTGACATCCTCTCCGGTGACCGCCTTCACCACGTCCGGTCCGGTGACGAACATCTGCGAGATGCCGCGCACCATGAACACGAAGTCGGTCAGCGCCGGAGAGTACGCCGCCCCGCCCGCGCACGGCCCGAGAACCACCGAGATCTGCGGGATCACCCCCGAGGCCCGCACATGGCGCCGGAAGATCCCGCCGTAGCCGGCGAGGGCGGAGACACCCTCCTGGATACGGGCGCCGGCTCCGTCGTTGAGCGACACCAGCGGCGCACCGGCCGCGACGGCCATGTCCATGATCTTGTGGATCTTCTCGGCGTGGGCCTCGCCGAGCGCCCCGCCGAAGATGCGGAAGTCGTGCGCGTAGACGAACACGGTACGGCCCTCGACCGTGCCCCAGCCGGTGATCACACCGTCCGTGTACGGTCGGCGCTCCTCGATCCCGAAGCCCACCGCCCGGTGCCGGCGCAACTGCTCCACCTCGGCGAACGATCCCTCGTCCAGGAGCAGTTCGATGCGCTCACGGGCGGTGAGCTTGCCCTTGGCGTGCTGCGCCCGGGTCGCGCGGTCGCCCGGCCCGCAGCAGGCCAGCTCCTTGTTCGCGCGCAGCTCCGCCACCAGCGCCCTGGTGTCGGCGGACAGGCACGGAGCCTGGCCGGTGTGTTCCTCCTGGACGGTCATCTGCTCCCGCTCTCCTTCCCGGGCCGGTACGACAGCCGCCGCCGCTGTGGCCGCGGGGGAAGACGGCCGCGACGGCGTGTGCGGGCGCGCCGGGCCGCTCACCGCCGGCTCTCCGCCGGGACCGCCGCGCGGCAGCGCTGCCGGTGCGCGCCCAGCCCGGCCACCTCCGCCTCCACCACGTCACCGGGCCGCAGGAACGGCTGGTCGGGGCGGCCGAGCGCGACCCCGCCGGGCGTCCCGGTCAGCACCACGTCACCGGGGTGCAGCACCATGAACTGGCTCAGGTACCACACCAGACGGTCCACCCCGAAGACCATGTCGGCGGTGGACCCGTCCTGCATCAGCCGCCCGTTGACCCGGCAGGTCAGCCGCAGCCGCTGCGGGTCGCCGGCCTCGTCCGGGGTGACCAGGAACGGGCCGAGCGGGCTGAAGGACTCGAACGACTTGCCCTTCACCCACTGCCCGCCGCGCTCCAGCAGCCAACTCCGCTCGGACACGTCGTCGGCCGTGGCGAACCCCGCGATGTGCGCCCGCGCGGCGGCGCGGTCCGGCAGGTACTGGGCACGCCGCCCGATCACCACCGCCAGTTCGACCTCCCAGTCGGTCTTCTCCCCGCCCGGCGGTATCAGCAGGTCGTCGTGCGGCCCGACCAGGGTGGAGGGCGCCTTGCTGGAGACGACCGGCTCCGTGGGCAGCGCCATGCCCGCCTCGGCGGCGTGCGCACGGTAGTTGAGCCCGATCGACAGCAGGTGCCCGCCCGGACGGACGGGCGGCCCGATCCGCTCGGCCGCCGGGTCGACCGCGGGCAGCCCGGCGGCCTCCCGGGTCAGCCGCGCCGCCAGCTCCCGCAGCGCGTCCGGGTCCAGGGCCGTGCCCGTCCAGTCCGGCACCCACGCCGACACGTCGCGTACCACACCGCCGGGTCCGACAGCGCACGGCCGCTCCCCGCCCGGCGGACCGATCCGCAGCAGCCGCATGTCAGCGCGCCCCCAGGGCGGCTTCGACGTACTTCTCGAAGAAGCGGGTCTCCTCGTCGGTCAGCCTGCGGGGCCGGCCGGTGCCGTAGTCGAACGGCGCCATCACGGTCGAGGCCGTGGCGTACACGGTGTCGTCGTCCTTCACCACGTAGTCGACGGCGACCGTCGCCGACTGCAGGTCGGAGACCCACATCTCGATCTCGACCGGCGCGTGCCGGTGCACCAGTTGCCGCCGGTAACGGATCCGGTGCTCCACCACCACCGAGCCGTCCCGGAAGAACGCGTCGCCCTCGGTCGGCGCCATCCGGAAGATGAAGTCGACCCGGGCCTCCTCCAGGTAGCGCAGGTAGGCGACGTTGTTGACGATCCCGTAGACGTCCATGTCGGCCCAGCGGATCGGGCAGAGGTAACTGTGCCGCGCCATCGCGTTCAGCCCCCTTCGGCCGGCCGGGCGGCGGCGGGCCCGAACGCGCCGGTCCGCTGCTGGAAGGCGGTCACGTAGTCGGCCGCGGCGATCGGCGCCCGCAGCAGTTCCGGGGACAGGTTGAAACCGTCGATCAGCGTGTCGGCGTACGGCGCGATCCGCGCGCACAGCGCGTCCGCCTCCTGCGGCAGCCGCTCCACCTGATCGGCCGTCAGCGTGCCGCGCGCCAGGAACCAGCCCGCCTCCCGCCGGATCTCGGTGAGCCCGTACAGCGCGGCCAGCAGCCCGAGCGCCGTGCGCGCCGTCCCGTCCCGCGCCGTGTCCACCGCGGCCGTCAGGCACTCCAGCGCGGTACGCACTCCGCGGGCCCGGGCCATCTCCAGGCCGCCGTTGACGGTGTCGTTCCACGCCTCGAAGTACGTCCGGTCCCGGGAGTCGTCCGCCATGGCGGCCCGGGCCGCCCGCAGCAGCTCCCGCTCCCGGTGGCGCAGCGCCGCCAGCAGGAATTCCGGGTCCCCGAGGCTGCGGCCCCGCGGATCGGGGGCCGCGGCCGGCTCCTCCGAGTCGTCGCCCGCCGCGATGATCTGCCCGGCCGTGGTCGCCAGCAGCACCTGGTTGTCGCCCTCCGCGGTGACCAGGCCCTGCAGCAGCGAACCGTAGTCGGCGATCCGGTTGACGCTGAAGATGCCCTGGGCCCCGCAGCGCTCCCGGCAGACGGCGATGACCTCGGTCATCTCCCACGTGGACAGCGCCTTGGTGATCGAGACCAGATGGTTCAGCTCGGCGGGCGCCCCGTCCCGCGGCGCCGCCGTGAACTCCCGCTTGGCGTGGTTGAGCAGCAGGGTCATCGCGTACGTCCTGGCCAGCGCGGTGAACAGGGCGAGCTGGTGGCTGCGGTACTCGATGACCGGCAGGTCGTTGCGGCCCGGCGCGTTCGTGAGCCGCCGCGCCGCGTACCGCAGGGCGATGTACACGGCGGCGCGGCCCGCGCCGGTCGCCGCGCTGGAGACGCACAGCCGCCCCGGCAGGATCCGGTTCATGGCGCGCAGGAACCGCTTGCGCCGGTTGCCGGGGGCCGGGCGGAAGACGCCCTTCTCGTCGAACCGGCCCATGTCGCCGTGCAGCAGGTTGCGGCGCGGGACGCGCACGTGGTCGAACCAGGTCAGGCCGTTGTCGAGGCCCTGGACGGGCTTCTCGGGGCACGGTGCCGCGTGCACGCCCTCGCACAGCCCCGCTCCGTCGCTGATGCGCACCAGGAACGGGAACACGCCGTGGTCGGTGCCGTCCGCCTTCAGCCGGGCCATCACCACGGCGAGCTTGGGGATGTCCTGGAACCCGCTGTACGACATGTACTTCTGGGCGAGCGCGTCGGGGGTGTTGAGCACGAACGTCTCGGTCGCGGCGTCGTACACGGCTTCGGTGCGCAGGGCGGCGACGTTGTTGCCGTAGCCCAGTTCGGTCGCCATGTACGGGCTGAACGAGTCGAGGCGGTCCAGTTCGTCGAACAGGTCCTTCAGGTCGTCCCGCGCGCCGTGCTCGACGACCGTGCCGAAGGCCAGGTTGTAGTGCACCATCAGCAGCGAGAACACCGAGACGTCCAGGAGCGAGGGCCACTCGGCCAGGGCGAACAGCCGCCACGGGTCCGCGAGGATCTCGCGGGGGCGCTCCAGCGCGGCGTGCACGGCCCTCGACCGCTCGTAGGCCAGCTTGCCGGCCTCGGTCATGGTCAGCCCCTGGCGGGGATCGAACACGGGGTCCAGCAGCAGTTCGTGGAGGTCCTGGTGGGTCTGCTCGTACCTGCCGTCGAACAGGAGCCGGGACAGGTCGGCGCGGGCCGACGAGGTCATCTGTGAATCCTTTCCTGCGGGGCGGTTCGTGGAGTCCGGCGCGGGCGGCGGGCGGCTGCGGTCAGGCGGACGCGATCAGCAGCGCGGCGTTCTGGCCGCCGAACCCGAAGGAGTTGCTCAGGGCCACGTCCACCCGCCCGCTGCGTGCCGTTCCGTGCACGACGTCCACCTCGATCCTGGGATCGACCTCGGTGGTGCTCGCCGTCGGCGGGACGACACCGTGGTGCACGGTGAGCGCCGCGAACGCGGCCTCGATGGACCCGGCCGCGCCCAGCGGGTGACCGGTGACTCCCTTGGTGGAACTGACCTGTGGATGCGCGCCGACGACCCGGCGGATCACTCCGGCCTCGACGACGTCGTTGAGCGGGGTGGAGGTTCCGTGGGCGTTGACGTAGTCCACGTCCCGGCCGGTGAGACCGGCGTCCTGGAGGGCCGCGCGGACCGCTAGTTCGGCGCCCCGGCCCTCCGGGTGCGGCGAGGTCACGTGGTGCGCGTCCGCGGAGGCGCCGTAGCCGATCACCCGGGCCAGCGGCCGTACGCCGCGGGCCCGCGCGTGCTCCTCGGACTCCAGGACGACCACGCCGGCGCCCTCACCGAGCACGAACCCGTCGCGGCTCGCGTCGAACGGGCGGGAGGCGGTCCGCGGGTCGTCCAGCCGTCGTGACAGCGCCCGCATCCTGGCGAACGAGGACACGTACAGCGGAGTGACCGGCGCCTCGGCGCCGCCGGCCACGACGATGTCCGCCAGTCCCGACCGGATCAGCTCCCGGCCGAGGCCGATCGCGCTGGCCCCGGCGGCGCACGCGGTGCACGGCGCCATGCAGGGCCCGTTGGCGCCGATGTCGATCGCCACCTGGCCCGCCGCCATGTTCAGCAGACCCATCGGCAGTGTCATCGAGGAGACCTCCGACGGGCCCTCCTCGATCAGGACGCGGTGCTGCTCCTCCAGGGTGGCGGTGCCGCCGGCACCCGAGCCGAGGATGACGGCCACCCGCGCGCTGTCCGCCCAGGCACCGGGCCGCAGCCCGGCGTGGTCCAGGGCTTCCCGCGTCGCGGCGACGGCGAACTGGGCGTAACGGTCCCACTGCCACGCTCCCCGCAGACCGAGTGCGGCCGGGTCGAAGCCGGGCACCCGGCACGCCATGGTCACCGGCAGGCCGTCCAGCTCGGCGTGGTGGGCGGCCGTGGGGCTGCCCTCCGTCACGCGGTGCCAGTTCTCCTTGGTCCCGATACCGGCGGGCGTGACCAGCCCGATCCCGGTGATGGCGGCGGCGAAGCCGGTCATCGGACGGTGGCGGTCTTCTGCTCGACCGCGGCGACGACGTCGGCGACGACGGCCATCTCGGACAGCTCCTCATCGGGGATCGCCACGCCCAGCCGCTTCTTCAGGGCGGTGGCCAGCTCTATCTGCGACAGCGAGTCCAGCCCGAGGTCGTCGAAGGTGGCCTCGGGCACCACCGTCTCGGGGTCGAGGCCGAAGCGGGCGACGATGACCTCGACGACGGATTCGTATGCGGAGCTCATGGGGTTCCTCCTGTGCGTGGGAAGGGGAAAGGCGACGGAAGTACGGGAACGACGGAAGTACGGGAACGACGGCACGGCGCGGCACCGGAGAACGGCGGCACTCCGCCGACGGTGCGGCCGGGCGCGAACCCGGCGGTGCGGCCGGGCGGTGACTCGGTGGTGGGCCCGGCGGTGCGGGATGCCCGTCAGCCGACGGGTTCGGCCTTGATGTCGGGCCAGGTCAGGGTGGCCGAGCCCCAGGACAGGCCGGCGCCGAACGCGGACAGCAGGACGCGCTGCCCGGCGCGCAGGTCGCCGCGGGCGGCGTAGTCGTTCAGCAGCAGCGGCACCGACGCGGCCAGCGTGTTGCCGACCTGGTCGATGTTGACCGCGACCCGCTCGTCGGGCACGCCCATTTCCTCCGCGACCGCCTGCACGATGCGGATGTTGGCCTGGTGACCGGCGAACCAGTCGACGTCCGCCACCGCCCAGGCGGCGCGTTTGAGGGCGGTCCGCGCCGACTGCGTCATCCGCTCGACGGCCTGCGTGTAGAGCGGACGGCCCTGCATCCGCAGGTACCAGTCGTCGGTCGGCACCGTGCCGTGCCCGAGCCCGCCTTCGGCGGAACGCTGCCGCGCGCCGCCGGCCGGGATGGCGAGCAGGTCGGCGAGCGCCCCGTCGCTGCCCAGGTCGAACGCCCCCAGCGCGCCGGGCTCGTCCGCCTCGCCGCGGCGCAGCACCACCGCGCCGGCTCCGTCGCCGAAGATCGGCGCGGTGGTCCGGTCCCGCTGGTTCACGAGCGTGGTGAACGCCTCCGCCCCGATGAACAGGACGGTTTCGGCGGTGCCGGACGCGATGAGACCGCCCGCGGTGGCGAGCCCGTACAGGAACCCGCTGCACGCCGAGGTCAGGTCGAACGCCGCGACGGTGTCCAGGCCCAGCCGGGAGGCGACCTCCGGTGCCACCGCCGGGCAGAGCCGCTCGGGCGAGGTGGTCGCCACGACCACGGCGTCCACGGCGCTCACCCCCGCCGAGCGCAGGGCCCGGGTGCCGGCCTCCACGGCCAGGTCCCCCGTCGACAGACCGTCGGCGACCACCCGGCGCTCCCGGATCCCGGTCCTGGTGCGGATCCAGTCGTCGGTGGTGTCCAGTGTGCGCGCGAGGTCGTCGTTCGTGACCGCCTTGGGCGGGAGGAAGCCCCCGATTCCCATGAGTACCGCCGCCATCGAATCACCCTCCTCATGGCCGCTCACACGGCCTGACCTGGACTGGCATCAGGCTTGCCGATGGCCGGACAGGCGGGCAATTGGCCCTTGGTACACCCCCGGCGAGGCGTGTACCAAGGGCCAATTGACCCCCTCCCGCGCCGGTTGCGACTCTCCATGAGGTGACCATGAAACCCACTGCTCTCGCAGCGCTCCTGCCGGCCGGACGGGTGATCGACGACCCGGCACGGCTTGCCGCCTTCGCGCACGACGAGGCCGCCGGCGCGCCCTACGCCCTGCCGGCGGCCGTGGTACAGCCCCGCGACACGGCCGAGGTCGCGGCCGTCGTGGCGTACTGCGCCGAACGCGGCGTGCCCGTGGTGGCCCGCGGCGCGGGAACCGGCCTGTCCGGCGGCGCCAACGCGACCGCCGGCTGCGTGGTGGTCTCCTTCGCCGGGATGAACCGCATCCTGCGCATCGACCCGGACGAGCGCCTCGCCGTGGTGCAGCCCGGTGTCGTGAACGACGATCTCCGGGCGGCCTGCGCCGCCAAGGGCCTGTGGTACCCGCCGGACCCGGCCAGCGCCCCGTGGTCGACCATCGGCGGGAACGTCGCCACCAACGCGGGCGGGGTGTGCTGTGTGAAGTACGGGGTGACCCGGGACTACGTGCTGGGGGTGGAGGCGGTCACCGGCCGTGGCGAGGTGGTCCGGCTGGGCCGCCGGACCGCCAAGAGCTCGGCCGGCTTCGAACTGGCCGGACTGTTGGTGGGTTCGGAGGGCACCTTGGGGCTGGTCACCGAGGTCACCCTCCGGCTGCGCGGCGAGCGTGCCCAGGAGCACGCGGTGGTGGGGTTCTTCGACGATCTGCCGAGCGCGGGCCGGGCCGTCGCCCACGTGGTGGCCTCCGGCGTGGTGCCCAGTGCCCTCGAACTCGTCGACCGCTACTGCCTGCGCGCCGTCGACGAGTGGAAGAACATGGGTCTCACGGACGGCGGCAACGTGCTGCTGCTCGCTCGGTGCGACGCCCCCGGAGCGGCCGGCGCCGAGGAGGCCGACACGGTGCTGGCCTGCTTCGAGGCCGCCGGCGCCGCCTGGAGTGCCCGCTCCGCCGACCCGGCCGAGGCGGACGCCCTGTTCGCCGCCCGCCGCCTGGTGTACCCCGCGCTGGAGCGTCTGGGCATGGTGCTCAGCGAGGACATCTGCGTCCCGCGCACCCTCGTCGCCGACATGCTGGCCCGCATCGAGCGCACCGCCGAGCGGCACGGCGTCCGGATCGCCGGACTCGCCCACGCCGGGGACGGCAATCTGCATCCCATGCTGGTCGTGCCGCGCGGCGACGAGCGTGAGCTGGCCCGGGGCAGGGAGGTGCTGGAAGAGGTCGTCGACCAGGCCCTCGAACTGGGCGGTACGGTGACCGGCGAGCACGGTGTGGGCCTGCTGAAGATGCGCGGTCTGACCAGGGAGCTCGGCCCGGCCGTGCTGGAACTGCACCGGGGCATCAAGCAGGTGTGGGACCCGGCCGGCATCCTCAATCCGGGGAAGGTCTTCACCGATTCCTAAGGGAGATGTCAAGCGGCCGACGTGACGGTGGGTATGGGGCCGTAGCACCGTCCGTCACGAAGAAGGGCCCACAGGACGTTGACCCTGCGGCGCGCGAGTGCCATGACGGCCCGGCTGTGTCGTTTGCCTTCGGCACGCTTGCGATCGTAGAAGCGGCGGGACTCGTTGCAGCAGCGGATGCTGATCAACGCGGAGGTGCAGAAGACGCGTTGAAGACGCCGGCTGTAGCGGGTGGGACGGTGCAGGTTGCCGCTCACCTTCCCGGAGTCACGGGGCACCGGGGAGACACCGGCGAAGGAGGCCAGCCGGTCCGCGCTGGCGAAGGCGCCCATGTCTCCGCCGGTGGCGGCCAGGAACTCTGCGCCCAGCAGGACACCGATGCCGGGCATGCTCGTGATCACCTCCGCGTTGCGGTGGCGGCGAAACCGGCCCTCGATGAGCTTGTCGGTCTCGGCAGACGCCTGAAAGCCACACCCGGCACCCCTGGGTGAGCCAACCCTACGAATGGCTCGCTCATCCCGATCAACAAGGTAGGGACGCCTGAGAACTCCCGCGGCAACGGCCTCCAGCGCCACCGGCGGACGAGCGCGCGGCCCGCGGTGCGGCGTGCGGCCCGGGGTGGGGCTTCTCGCCGGGAGCCCGGTCCTGGCCGGGACGACGGACGGGGCGACGGACGGGACGACGGCCTGGACCGGGCGGCGGGTCCCGGCCGCGGTCGTGGCCGCGGCCGGCCGGCCGACGCCGGCGGTGGATCGTACCGGCGGGCACCACGGGCACCGCGTGCGCGTGCACCGCGTGCACCACGGCACCGCGCGCACCGTCGCGGTACTCAGCCGGCCTCCGCCGTGCGGCATTCCGGGTGGCCCCAGCCCTGGGGGTTCTTGGCGATGGACTCGCCGGCCGCGTAGGAGCGGCCGCACGGGCAGCGGCCGGGGAACTTCGCCTTGATGGTGCGCGACGAGGCACCCCCGCTCCGCTTGGCGGCCGCGGGCCGGCGGCGCGGGGCCTTGGGCTGCGGGGCGCCGGACGAGGGCGGCGGCACGGGCGAGCCGAGCGCGCTGCCCGCCGCCGCCTGCGCGGTCGCCGCCTGGCTCGCGGCGCGGTCCGCGAAGTCGTTGAGCGGATCGCCGTCGACCTGGTGGGCGGGCACGTAACGGAAGTCCACCGAACGGCCGTCGAGCAGTTCGTCGATGCGCACGACCAGGTCCTGGTTGGCGACCGGCTTCCCGGCGGCCGTCTTCCAGCCGTTGCGCTTCCAGCCGGGCAGCCAGGTGGTGACGGCCTTCATCGCGTACTGCGAGTCCATCCGCACCTCGAGCTCGACACCCGGGTCGGTCGCCGCCAGCAGCCGTTCCAGGGCGGTGAGTTCGGCGACGTTGTTGGTGGCCCTGCCCAGCGGGCCCGCCTCCCAGCGCACCGGGGTCCCCCCGTCGTCGGAGACCACCCACGCCCAGCCCGCCGGACCCGGATTTCCCTTCGAAGCCCCGTCGCACGCGGCCACCACACGTTCACGCATGACCTCGATCATGCCACGGCCGCACCCGGCCCTCGACCGGCCCCGGGGCGCCCCGGGAAGGACCTCAGGAGACGTCCTTCAGCCGGGGCGGTTCGCCCTCGGCCCGCGTGACGTCGATCACCGAGAACTGCGCGCCCTGCGGGTCGCCGAGCGCCGCGAACCGGCCGTAGGGGCTGTCCATCGGCCCGAACCGCAGCACGCCGCCGAGCTCGGTCGCCCTGGCGACGGCGGCGTCGCAGTCGGGGACGACGAAGTAGACGTTGATGTAGGACGGCACCTCGGGCGGGAAGTCGTCCGTCATCCTCATCCGGCCCAGCACGGTGTCGCCGCCGAGGTCGAACAGGCGGAAGTCGACCGCGTCGTCCTCCATCTGCCGGGCCTGGTAGGAGAAGAGCGCCGTGAAGAACGCGTCCGTGCGGTCGGGGGCCCGGGTGAACACCTCGGCCCAGCCGTAGGCGCCCGGCACGGCCGTCGCCTCGAAGCCCTCGTGGACGCCCGGCTGCCAGACGCCGAACACCGCGCCGCCGGGCTCGCGGGCCAGGCACATGGTGCCGAAGTCGCCGACCCGCATCGGCTCCGCCAGGATCTCGCCGCCGTTGTCGCGGATGCGCGCGGCGGTCGCGGCCGCGTCCCGCGACGCGAAGTACAGGCACCACTGCGACTGGCCGTCCTGTCCGGGCATCGGCGGGACGACGGCGGCCACCGCCTTGCCGTCCGCGTAGGCCTGGGTGTAGTTGCCGTACTCCGACAACGTCTCGCCGAAGGTCCAGCCGAGGACGTCGCCGTAGAAGCGCTTCGCGCCCTCGATGTCGCCGAACATCGCATCGGCCCAGCAGGGGGTTCCCTCAGGTCGTACGGCCATGATCGTGGCCCTCTCCCGAATCGGCGGTCGGTCCGTCCACTCACGCTAGCCATCCCCGCACCGGAACGCGCGCCGAACGGTTCGGCCCCCTCCAGACTGGAAGGGAGCCGGACGGCCGGGGCCGGTCTTCGACGGGACGAGGTGCGGACATGGCGGACGGGACGATGCGCGCGTGGTCGGTGGTCACGCCCGGGCCGGTGGAGTCGGGGGGCCTGCGGCTGGTCGAGAAGCCGGTCCCGGTGCCCGCGGACGACGAACTGCTGGTGCGGGTGCGCGCGTGCGGGGTGTGCCGCACCGACCTGCACGTCGCGGAGGGCGACCTGGCGGTGCGCCGGGCGGGCGTGACGCCGGGGCACGAGGTCGTCGGCGTGGTGGCCGGGACCGGGGCCGCGGTGGAGGACTTCGCCGCCGGCGACCGGGTGGGCGTGGCGTGGCTGCGGCGGACGGACGGCACCTGCGGGTACTGCGCGCGCGGGGCGGAGAACCTGTGCCCGGCGTCGCGGTACACCGGTTGGGACGCCGACGGCGGCTACGCCGAGTACACGACCGTCCCGGCCGCCTTCGCCTACCGCCTGCCCGGCACGCTCGACGACGTGGCCGCCGCGCCGCTGCTGTGCGCCGGCATCATCGGCTACCGCGCGCTGCGCCGGGCCGCGCTGCCGCCGGGCGGGCGCCTCGGCCTGTACGGGTTCGGCGGCAGCGCCCATCTGACCGCGCAGCTGGCGCTCGCCGAGGGCGCCACCGTGCACGTCCTCACCCGCGGGGCGGCCGCCCGGCGGCTGGCGCTGGATCTGGGCGCCGCGTCCGCGCGGGACGCGTACGAGATGCCGCCCGAGCCGCTGGACAGCGCGATCCTGTTCGCCCCGGTGGGCGACCTGGTCCCGGTCGCGCTGCGCGCCCTCGACCGCGGCGGCACCCTGGCCGTCGCCGGCATCCACCTCAGCGACACCCCGCCGCTGCACTACGAGACCGAGCTGTTCTACGAGAAGCAGGTGCGCAGCGTCACCTGCAACACCCGCGAGGACGGCCGCGAGTTCCTGGCCGGAGCCGCCCGGCACGGGGTGCGCGCCACGACGCACACGTATCCGCTGTCGAAGGCCGACGAGGCGCTGCGGGACCTGAAGGCCGGGCGGTTCGACGGGGCGGCGGTCCTGCTGAACGACCTGTCCTGAATGCTCCGGAGCGCACGACCGCCCCGACTCACCCGTCCCTGCCCTGCCCGGCCGGCCGGGTGACCGGCCGGCCGGCCACGGTCATTCGCCCGCGTGCGCCTTCTCCAGGGCGGCGACGTCGAACTTGCTCATCGACATGAACGCCTCGGTCGTGCGGGCGGCCTTCTCCGGGTCCGGGTCGCTCACCATCTCGACGAGCCCGGTCGGCACGACCTGCCAGGACAGGCCGTACCTGTCCTTCAGCCAGCCGCACGGGCCGGGCTCGCCGCCGCCCTCGGTGAGCTTGCTCCAGTAGTGGTCGACCTCCTCCTGGCCGTCGCAGAAGATCTGGAACGAGACCGACTCGTTGAACGTGAACTCCGGGCCGCCGTTCAGCGCGACGAACTTCTGGCCGTTGGCCGTGAACTCCACGGTCATGACCGAGCCGGCCGGGCCCGGTCCCGCCTCGGAGTAGTGGCTGACGCGCTCGATGCGGGAGTTCTTGAAGATCGAGACGTAGTAGTGCGCGGCCTCCTCCGCCTGGCCGTCGAACCAGAGACAGGTGACGAAACCCTCGGTGGTCATGGCTACCTCCTGGAGCGTGGAACTCTGTCATCCATCCGTATCGACCGGCCCCCGCCACGAAACTCATCGGTGCGGCGGCGTCCCGAGCGAGCCGGGCGAGATCCGCGGCGCTTCGGCAGCACCCCGAAGGGGCGCGGGGAACTGCGCGACCAGCCGCGACGGCGCGGCAGACGATCCACGCGGCGTTCGATCCACGACCGGGCACCCGAGCGGAGTGCTTACGCTTCCGGCATGACGTCCGCACCTGCCGACAGTATCCGTCCGTTCCGTCTCGACGTCCCGCAGAGCGACCTCGACGATCTCCACCGACGCCTGGACCGTACCCGCCGGCCGGACGCCCTGCCCGGCACCGGATGGGCGTACGGCGTGCCGGCGGACTACCTCGACGAACTGCTGCACCACTGGCGGCACGGCTACGACTGGCGGGCCGCCGAGGCGCGGCTGAACGAGTGGCCGCAGTTCACGACCACGATCGACGGCTCCACCGTCCACTTCGCCCACGTCCGCTCCCCCGAGCCGAACGCCACCCCGCTGATCGTCACGCACGGCTGGCCGGGCTCGATCGTGGAGTTCCTGGACGTCGTCGGACCGCTCGCCGACCCCGCCGCGCACGGCGGCGACCCGGCGGACGCGTTCCACGTCGTCGTACCGAGCATTCCGGGCTTCGGGCTGTCCGGGCCGCCGGCCGACACCGGCTGGGAGGCGGGCCGGGTCGCCGACGCGTGGGCCGAGCTGATGCGGCGGCTGGGCTACGAGCGGTTCGGCGCGCAGGGCGGCGACTGGGGCGCGGCCATCTCGCGGGAGCTGGGCCGGGCCCACCCGGAGCGGGTGACCGGCGTGCACCTCAACCTGCTGCCGGGCGCCCAGCAGACGACGGAGCCGACGCCGGAGGAACTGGACGCGCTCGACGCCGAGGAGCGGGAGCGGACGCTGCTGTCGTGGCGCCGGTGGAGCGAGTGGTCGCGCGAGGGCACCGGGTACGCGGTCCTGCAGTCGACCCGGCCGCAGACCCTGGCGTACGCGCTCACCGACTCGCCGGCCGGACAACTCGCCTGGATCGTCGAGAAGTTCTGGGAGTGGACGGACTCGGAGCGGTGGCCCGAGGAAGCGGTGGACCGGGACCGGATGCTGACCGACGTGATGCTGTACTGGCTGACCGGGACCGCCGGTTCCGCGGCCCGCATCTACTACGAGCGCGCGCACGCCACGGGCCGCGCCGCCCGGCCCGCCGAGCCCTCCACCGTGCCGACGGCACTGGCCCTCTTCCCGGGCGAGCCGCAGATCCCGCTGCGGCACAAGGCGGAGCGCACCGAGAACCTCGTGCGGTGGACGGAGTTCGACCGGGGCGGGCACTTCGCGGCGATGGAGGAGCCGGACCTGCTGGTCGCGGACGTGCGGGCGTTCTTCCGGCAGTTGCGCCGGAAGGGACTGGTCTGACGACCCCTCACGACGGACCCGGCCGACAGGCCCGACGGACGCACCCGAGCGACGGCTTCGCCCGCGGCGAATCTGCTGCGGGCAGAGAAATCCGCAGGTGACGGGCGTCCGGGCGGAGAGTGGAGGGCGCGGCGTCACCGGCCGCACCACGACTCGACAAGGAGCGCCCATGTCTCCACTCACCGGCGGCCCGGGTCCGGCCCTGCTGCCCCGGGCCGAGGACGGCGACACCCCGCCCACGCGTTTCGACGACCACCTCGCCGCCCGACTCCTCGCACAGCGCATCGTGTTCCTCGGCACCCAGGTCGACGAGGTCTCCGCGAACCGGGTCTGCGCCCAGCTGCTCCTGCTGTCGGCTGAGGACCCGCGCACCGACATCGGCCTGTACGTCAACAGCCCCGGCGGGTCGGTGCACGCGGGCCTGGCCATCTACGACACGATGCGGCTGATCCCGAACGACGTCTCCACCCTCGCGATGGGGTTCGCCGCCAGCATGGGGCAGTTCCTGCTCAGCGTCGGCGCGGCCGGCAAGCGGTACGCGCTGCCGAACGCGCGGATCATGATGCACCAGCCGTCCGCGGGCATCGGCGGCACCACCGCGGACATCGAGATCCAGGCGGAGAACCTGGAGTTCACCAAGCGGACCATCGAGCGGATCACCGCCGAGCACACCGGCCAGAGCCCGGAGACCATCTCCCGGGACGGCGACCGCGACCGCTGGTTCACGGCCGAGGAGGCCAGGGAGTACGGCATGGTCGACCGGGTGGTGGATTCCCTCGCGGACGTCCGCCCGGCCGCGACGAGGCGACGGACGGGGCTGTGACCATGGGGAGTTACACGATTCCGAACGTCGTCGAGCGCACCCCGCAGGGCGAGCGGTCCTACGACGTGTTCAGCCGGCTGCTGTCGGAGCGGATCATCTTCCTCGGCACCGAGATCGACGACGGCGTCGCCAACGTCGTCATCGCGCAGTTGCTCCATCTGGAGTCGGCGGCGCCGGACAGCGAGATCGCGATCTACCTCAACTCCCCCGGCGGATCGTTCACCTCGCTGATGGCGATCTACGACACGATGAGGTTCGTGCAGGCGCCGATCTCGACGTTCTGCGTAGGGCAGGCTGCCTCCACCGCGGCCGTCCTGCTGGCCGGCGGGGATCCCGGGCGGCGGTTCGTGCTGGAGCACTCCCGCGTGCTGCTCGGGCAGCCGGCCAGCGGGGGACGGCAGGGCACGGTCTCCGACCTCGCCCTCCAGGCCAAGGAGATGGTCCGCATCCGCGCGCAGGTCGAGGAGGTGCTGTCGCTCCACACCCGCCACGACATCGCGACACTGCGCGCGGACATGGACCGCGACAAGGTGTTCACCGCGCGGGAGGCGGTGGCCTACGGCCTGGCCGACGAGGTGCTCGGCCGGCGGCTCGGCACGGTGTGACCGGTCCGCCGCTCAGGCGGCCAGGCACAGCCCGTCGTACGGCGTCGTCGACGCCCTCGGGCCGCTGTGCCGCTGTCGGGTGAGTTCTCCCTGCGCCAGCGACAGCAGGTCGCCGAGGCCCAGGCCGAGGGCGCGGGCGGCGGCCGCGAGGACCTCCGAGGAGGCCTCCTTGCGGCCCCGCTCGACCTCCGAGAGGTAGGGCATGGAGATGCGGGCGGCGTCGGCGACATCCTTGAGCGTGCGTTCCTGCGCGAGCCGCTCCCGGCGCAGGACGTCCCCGACCAGGTCGCGCCAGAGCGGCTCCTGGGGCCGCTCCCCCTTCCGGGCCCCGTCGGGAGCGTCCGCGGGCCGCGGAGCCGACGGACGCGAAGAATACGACGAATACGATGAATGTGCTGAATATGCTGAATTCGACGAATGCAGCGGGCGCGAGGGACTCGACGGACGGGATGGACGCGACGGACGCAGCGGGATGACACGGGCTTCGTTCGGCCTCTGGTTGCTCACCTGCCCAGCCTAGGAACGCCGGCTGCCGTGGGAAGGGTCCGGCGTTCCGCCCTGCGAGAAGCGCAGGGCCGGCGCGGGGTGCCCGAGAGGCCGGTGGCGGCGCCGGTTTTCCGCCGCCGCGGTACACGGCGGGCATGGTCCGTCATGCACGGGGTACGCGCAACCGGGAAGGACCGGAGCCAGACAGCACAGGACGTCGGACCGTGACTTTCGTGGGAGAGGGAATGAGAACCGCCGTGAATCGGACGAAGGCCGGGGCCGCGACCAGGACCGCCGCGGCCGGCTCGGGCGACGAGGCACTGCCGGGCATCACGGATCCGCGGGCCGTCGCCCCGCGCGACGCACGGGAGCTGTCCCGCCAGTTCTTCCGGCGCCTGACGGAACTCGAGGAGGGCACGCACGAGTACCAGTACGCGCGCAACACCCTCATCGAGATGAACATGTCGCTGGTGCGGTTCGCCGCCGGACGTTTCCGCGGGCGCGGCGACGACATGGAGGACATCGTCCAGACCGGGATGATCGGCCTCATCAAGGCGATCGACCGGTTCGAACTCTCGCGCGAGGTCGAGTTCACCTCCTTCGCGCTGCCGTACATCGTCGGCGAGATCAAGCGCTTCTTCCGTGACACCACGTGGGCCGTTCACGTGCCGCGGCGGCTGCAGGAGCTGCGGGTGGAGCTGGCCAAGGCCCGCGAGGAACTCGCCAGCCGGCTCGACCGGGAGCCGGCCGTCGCGGAGCTGGCCACCCTCATGAACATCTCCGAGCGCGAGGTCGTCGAGGCCCAGATCGCCTCCAACGGGTACAACTCCGCGTCGCTGGACGCCGCGCTCACCGGCGACGGACCGGAGGGCGGCGAGGCGGTCCTGGCCGACTTCATCGGCGTGGAGGAGGACGGACTGCGGCTCGTCGAGGACTTCCAATCGCTCGCTCCGCTCATGGCCGAGCTGGGCGAACGGGACCGGCAGATCCTGCACATGCGGTTCGTGGAGGAGGCCACCCAGGCGGAGATCGGCGAGCGGCTGGGCTGCTCCCAGATGCACGTGTCCCGCCTGATCAAGCGGATCATCGCGCGGCTGCGCGAGGGCATGCTGGGCGAACTCGGCTGCGCGTGAGGCCGCGCGGCCCTCGCGGTTTCGCGGTCAGTCGCCGCGCAGGCGCACGACGGCGCACACCCGCTTGCCCACCGGAACCCGCTCGACGGTGACCCGCTCGGCGACGACGTACACGATCTCCAGGCCGTGCCGGCCGACGCGCTGCGGGTCACGGGGGAACCGGCGCGGCAGGGCGGCGCTGCTGTCGTAGACCCGCACGGTGACGGTGGCGTCCGTGCCCTCCAGCTCCAGGATGTACGGCCCGTTGCTGTGCCGGTCGGCGTTGGTGACCAGCTCGCTCACGACCAGCAGGATCTCGTCCTCGCCGCGGCTGCCGATCTCGGCGCACCATTCGGTTCTCAGCCGGGCGACGAAGTGCGCGGCGAAGGACCGCGCCTCGGCGATGCACCCCGGTTCACCGCTGTAGTGCGCCGCCCGCCGAAGCGGTTCCACGGGCACGTCGAAACCTGTCGGAACCACTGCCCCGCCCACTTGGTCGATCATGCGTTTCTCTCTCGAAGCCGGACTGGCCGGACGTCTGCTGCACCACTGCTCGTACCCCGCCCCGGGCCGCACAGTCCCCCTGTCCCGCCCGGAAAGGGCACCCGGCCGACGCGGTGCCCGGCGCCTGCGGTGCACTGTACGCGGACACGGAACGCGGAGACGGAACGCGGACACGGGCGCCGAGCCCGACCGGGAAGCGGCCAGGGCGAAGAGGCGGCCGGAGCGCGGCGCGGGCCGACGCGGACGGCCCTTCCCGGCGGGCGGGCCGCGGTGCGGCTGCCTAGCGTGGCAGGGTGAGTCCGCGTACCCCCTCCGACCGGGCCGCGGCCCGGCACGGCTGGCCGCAGGCGCTCCTCGCGGTGGTGGCCGCGGTGGCCGCCATGGGCGCGGTCGCCGCCCTGGGACTGTGGGCGGCCGGGGCGGGCGATCTGCCCGACGGCGCGTTTCCCCGGGTGGTCGCGGCGACGGTGGTCACGGCCGTCGGCGGCACGATCGAGTTGTCGGGCAACGCCGGTGCGCTGGCCGGCACCGAGGCCGCGCTGACCGTGATGCCGCTGTCGGTCACGCTCACCGGGGCCCTCGTCCTCGCCGCCGGGTTCCTGCGGCCGCTGCGGCACCGGGCGGTGGCCGCGGGTGCGGAGGCGGCCGGCTGGGCCGCCCGGATCGCCGTGCTGTGGCTGCTCGCGCTGCTCGGCCTCGCTCTCGGCGCCCGCCACACCTTCGCGCTGTCCCTCGGCGACGAGACGCTCGACCAGATCGGCGGCCTGTTCGGCGTGTCGCCGAAGGTCGGCTTCACCGCGGCCGTGGCCCGGACGCTCGCCGTCGGATCGCTGTGGCTGGCCGGTGTGCTGGTGCTGGCGCTGCTGGTCACGCGCGGGGCGCCGCTGTCGGGCCGGCTGCTGCGCTTCCAGGAATCGGTGCGGCCGGCCGCGTACGCCATGGTCGCCCTGCTGCTGGCCTACGTCGCCCTCGGTGTCGTCGTCGGCCTGGTCGTCGCGGCGACGCGCGGCCACGCCCGGCAGACTCTCGCGGTGATCCTGCTCGGCCTGCCCAATCTGGCCTGGCTCGCGCTCACCCTGGGGCTCGGCGCGGCCTGGCGGGGCCGGGTGGAGGGCCCGTTCGGGCTGCCCATGCCGCACGTGCTCGACGAGGTGCTGCGCACCCCGGACGTCTCCACGCTCGATCTGCGCACCCTCGCCGAGTACGACGGCCGGGTGTGGTGGCTGGTGGCGGTGGACGCGGTGCTGATTCCGGCCGCGGCCTTCTTGATGGCCGCGCGCTCGCCCGCTCGGACGCGGGCCTGGCAGCACGTCCTGCGCATGGCGGTGGCGCTCGCGCTGACCGTGCTGACGATCTGCCTCACGGGCCGGATCTCCGCGTACTACGGCCTGTCCGTGCTCGGCATCGGCGACCTGGGCGGGATCCTGTCCGGCCGCCTGTTCCTGGAACCGCTGCTGTGGCGGGCGCTCGGCCTCGCCGTGCTGTGGGGGGCGGCGGCCGGCCTGCTCGGCGCGCTGTCGGCCCGGGCGGTGCGGCGACGGGGTACGGCGGACGGGCAGCGGGAAGGATGACGCCCGGCACGGAGCGCGCACGGGACGGATCCGCCGTACCGGCGGCCTGTGCCGGGAAGGAGCCCCGGGCCCGCCGCCCGTGAGTGGCACCGCGCGCCGCCCGGACCCACGCCCGCGCCCGCGCTCACGCCCGCGACCACGCCCGCGCCCGGGAGGCCCCGGCCCGGCCGGGTCGGCGCCGGGGCGGGGTCGGCGCCGTCCCGGCGGGCATGGCGTGCCGGGCGCGAGCGTGGGCGGGCCGGGATCCGGGTCGCCGGTCAGTCCGCCGGGCGCGGTCCGGGGGCCGTTCCGACGGTGTCGGCCCTCGCGCCGAGCGCGCACCGCGAGGGTGTCGGCCGTCCCGGCCGGGGTGAGGCCGATGTCGCCGAGCGGATCGCGTCCGGCGCGGTGGCCGCGGCCCGGGTCCGCCGCCGCGGAGTCTGTCCCGGTCCGCGGGACCGGTGCGGGCGCGGTCGTCGTGACCGGCCGGGCGGGCGCCCGGCGCGCCGGGTCCGGGCGGTCTCAGCCGACGGGCATGACCAGCGCCGGAACGATCCGCTGCATGCGCAGCGCGTCGACGGACTCCGCGAGCAGTTCGTACTCGGTGGTGTCGTCGCTGACGGCGATCCGCACCAGCCGGCCCATGGCCAGTTCGTCGGCGACGAGTTCCTGCCGGTCCGGATCGCCGCACCAGGCGCGCAGTACGGTCGGCACGTCGAGCACGGTGTCCGCGACCGGGACGAGCGAGCCGGACGGGAAGTGTCCGGCCTCGGGCAGCGGGTCGAGTCGGTCGGCGATCCAGTTGGCGCGGTCGCGCAGCCACCACAGGGCGAGGGCGAGGGTGGGGGCCCGGTAGGTGCCGAGGGGTACTCCGATGCGCCGCCCTCCGCAGGTGCCGTACGCGGTGACATGGCACAGGAATTCGTCGTGCACGGTCGCTCCCCCGTCGCGGCGTTCGCCTGCCGGCCGGCCTCGCTTTCGGTGCGGGTCGTGTGCGGTAAGTGATCAGGGCTTCGCTCTGTGAAGTCGCTCACAGTCGAGTATGTCCACTGTCGGAACACTGTCACCACGACTTTTTGGCCAGTCTCTTGGCATATTCACCGCGCCTGTTGGCCGAAATCCTGCGGGCGGCCCGTCGGTGGCGGAGCGGCCGAGGGGCGGCCGGGGGTGCGGGCCATTACCCGAGGGGTAATCGACGGTGCCGGCCGCCCGCGGGCATGGTTGCGGTACCGGGTCACCGCGAGGCGGGATCCGGGATTCCGAGCAACGACCACCGTTCTGATGGAGGCGATCAGCCATGTCCGCGAACACCGACCGTTACGAGAACGCCGTCGCCCGCTACTTCGAGGCCTGGAACGCGCATGAGCCGGAGGCGCGGGCGAAGGCGGTCGCCGCCGCCTGGTCCGCGGAGGGCACCTACACCGACCCGCTGGCCGACGTCGGCGGCCACGAGCAGATCGCGGCCGTGATCGCGGCGGCGCACGAGCAGTTCCCGGGCTTCGTCTTCCGGCTGACGGGCTCGGTGGACGGCCACCACGACACGGCGCGCTTCGCCTGGGAACTGGTGAGCGAGGCGGACGGCTCCGCACCGGTCGCCGGATCCGACGTCGTCACCCTGGACGCCGACGACCGCATCCGTGACGTGCTGGGCTTTCTCGACCGGGTGCCCACCGGCGCCTGAGGGGCCGCCCCGGCGACGCCGTCCGCCGCTCCCGGCGCGCACGCTCCGCCGAGCGGGCGCCCACCGGGAGCGGCGGACGGATCAGGCCACGCCGGCAGGACCGAACGGGGACGGCACCCCCGCGGCTCAGCCCTTCACGATCGCGTCGATGCGGGCCAGTTCGTCCTGGTCGAAGTCCAGGTTGGCGATGGTCGCGACATTGTCCTCGATCTGCCGCGGGCTGCTCGCGCCGACGAGGGCGGAGGTCACCCGGCCGCCGCGCAGGACCCAGGCCAGGGCGAGCTGCGCCAGGGACTGGCCGCGGGACTTGGCGATCTCGTCGAGGGCGCGGAGCTTGCCGACCAGTTCGCCGGTGACCGCGTCCGCGTTCAGGAAGGGGCTGTCGCTCGCCGCCCGGGAGTCCTCGGGGATGCCGTCGAGGTAGCGCGAGGTGAGCAGGCCCTGCTCCAGCGGGGAGAAGACGATCGAGCCGACCTGGAGTTCGTCCAGCGCGTCCAGCAGGCCCTCGTCCTCGGGCCGCCGGTCCAGCATCGAGTAGCGCGGCTGGTGGATCAGGAGCGGGGTGCCCAGCTCGCCCAGGATGCGGGCGGCCTCACGGGTCTGCTCCGCCGAGTAGTTGGAGACGCCGACGTACAGCGCCTTGCCCTGCTGCACCGCCGAGTGCAGGGCGCCCATCGTCTCCTCCAGGGGAGTGTCCGGGTCGGGGCGGTGCGAGTAGAAGATGTCGACGTGGTCCAGGCCCATCCGCTGCAGGCTCCGGTCGAGCGAGGACAGCAGGTACTTGCGGGAGCCCCACTCGCCGTACGGGCCGGGCCACATCAGATAGCCGGCCTTGGTGGAGATCACCAGCTCGTCCCGGTGGCCGGCGAAGTCCGCCTTCAGCGCCTCGCCGAGCGCGGACTCGGCCGCGCCCGGCGGCGGCCCGTAGTTGTTCGCCAGGTCGAAGTGGGTGACGCCGAGGTCGAAGGCGCGGCGCAGGATGGCACGCTGGGTCTCGACCGGGCGGTCGGGGCCGAAGTTGTGCCACAGGCCGAGCGAGAGCGCGGGGAGCTTCAGGCCGCTGCGTCCGGTGCGCCGGTAGGGCATCTGCGCGTAGCGGTCGGGGTGTGCGGTGTACAACGCGACTCCATGGGGTTGGCACACGGGATGACCGGTTCCGGGGAACCGGTCCCACTCTGTCGTGGTCCGGGGCCAGCGGTCCAACAGGCAAGTCAGATGGGATTCAGCGGGGCGGCTTCTGAATCGCGCCCGGCGGCCACGGGCGTGAGGGTCCGGCCGGACGTCCGCTGCCTACCATGGGCGGACGTTCGACACGAGAGAAGGCCCGATGGAACTGCGTCACCTCCAGCACTTCGTCGCGGTCGCCGAGGACCAGCACTTCACCCGGGCCGCCGAACGGCTGATGGTGTCCCAGTCGGGCCTGTCGGCGTCGATACGGGCGCTGGAGCGGGAGTTGCAGACGCCGCTGTTCGTCCGGACGACGCGGCGGGTGACCCTCACCCAGGCGGGGCGGGCACTGCTGGGCGAGGCGGAGCGGATCCTGGCGCAGGTGCGGGCGGCGCACGAGGCGGTCGCGGCCGTGCAGGGCGTGCTGCGAGGGACGCTGTCGCTGGGCACCGAGCAGTGCATCGCCGGGTTGCACGTCGCGGGGCTGCTCGCCGCGTTCCGGCGACGCCACCCGGACGTGGAGATACGGCTGCGGCAGGCGGGGGCGGGCGCGCTGGCGGAGGAGGTCGCGGCGGGCCGGCTGGACCTGGCGTTCGCCTACCGCACCCAGGCGGACAGCGATCAGCTCAGGTCGGTGTCGCTGACGAGCGAGCCGATGACGGTGCTGTGCCACGCCTCGCACCCGCTCTCCGTCGCCGGCGCCACCGTCGCCCCGGCCGACCTCGCCGACGAGGTCTTCGTCGACTTCCAGCCGGACTTCGGGCCCCGCCGCGCCACCGACGCCGCCTTCGCCAGGGCGGGGGTGCGGCGCACGGTGTCGCTGGAGGTCAACGATGTGCACAGCCTGCTGGACCTGGTCGGCGAGAACCTCGGTGTCGCCGTCGTACCGCGTCACTTCCGGTACAAGCGGGCGTCGCTGACCGCCCTGGATCTGAAGGACGGCGGCGAGCCGGTGTACGAGAGCGCCGCCCTGCTGCCGCCCCCGCAGGCCACCAGCCCCGCGGCCCGCGCGCTGATGGCGCTGCTGGAATCGGGGGGCGCGTAGGCGGCGGCGGGGGGATGGTGGGAGGTATGCATGCCAAAGACATCCTCATCGACGGGTACGGCCGCATCCGGGAAGAAGTCCACGCCGTCGTCGAGGGCCTCGGTCCCGACGCCCTCAACGCCCGCCCCTCCGGCGACGCCAACTCGATCACCTGGCTGGTGTGGCACCTCACCCGCGTCCAGGACGACCACGTCGCCGACGCCTTCGGTCTCGACCAGGCCTGGTCGGCGCGGGACTGGCAGGGACGCTTCGGGCTCGACCTGCCCCGCCACGACACCGGCTACGGACACAGCCCGGCGAAGGTCGCCAAGGTGCGGGTCGACTCCGGCGACCTGCTGACCGGGTACTACGACGCGGTGCACGAGCAGACCCTCCAGGCCCTGCGCTCCCTCGCCGCCAAGGACCTGGAGCGGATCGTGGACGAACGCTGGGACCCGCCGGTCAGCCTGGGCGTGCGGCTGGTCAGCGTGCTGTCGGACGACCTGCAGCACGTCGGGCAGGCCGCTTACGTGCGCGGGCTGCTGGGGAGCACCGCCGCGTAGCCCGGCAGGACGACGTCCTCGATCAGGGCGTTGCGCTCGTCGAACGGGATGAAGGCGCTCTTGAGGGCGTTCAGCGTGACCGTGCGCAGGTCCCGCACCGTCCAGCCGGCCTGCTCGACGAGCAGGGACATCTCGCGGGTCATGGTCGTGCCGGACACCAGACGGTTGTCGGTGTTGAGGGTGACGCGGAAGCCGAGGTCCTTCAGCGCGGTGATCGGGTGCCCGGCGATCGAGGTGGCCGCGCCCGTCTGGAGGTTGGAGGTCGGGCACATCTCCAGGGCGATCCGGCGGTCGCGGACCCAGCCGGCGAGACGGCCGAGCTTGCCGGCCGCGAGATCCGGGATGTCCTCGGTGATGCGCACGCCGTGGCCGATGCGCTGGGCGCCGCACACCTGTACGGCCTGGTGGACGCTGGGCAGGCCGTAGGCCTCGCCGGCGTGGATGGTGAAGGGGACGCTCTCGCGGCGCAGGTGCTCGAAGGCGTCGAGGTGGTCGGCGGGCGGGAAGCCGTCCTCGGCGCCGGCGATGTCGAAGCCGACGACGCCGGCGTCCCGGAAGGCGACCGCGAGGTCGGCGGTCTCGCGGGTGCGGTCGAACATGCGCATCCCGCACAGCAGCGTGCGCACGAGCACCGGCGTGCCGGCCGCGGCCGCCTTCGCCATGCCGGCCGCGAGCCCCTCCTGGACGGTCTCGACGACCTCCGGCAGCGTCAGCCCGCGCCTGACCATCAACTCCGGGGCGTAGCGCACCTCGCCGTAGACGACGCCGTCGGCGGCGAGGTCGAGGACGTACTCCTCGGCGGCGCGCAGCAGGCCCTCGCGGGTCTGCAGCACGGCGAGGGTGTGCTCGAAGGTGGCTATGTAGCGCACCAGGTCGCCGGAGCCGGCGGCCTCGACGAACCAGGCGGCGAGTTCGTCCGGGTCGGTGGTGGGCAGGGTGTGGCCGGTGTCGGCAGCGAGTTCGACCACGGTGGCGGGGCGCAGGCCGCCGTCGAGGTGGTCGTGCAGGACGGCCTTGGGCAGGCGGCGGAGGGTGTCGGCGTCGATGCGCGGCGCGGTCATGGGCGGGGCTTCCTCGGCGGGTGGTGCGGACGGTCAGTGGGTGGCGGGGGCCGCGGGGGCGGCGGGGGCGGCGGGGGCGGTGGGCTGGAGCAGGTCCCAGCGGTTGCCGTACAGGTCCTGGAAGACGGCGACCGAGCCGTACGGCTCGTGCCGCGGCTCCTCCAGGAAGGCGACGCCCGCCGCGAGCATCCGGGCGTGGTCGCGGGCGAAGTCGTCGGTGTGCAGGAAGAAGCCGACGCGCCCGCCGGTCTGGTCGCCGATCCGGGCGCGCTGTGCCTCGTCCCTGGCACGGGCGAGCAGCAGGCCGGTCCCGCCGGATCCGGTGCCGGGTTCGACGACGACCCAGCGGGAGCCGTCGGGGCGCGGACTGTCCTCGGTGAGCCGGAACCCGAGGGCCTCGGTGTAGAAGCGGATCGCCTCGTCGTAGTCGTCGACGACGAGGGTGACCAGGGCGACGCGTCTCATCGTGGCCTTTCGGTGCGGGTGGTCGCGCGAGAGGTTATACGTAGAACGTCGCGGGCGCCAGTCCCGGCCGGACGGGCGCGGGCGGGTGCCGGGGGGCGCTTCGGGGGTCGGCGCGGTGTCGGCCGGCCCGTCGGCGCGGTGTCGGTCGTGCCGGCTGTCGGTCGGTGTCGTGAGGGCCTGCGCCAGTGGACGTCGTGACGGCTGCCCGGCCGGCGTCGTGACGGCCGGCGCAGTGGGCGTGCGTCGTGTCAGCCGTGCGGGCGGCGCGGGTCGTCGAGGCGGCGCGACTGGTCGCCGGTCAGGCGCGGGGCGCCCGCCGCGACGTGCCCGGCGAGCTGGCCGGGGTTGCCGGTGCCGGGGTTCCACGGGGCGTGCACGGCCGGCTCCGGCGCGGTCGGCGGCGGTGCGGCCGACCGGGGCGGGGACGAGGCGGGCCCGACCGCCCCCACCGGCGGCCGGCGGCCGGCGACCGGCGACCGGCGACCGGCGACCGGCGGGGGTACCGGTCGGTCGACGGCGTCCGGGGTCAGCTCAGCGGCTTGTCCAGGACCGCCTTGCGGTGACTGAACGTCTCGATCGAGTAGCGGCCGTGGTAGCTCCCCATGCCGCTCTCCCCCACTCCGCCGAACGGCAGGTCGGAGACGGTGAGATGGGCCAGCGGCAGGCCGTACCCGAGGCCGCCCGAGGAGGTCTCCGCGGCGATCCGGGCGCGGGTGCCGTCGGACTCCGAGAAGACGTACAGGGCGAGGGGCTTGTCCCGGTCGTTGACGAAGTCGATCGCCTCGTCCAGGCCGGAGACGGTCACGATGGGCAGGATGGGGCCGAAGATCTCCTCCCGCATCACCGGCGACTCGGGGTCGACGTCGGCCAGGACGGTCGGCGCGATGAACTTCTGCGCACGGTCGCTGTCCCCGCCCACGACGACGCGGCCGGAGCCGAGCAGACCGGTGAGCCGGTCGAAGTGCCGCTCGTCGACGATGCGGCCGTACTCGCCGCAGGTCCGCGGATCGCTGCCGTACAGCGCCTCGACGGCGCGGGCCAGAGCGGGTTCCAGGGCGGCGGCGGTGGCCGGGTCGGTCAGCACGTAGTCGGGCGCGACGCAGGTCTGTCCGGCGTTGAGGAACTTGCCGCGCGCCAGCCGGTCGGCGACCACGTCGAGATCGACGCCGCGGTCGACGAACGCGGGGGACTTGCCGCCCAGTTCGAGGGTGACCGGGGTGAGGTGCTCGGCCGCGGCGCGCATGACGATGCGGCCCACGGTGCCGTTGCCGGTGTAGAAGACGTGGTCGAAGCGCTGCCCGAGCAGGGCGGTGGTCTCGGGCACCCCGCCCTCGACGACGGCGACCGCGTCGGTGTCGAGGTACTCCGGCAGCAGGCGGGCCAGGGCGGCGGAGGTGGCCGGGGCCAGCTCGCTGGGCTTGGCGACCACCGCGTTGCCGGCGGCGAGCGCGCCGACCAGCGGAGCGAGCAGGAGCTGGGCGGGGTAGTTCCAGGGGGCGATGACGAGGACGACGCCGAGGGGGTCGTACTGCGTCCACGCGCGGGCGTCGGCCCCGAGGTGCGCCGGGTCCGGGGCGGGCTCCGGACGCAGCCAGTCGGCCAGACGGGCGAGGGTGTGGTCGATCTCGCGGACGGTGAAGTCGATCTCGGTGCGGTGGGCTTCGGTGGCGCTCTTGCCCAGGTCGGCGTGGAGGGCGGCGGCCAGGTCGGGCCCCTTCTCGGTGAGCAGCGCGCGCAAGCGGCGCAGTTGGTCGGTGCGCCGGTCCAGGGGCTTGGTGCGGCCGGTGCGGAAGGTGGCCCGCAGTCGGGCCACTACGTCGGCGGGCTGCTCGGGGCTGGGGTGGTTCACGGGTGCCTCGCTGGTGGGGCGGGCCTCGCGGCTCGCCGATGCGGTCTGAACGGTCCGGTCGACCCGGAAGTCGATGCATAGACCAACATTTCATACACCAAAATAAATTCCGGTGCTGTGATGAGATCCGCGGCGGTGCCCCTGCCCGGCGTCAGGCCTCCTCCATGAAGGCGCGTACCTCGATCGGCAGCGTCGTGGCCCACACCGCCCGGCGTCCCCAGCGCAGGGCCGCGTCCAGGTCGGGCGCCTGGATCAGGCAGATGCCGCCCAGGCACTCCTTGCCCTGGGCGTAGGGGCCGTCGGTGGCGAGCACCTCCCCGTTGTGGGGCCGCAGCATGGTCGCGCTCTCCGGGTCGTGCAGTCCTCCGGCGAAGACCCACGCGCCGGCCTCGCGCAGTTCCCGGTGGAACACCTCGAGGTTGTGGCCGATCTCGGCGAGTGCCTCCGCCGAGGGCGGCTCCGCCTCGCTCGGCTGGACCACGCTGAGCAGGTAGTACGTCATGGCGTCCTCCAGGGGCCGGGGTCCTCGTGTCACCTTCCGCACGAACGGCACACCCCCGATTCCACACCGTGCACTGCGGCCTCGCGAGAATTCCCCGTATGCCCCCTCAGCGCACCCGCTCGGCACCACCGCCCGCCGTCCGGCCGACTCCCTGCTTCACCCGGCGGGCGGCACGCGTGAACCAAGGGCATGCCGCCCCGGCCGCAACGACGCCGTCAACCGCTCGGGCCGAGCGGGCCGAGCAGGCCGAGCAGGCCGAGCAGGCCGAGCAGGCCGAGCAGGCCGAGCAGGCCGAGCAGGCCGAGCAGGCCGCGGGAGTGTGGCCGAGGGGGCCGTGGGAGTACGGCGGGGCGGCCGCGGGAGAAGGGCGGGCGGCCCAGCCTGCACCACACCCCGGCAAGGATGCTGGACCGGTCCCGGCTGCCCCGTACGCCAAAGCGGCTGCTGAGCCCGCCGGCCGCCGGGGAGCTGATGGCCGGGCCCGCGTCGCGTTCACCCATGTGCGCGGCCTGCGCCGAGGACGCGGGCGTACCGCCTGACGCGCGCGGCCACGGCCCGCGGCGGGTGTGGCGGTCGTGGCGGGCGGCGGTCAGACCGCAGGGTCGGTCGCGCCGCGCCGCCGCGGAACCGCGCGCGGCGTTCGCGCTCCGGGGGCGGGGGTCGCCGAGCGGAGCCGCAGCAATCATCACTGTCAGTCCTCGTCGCCGGCGACGACCACGAGGAAGGCGTCCGATTCGAGGTCCATCACGACCTCGGCGGGCTCCCCCGCGGCACGGCGCTGCGCGGCGTACTCCTCCGCGGGCCATGATCCGCGCGGAGCTCCTGCGGGGAAACGCTCCAACACCTTCCCGCTCATAGCGGCAGCCACCTCCTGCGTCGGCCTGGGCATCGTCACGACGACTGTCGTGCCCTTCCTCGTGCCCGCAAACAGCGCGGACATGTGCGCCCGGACGGCCGGCCCCGGCGGTTTCCTCAGCCGCGGCCGTCGAGCCGGCTGCGCAGCCGGGCCAGGGTGCGGCTCAGGAGGCGGGAGACGTGCATCTGGGAGATGCCCAGTTCGGCGCCGATCTCGCTCTGGGTCATGTCGCGCCGGAACCGCATGTCCAGGATCCGGCGCTCACGGGCGGGCAGCGCCGCGATCAGCGGACCGAGGGTGGCCACGTCCTCGGCCCTGGCGAGGGCGGGGTCGTCCGCGCCGAGCAGGTCGCCGAGGACCTCGCCCTCGCCCGGTTCCGCGGGCGCGTCCAGGGAGATGGCGTCGTGCCCTTCCGCCGCCTGGAGGCCCTCCACCACCTGCTCCTGCGACAGTCCGGTGCGCCGGGCGAGCTCGCCGACGGTGGGCGAGCGTCCCTCCTCCTGTTCGAACTCGGCGCGGGCCTCCAGCAGGAGGGCGCGGTACTCCTTGAGCTGCCGGGGCACCCGCACCGCCCAGGTGGTGTCGCGGAAGAACCGCTTGATCTCCCCGAACACGGTGGGCACGGCGAAGACCTCGAAGTCGTTGCCCCGGGTCGGGTCGAACCGGTCGATGGCCTTGATCAGCCCGATCGTGCCGGCCTGGAGCACGTCGTCGTACATCTCCGGACGCGGCCGGAAGTGGCGCCCCGCGTACCGCACGAGCCCCATGTTGAGCTCGACGAGCGTGTTGCGGACGTACATGTACGCGGGGGTGCCCTCGTCCAGCGAGCGCAGCCGCTCGAACAGCGGCCGGGACAGGGCACGGGCATCTGCGGGGCCGGTCACGACGGGCTGCAAGGACACGGTTCACTCCTGGGTCGGGATCCTGGCCGACGTGGGCGTCACCCTTTCTTCGGTCGTGTCGGCGGTCGCGGATGCGGTCTCCCGCGACCCGTCGGCCCGGACGGCCGGGGTGCGGCCCTCCCGCCACAGCCGTCCCGGCCACCACACGACGGGGCCGAGGTCGCGGGCGAGGGCGGGCACCAGCAGCGAGCGCACGACCAGGGTGTCGAGGAGCACGCCGAAGGCGACGATGAACGCGATCTGCACCAGGAACGCCAGCGGGATCACCCCGAGGGCGGCGAAGGTCGCGGCGAGCACCACGCCCGCCGAGGTGATCACGCCTCCGGTGCCGACCAGCCCGCGCAGGATGCCCTGACGGACCCCGTGCCGCAGCGACTCCTCACGCACCCGGGACATCAGGAAGATGTTGTAGTCGACGCCGAGGGCGACGAGGAACACGAAGCCGTACAGCGGGACCGAGGGATCGGTGCCGGTGAAGCCGAGGGCGTGCCGGAAGACCAGGGCCGAGACGCCCAGCGTGGCGAGGAAGTTCAGCGCGACGGTGGCCACCAGCAGCGCCGGCAGCAGCAGCGAGCGCAGCAGCAGCGCCAGGATGACGAGGATCACTGCCAGCACGACGGGCACGATGAGGGTGCGGTCCCGTTCGGCGGTGCGCAGGGTGTCGTACTGCTGCGCGGTGTAGCCGCCGACGAGGGCGTCGGCGTCCGGCACCGCGTGCAGGGCGCCGCGGAGCCGGGCCACGGTGTCCTTGGCGGCGTCGCTGTCGGCGGCCGCCTTCAGGGTGACGTCGACGCGTACCCGCCCGTCGACGACCAGCGGGGAGCCGCCGGGCCGGCCGGAGGCGGTGACGCCGGCCGCCGAGGCGACGCCGTCGGTGCGCAGGGCGGTGGCGACGACGCGGTCGAGGCGGTCGGCGTTCGCGATGACGACGGCGGGGTTGCCGGAGCCGCCCGGGAAGTGCCGGGACAGGGTCCGCTGGGCGGCCACCGAGGGCGCGTCGTCGACGAACGTCTCGTCGAGGGGTACGCCCTTGGAGGCGAGGGCGGGGGCGAAGGCGGCAAAGGCGATCAGCACGGCGAGCGAGACGGCCCAGACCTTCCGGGGCGCGCGGTCGACGAGCAAGGCCACGCGCCGCCACACGCCCCGGCCGCCCCCGCGCTCTTCGTCCCCGGCGTGCGGGGCGGCCGGCCAGTAGGCGGCGCGGCCCAGCAGGACGAGCGCGGCGGGCAGGAAGGTCAGCGAGCTCACCAGCGCGCAGACGATGCCGATCGCGCCGACCGGGCCGAGCGCCCGGTTGTTCGTCAGGTCGCTGGTCAGCAGCGCGAGCAGGCCCAGCGCGACGGTCGCCGCGCTGGCCACGACGGCGCCCCAGGACCGACCCAGCGCGGCCCGCACGGCCGCGAACCGGTCGGTGCGCGCGGCCAGCTCCTCCCGGAAGCGGGCCGTCAGCAGCAGCGCGTAGTCGGTCGCCGCGCCGATGACGAGGATGGAGAGGATGCCCTGGACCTGCCCGTCGACCCGGACCACGCCGTGGTCGGCGAGGACGTACACGACGGCGCAGGCCAGGCCCAGCGCGAAGACCGCGCCGATGATGATCACCAGGGGCAGCAGCACGCTGCGGTAGACCAGCAGCAGGATCACCAGGACCGTCACCAGCGCGACGACCAGCAGCAGCCCGTCGATCCCGGCGAAGGCGTCGGACAGGTCCGCGCGGGTCGCGGCCGGTCCGGCCAGCTCGACCGTGCTGCCAGGTACCCGTTCGGCGGCGGCGCGGATCCGGTCGAGGGCGTCGGGCAGCCGCTCCCCCAGGTCGGGCCTGAGCTGGACCACGCCCTCGACGGCCCGGCCGTCCCGGGAGAGCAGGGCGGGCGAGACCTTCCCGGACACGCCCGGCAGGTCCGTCAGGGAGGCGAGGGCCTCACCGGCCGCGGCCTGCCTGTCCCGCATCGGGCCGCCGTCCGCGTCGGTCCACACGACGATCGCGGGCAGCGTCTCGTCCTGCCGGAAGGCGCGCTGCTCGGCGACGACCTCGGTGGACTCGGCGCTGCGCGGCAGGAAGGCGGCCTGGTCGTTGGTGGCGACCTCGCCGAGCCGGCCGGCGTACGGGCCGAGCACTCCGCCGACGCCGAGCCAGACGACGAGCAGCAGCAGGGGGACGAGGAAGCGGCCTCGTCGTGCGGTGAGGGACATGGTTCTCCTGGCTTACGGGACGGTGCCTCGGTCGGGCGCCTCGGCCGGTGTCCGGACCGGTGCCTCGGCAGTACCTCGGCAGGTACCTCGGTACACGTATCTCAATGACAAACAATCTCAATCATTGAGCTAAATGATCGTAGCGACACCTGCTCTTCCGCTGTCCGCGGGTCGGCGGATGCGGTCAGGAGCCGTGGGGCCGCAGAAGGGCGAGTTCTTCGTTCATGGCCGCCACGAAGCGCGTGACCGCGGCCAGTTCCTCGTCCGTGAAGCGCGCGTGCGCCGCCTGCGCGGCCTGCGCGAGGGGCCGGAAGTACGTGCGCGCGGCGGCCCGGGCGTCCGCCGCGTAGTACAGGTGCACCACTCTGCGGTCCGCGCTCTCCCGCACCCGCCGGATGTGCCCGGCGCGCTCCAGCCGGTCGACGCAGGCGGTGACGGCTCCGGAGGTGAGCCCGAGGTGCTCGCGCAGCCGCCCGGGCGTCATCGGCTCGTCGGCGTCCAGGATCGCCGCGAGCGCCTGGACGTCGGTGGCGTGCAGGCCGTGGTCGGCGGCGAAGCCGTGGACCAGACGGTTGATCTCGCCGTTCATCCGCCGCAGGTGCACGGCGAGGGACTGCAGGTCGGTCCCCGCGGGAGGTCCGGGTTCGGGCTGCGTCGCCGGCCGCCGCTCCCGGTCGTCTGCTGTGGCCACGGGGTCACCCTATAGAAGCACGCGCATCCACTGCCGCCGCGTCCGTGGAAGGGATCACAGGGAGCCATGGACGCCATCGACGCCATGGACGCCGTTGACGCCGTTGACGCCATGAACGCCGTCGACGCCATGGACGCCATCGACACGGAGGGCCGGCGACTGATGAACCACGACGAGGGCGGACCCGGGCTGCGCTGTCTCGTGACCGGGGCGACGGGATACATCGGCGGCCGTCTGGTGCCGGAACTGCTCGCCGAGGGGCACACGGTGCGCTGTCTGGCCCGGTCGCCCGGCAAGCTGCGCGACCACCCGTGGGCGGGCGAGGCGGAGGTGGTGCGCGGCGACGTCACGGACGCGGCGTCCGTCGCCGAGGCGATGCGCGGCATCGACGTCGCCTACTACCTGGTGCACGCCCTGGGCAGCGGCGCCACGTTCGAGGAGACCGACCGCCGGGCGGCGCGGATCTTCGGGGAGCAGGCCCGGGCGGCCGGGGTGCGCCGCATCGTCTACCTCGGCGGGCTGACCCCCGTGGGCGTGCCCGAGCGGGAGCTCTCCCCGCACCTGCGGTCCCGGGCCGAGGTGGGCCGGATCCTGCTGGCGTCGGGCGTGCCGACCACCGTGCTGCGCGCGGCGGTGGTCATCGGCTCGGGCTCGGTCTCCTTCGAGATGCTGCGCTACCTGACCGAGCGGCTGCCGGTGATGGTCACCCCCAGCTGGGTGCGCACCCGCATCCAGCCGGTGGCGGTGCGCGACGTGCTGCGTACCCTGGCCGGCAGCGCGCGCATGCCCGCCGACGTCAACCGCGCCTTCGACATCGGCGGACCGGAGGTGCTGACGTACCGGGACATGATGATGCGGTACGCGGCGGTGGCCGGCCTGCCGCGCCGGATCATCGTGCCCGTACCGGTCCTCACCCCCCGCCTCTCCAGCCACTGGGTCGGCCTGGTGACGCCGGTGCCGGCGTCCATCGCGCGGCCGCTCACCGAGTCGCTGCGCCACGAGGTGATCTGCCACGAGCACGACATCGCACGGTACGTACCCGACCCGCCGGGCCATCCGATCGGCTTCGACGAGGCGGTGCGGCTGGCGCTGAAGCGGGTCCGGGACGCCCAGGTGACCACCCGCTGGTCGTCGGCGTCGGTGCCCGGGGCACCCAGCGATCCGCTGCCCACCGACCCCGACTGGGCGGGCGGCAGTCTGTACACGGACCGGCGCGAGCTGCCCGTGAACGCCTCGCGGGAGGCGCTGTGGCGGGTGATCGAGGGCATCGGCGGGGAGAACGGCTGGTACTCCTTCCCGCTCGCCTGGGCGGTGCGCGGCCGGCTGGACCGGCTGTTCGGCGGGGTCGGCCTGCGCAGGGGGCGGCGCGACGCGGCCCGGCTGCGCGTCGGCGACTCGCTGGACTTCTGGCGGGTGGAGGAGATCGAGCCCGGGCACCTGCTGCGGCTGCGCGCGGAGATGCGGCTGCCGGGGCTGGCCTGGCTGGAGATGCGCGCGGAGACGGACGACGAGGGCCGCACCCGTTACCGGCAGCGGGCCCTGTTCCACCCGCACGGGCTGCTCGGGCACGCCTACTGGTGGAGCGTCTCGCCCTTCCACGCCGTCGTGTTCGGCGGGATGGCCCGCAACATCGCGCTGGCCGCCGCACGGACCCCTGCCCCACCGGCGGGGGCACGCACGTCGGCCCGTTGACGGCCGCATCCGCCGGCTCGCCCCGGCCGGAAACACCTCACCGACCGCTTCCTTCCCGTCACCCGGAGTACGCCCCATGAACGTCTCGGTCGTCCTGTTCACCTCGGACCTGCGTCTGCACGACCATCCCGCGCTGCGGGCCGCGTGCGAGGCGCACCGGGTGGTCCCGCTGTTCGTGCGTGACCGGGGCGTGGCGCGGGCCGGCTTCGCCGCGCCCAACCGGCTGGCGTTCCTCGCCGACTGCCTGCGCGACCTCGACGCGGGCCTGCGTGTGCGCGGCGGGCGGCTGGTGGTCCGCTCCGGGGACGTCGTCGAGGAGGTGTGCAAGGTGGCCGCCGAGACGGACGCCGACGAGGTCCACATGGCGGCCGACGTCAGCGGCTACGCGCAGCTGCGCGAGCGGCGGCTGCGGCGCGCCCTGGAGGCGGAGGGCAGGCGGCTGCACGTCCACGACACGGTGACCACGGCGGTCACGCCCGGCGCGGTGGCGCCGAGTTCCTCGGACCACTTCGCCGTGTTCACCCCGTACTTCCGGCGGTGGTCCGGGCTGCGGCTGCGCGATCCGCTGGCCGCGCCGCGCACCGTGCGGGTGCCGGACGGCGTCGGCTCCGAGCCGCTGCCCTTCCGGGCCGGCCTCTCCGGGCTGTCGCCGGCCCTGGCGGCGGGCGGCGAGTCGGAGGGCCGCAGGCGCCTGTCCGCCTGGCTGCGCGGCGGGCTCGCCGCCTACGAGGAGCGCCAGGACGACCTGGCCGGTGACGCCACCTCCCGGCTCTCGCCGCACCTGCACTTCGGCACGGTCTCCCCCGTCGAGGCCGTCCACCGGGCCCGGAAGGCGGGCGGGCCGGGCGCCGAGGCGTTCGTACGGCAGATCGCCTGGCGGGACTTCCACCGCCAGGTGCTGGCGGCCCGGCCCGCCGCGGCCGCCGCGGACTACCGCACCAAGCACGACCGCTGGCGCTCGGAGCACGCGGCGGCCGAGGACGTCGCGGCCTGGCGGGAGGGCCGTACCGGCTATCCGCTGATCGACGCGGCGATGCGCCAGCTGCGTCACGAGGGCTGGATGCACAACCGGGGCCGGCTGCTGACCGCGAGCTTCCTGACCAAGACCCTGTACGTCGACTGGCGCGTCGGCGCCCGGCACTTCCTCGACCTGCTGGTCGACGGCGACATCGCCAACAACCAGCTCAACTGGCAGTGGATGGCGGGCACCGGCACCGACACCCGGCCCAACCGCGTCCTCAATCCGGTCACGCAGGCCAAGCGGCACGACCCGGACGGCACGTACGTCCGCCGGTGGGTTCCCGAACTCGCCCGGCTCGACGGCCCCGCGGTGCACGAGCCGTGGAAACTCCGGGGCCAGGACCGGGCCGCCGTCGCCGGCTACCCGGACCCGATCATCGACCTCGCCGACGGCCTGGCCCGCTTCCGGCGCGCCCGGGGCGTCGAGTGAGGGATCCGCGGGGGCGCGGCCGCCCGAGCGCCGCGCAGGGCCTCGCCGGCTCCCGGAACGCGCGCACCGCGGGTCGCGTCTTCCCCTACATCGACCGCCGACCCGGCCCGGCCCCGGCCCGGCCCCGGTGTGCGCACGTCCGGGCTCCGGGTTCGCCGGGACCCGGACGGCACCGCCGGCATGACGCGTCACGCCGAAGCCGGGCACAGGGTCCTCACCGACGAACGGGACGCTGTCATCGGACTCGCGGGGAGACTCGCGGGCGAAGACATGTCGGAACCCGGCCGCCGGACACGCCCCTGACGGTCCCTCGGCCCCGCGGCCCCGCGGCCCCCGGAGCCCGGCGCCCGGTGCCCCGCCGGGCGCCGGGCTCCGGCGGGGCGGGGCTCCGGCGGGGCCGGGCTCCGGCGGGGCGGGGCTCCACCGGACGAACGACGTGCGGGTCGCCGCGGGCCGGGAACAGGGGAGACGACCGTCGTCACCGCGATCCGCCGTCACCGATCGGAGACCCATGCCTCCCGACAGCCCCGCCTCGGTCCTGCCTCTGCTGCACGCCTCCGTCGACCGGCTGCTCGCGACCGCGGCCGCGCTGTCGGACGAGGAGGTACGGGCGCCCTCGCTGCTGCCCGGCTGGACCCGCGGCCACGTCCTCACCCATCTGGCCCGCAGTGCCGACTCCCGCAGCCGGCTGCTCGCCTCCGCCCGTTCGGGCGCCGACCTGCCGCAGTACGCCGACGAGGCCCAGCGGGAGCGCGAGATCGAGGCGGGCGCGGGCCGGTCCGCCGCCGCGCTCCTCGACGACATGGACACCGCGCTGCACCGTTTCCTCGCCGCGGCCCGGGACCACCCGCGGGACGCCTGGGAGGTACCGGTGCGCTGGCTGGGCGGCGGCCCGAAGCCGGTGCGCGGGGCCGTGGGGAGCATGCTGCGCGAGGTGGAAGTGCACCACACCGACCTGGCCACCGGGCACGGCCCGGCCGACTGGCCCGCCTTCTTCGTCGCCCGGGAGCTGGAGACGACCGTGGGGAGACTCCGCGGCGACCCCGACGCCCCTCCGATGACGCTGTGCGCGGACCAGGACCGGACCGGGTGGGTCGTCAAGGACGGACGGGGACCACGGGTGACGGGTCCGGCGGCGGAGCTGCTGGGCTGGCTCACCGGCCGGACCGACGGCAGGGCACTGACCGTCGAACCGCCCGGCCCCCTGCCGACGCCACCGGCCTGGCGCAGCTGACCCGGCCCTCCCGCCGGGCCGGTGCGCCCCGCGCGCCCCCGGCGGTCGGCGGTCGGCGGTCGGCGGTCGGCGGTCGGCGGTCGGCGGTCGGCGGTGGCGGAGCGCCCGCCCGGCACCGGGCATCTCGCGGCTCCGCGTCTCCCGTCCGCTGCACGGCGTCATCACCGGCCCGCGGCAGCAGCTCACGACGCGGAGCGGCGCGACCGGCGGAGGGCGTCCCCACCCCGGAGGCGTGGCCGGTCCGGCGGTCCCGTCGGCGGGTGCGCGCCCCTGTCCGGGTCGGGCCCGGCCCTCCCGGGCAGGCCGGGAACCGGGCGCGCGGTAGGGCGGACCGGCGCACGGCAAGGCGGACCCGGACACGCGCCGGGGGAACCGCCCGGCTGCCGACGGCACGGATCCCGCGGCGACCGCCCCGCTAGCGGCGGCGCAGATCCCGCAGCACCTCGCGGGCCGCGCGGGCGCCGGACGCCAGCGCGCCCTGGACCGAGCCGGTGGCGCGGTGGTCGCCGCAGACGTGACGGGCGGGCGAGACCCGGGTGGTGCGGCTGAGCGGCTGCGGCGGGGGCATCGCGGGCAGCGCGTCCGTGACCGTGCGGGCGGTCAGCAGGTCCCAGCCGCCGGTGGAGGTGTCGTAGACCTCGGCGAGCGCCTCGCGCACGGACCTCTCCCGTCCCGGATCGTCCCCGCCGAGGACGGAGGTCGCGACGAGGGCGGAGCCGACGGGCGCGTACGGCGGGACGACGTCGCTGAGGACGACGGTGTTGAGGAACCGCCGCCGCTCGTCGACGAGGAGGGTCGGCTCGCCGAGCGGTGAGCGGTCGGTGACGTGGTAGTACGTCGTCACCGTCCGGTAGGCGGGCAGGTCGAGGCCGGGCAGCAGGCCGACCGCCGGGCCGGGACCGGTCGCCACCACCACGGCCCGCGCGGGCAGTTCGGCGCCGTCGGCCGTGACGGCGCCGTCGTCGGTGAGCGCGGCCACCGGAGTCTCCAGGCTCACGGTGCCGGCCGGCAGCGCGGCCGCGAGCGCGCGGGGCACCGCGCCGATCCCCTCGGCGGGCAGGCACAGGGTGCCGCGCAGCATGGCGCGCCACACGAGGTGGAAGAACCGGCTGGAGGTCTCCAGTTCGTCCTCCAGGAACACCCCGGACAGGAACGGGCGGAAGAACCGCTCGACGAACGCCTCCGAGAATCCGGCATCCGCCAGGGCCGTGCGGGTGGTGCGGTCCGGCGACCGCTTCACCACCCGGACGGGGGCGAGCAGGTCGCGGGCCGACAGGGCGCCGAGCGCCACGAGGTCGCGGGGTCCGGCGAGGCGGCCGGGAAGCAGGTCGGGCAGGGTGCGGGGACGGCGGGTGGGGTCGTCGAAACGCAGCCTGCCGCGCCCGGTGTGGATCAGGACGCCGGGCGTGAACGGACGGAGCCGCAGTCCGCGCAGCGACAGCCGGCGCCGGACCTGCGGGTACGACGTGTTGAAGACCTGGAAGCCGCGGTCGACGAGGAACCCGTCGACCCGGTCGGAGCGCATCCGCCCGCCGACCGCGTCGGACGCCTCCAGGACGTGGACGTCGAGGCCCGCCGCGAGCAGGTCACGGGCGCAGGCGAGTCCGGCGACGCCTGCGCCGATCACCAGGACGTCGGGGGTGTGGGCGGGCGCGGGCACGATGGGACCCCTCGGGCTGTCGGGCGCCCGGACCTGCCGGGCGGCGGCGTTCGTGCGCCGTCACGCACGTGTGTGGATCCCTTCCCGCCGTGCACCGCCCGCGGATGCGCCGGACGGGCGGTCTCCGCCCCCGGGGGAGCCGGGACGGATCAACGCCCCCACCGAGCCGCGCCCGGACGCCGGGGGTCGTCATCCCCGCTCGGCCGGTGCCTCGCCCCGCGCCGCGCCGGACACGATGTCCAGGGCGTCCTTCAGGGTCGCCGGTCTGAGCAGCCCGCGTGCCGACGGGCCGGACCAGCCGGGCCCGCCCAGGACCACCAGCGGCTGTCTGCGGGCGCCCTTGACCCCCCACCGGGTGCCGGCGATGTGACGGGCCAGCGGCAGGCTCGCCGTGGAGCGCGCCTGCGCCCACAGCACGACGGCGGACGGGCCGAGCCGCTGCACCGCCGCCGCGAGCGCCTCCGCGGGCACGGCGGCCCCGAACATCCGCGTGGGCAGGCCGAGTTCACAGAGGGCGGCGTTGAGCGCCTCGATCGGCAGGGTGTGCTGCTCGCCGGGCACGCAGGCCAGGACGACGGGCCCGGCCACCGGGGAGTCGCCCTGCCGTCCGGGGGGCGGGGTGCACCGGCGCAGGATCGTGGAGACGTGCCAGGACAGCAGGTGCTCGACCTCGACGTAACGGTCGCCGGACGAGGCCCACTTGCGGCCCACCGCGTGCAGCGTCGGCACCATGACCTCCTGCCAGGCGACGGCGATGCCGTACTGCTCCACGGCGGCGGCGAGTTGCCGTTCCACGGCCGGGGCGTCGAGGCGTACGGCGGCACGGGCCAGACCCCGGAACTCGTGGCGCACGTCGCCGAGGGGCAGGGTGCGGGCCGCGGTGGAGGGGCCGCGCGCCTCGGGCTCCCCGGTCTCCCGCGCCGACCGGGTGTCCTGAGACTCCCCGGACTCCCCGGACACACGGGGCTCCCGGAACTCGCCGGACTCCCGGGGCTCCTCGGGCACGCCGATCGCGGTGGGCGAGCCGGCCGTCTCCCGGGCGGCGCGGGCCGCCTCCGCCGGCGGTACGCCGGAGGACGTCAGCCGGCACATCGCCTCGAGCACCGCCACGTCCCGCGGGGTCCAGCGCCGGTGCCGGCCGTCGGCGCGGACGGCGGGGCCGATACCGTAGCGGCGATCCCAGGAGCGCAGCGTGGTGGGCGAGACGCCCAGCCGACGGGCCAGCGCGCCGGTCGTCAGGGGCACGTCGGCCCCGTGGGAAGCCGGGCCGGCGCCGGGGTCCGGGGCGGCGGGTGGCTCGCTCATGGGGCGACTATACGACGCAGAATCGATGCGAGTTGATGACCTTGCTCCCCGGCTCCGACCATGGGAACACCGGGGGCCGCCTCCCCGGCAGACGCCCCGAGGCCGCCCGGGCCGCAGGTGCCCGCCGGCCCCCGGTACGGCCCGGGCGGACGTCCCTCCCGCCTGCCCTGCGCTGCCGACGCCAAGCTCTACACATAAGGGGCGAATAAGCGCAAAATGGACTCAGGCGGCGCTATCCGCGCACCGCACTCGAGATCAGCACATCAACACGTCGACCATCGGCAATCGACAGATCGACGCGGTCGGACTTGCGAACCGAAGGAGGCGAGTCATGGCCAACGTCTCGCGCACCAGGGCCGACATGGCCGGTCACCCCGACGTGACCGAAATGCGGGCGCGCTACGCCCGTGTGCTCGGCGGTCGCGACGTGGCGCTCGTGGACGGACCGGTGTTCCTGCTCGGCCTGTACTGCGCGGTATCCCCTTGGATACTCCACTACACGACCAGCCAGCCCGCGCTCGTGACCCACAACCTGGTGGTGGGCATCGCCATCGGACTGCTGGGGCTCGGCTTCACCGCCGCACCCGAGCGCATGTACGGCCTGAGCTGGGCCATGTCCGCACTGGGCGTCTGGATGATCATCGCCCCGTGGATCGTCGGCACCGGTCCCGACGCGGGGATCATCTGGAACAACGTCGTCATCGGCGCCCTGGCCGTGATCCTGGGGCTCGTGTGCGCCGGCACGGCGGCGAGGAGCGCCCCCAAGCCGTAGCGGCCCGGCGGCGAGGAGCGCCCCCAGCCGTAGCGGCACGGCGGATGCGAGCCGTAGCGGCCCGGCGAGGACGCTACACGGCGAGCACGCGACACAGTGAGAAGGGACGGCACACAGGCCGGTCCGCGCGAGGCGGACCGGCCTTTTCGCCGCGCCGCCCGGCGGGGTCAGCCGAGCCTCTTGAGCAGTTCCGCGGCCAGCGGGGCGGAGGAGGCGGGGTTCTGGCCGGTGACGAGGTTGCGGTCGACGACGACGTTCGGCGTCCACGGCTCCTTCTCCTCGACCCGCACGCCGGCCTCGGTCAGCCGGTCCTGCAGCAGCCACCGGGCCTTGTCGGCGAGCCCGGCCTGGGTCTCCTCGGCGTTGGTGAAGGCGGCCACGCGGTATCCGGCGAAGGCGTTGGCACCGTCGTCCCCGGTGGCGGCGAGGAGGGCGGCCGGGCCGTGGCAGACGACGCCGAGCGGCCGACCGGAGCGGAGGGCGGCGGTCAGCAGCCTGCCGGACTCGGCGTCGACCGCCAGGTCCTCCATCGGGCCATGGCCGCCGGGGTAGAACACGGCGGCGAAGTCGTCGAGGTGGACGTCCTCCAGGCGCACGGGGTGCCGCAGTTCGGTCATCCCGTCGAGCGCGGCGGCGATGCGGTCGGCGTTCTCCTGCCCGCCGTTGGCCTCGGGCGCGAGGCTGGCCCGGTCGACCGGCGGCACGACACCGCCCGGGGTGGCGACGACGATCTCGTGGCCGGCCGCCTTGAACGCCCCGTACGGGGCCACGGCCTCCTCGGCCCAGAAGCCGGTGGGGTGCTCGGTGCCGTCGGCCAGGGTCCAGTGGTCGGCGCCGGTCATCACGAAAAGGATCTTCGACATGGTGTCTCTCTCGGGTCGCTGCCTGGGTGCGCTCGCCGACGCCGTGCGGCAGGTCGTCGGTGCGGCGCCGCAGTCGACCGTATGCCCGCCGAGCCATTGGATTCCAATAGGCTCACCCATATGAGAGATAGGGAAGCCGATGGCAGGCAGGAAGCCGGGCAGGCCGGCGGCACGGCGGCGCTCGATCTGAACCTGCTGCGCACGTTCCTGGCCGTCTACCGCACCGGTTCCTTCACCGCCGCGGCCCGCCTGCTCGGCCTGTCCCAGCCCACCGTGACCACACAGATACGCGCCCTGGAGCGGCAGCTGGGCCGGGAGCTGTTCCAGCGGCAGGCGCGCGGCGTCTCCCCCGTTCCGCACGCCGACGAACTCGCCGCCCGCGTCGTCGAACCACTGGACGCCCTCGCCGCGGTCGCCGGTCCGGGCGGGGCCGTCGAGGACCGGCCGCCGGAGCCGGTGCACCTGGCCGGCCCCAACGAGTTGCTGACCCACAGCGTCCTGCCCCGCATCGCCCCGCTGATCGACCGAGGGGTACGGCTGCGCGTCACCCCCGGCCTGACCGAGCCGCTGCTGGCGGAGCTGCGGGCGGGCCACCACGACCTGGTGATCGCCACCTTCCGGCCGCGGGGCCGCGCCCTGGTCTCCACGCCCCTGTCCGACGAGGAGTTCGTGCTGGTCGCCTCGCCCGGCCGGGCCGCGCGCATCGGCGGGCCGGCCCGGATCGCCGCCGCGGGACCCGCCGCCCTGCACGGCGTCCCGCTGGTCGCCTACGCCGACGACCTGCCGATCGTCCGCCGCTACTGGCGCCATGTCTTCGGCCGGCGGCTGGTGTGCCAGGCGGCCGTCACCATGCCCGACCTGAACGCGGTGAAGGCGGCGGTGGCCGGCGGCGCGGGCTTCACGGTCCTGCCCCGCTACCTGTGCGCCGCCGAGCTGGCCGCGGGCGCCCTGGTCGCGCTGCACGCCCCGGACGACCCTCCGATCAACACCGGGTTCCTGGTCCAGCGCCCCGGCGCCCTGGCCAACCCGCACGTGACCCTGGTCCGCGACCACCTGCTGCGGACCGCGCGCGACGGCTGAGCGCCGCCCCGCGTCCGCCCCGGAAAACCCCGGTGCGCAGGCCCGTGCGGCCCTGGGATCATGCCGCAATGTCCCAGAACCTCGAACAGCTGGTCGTACGCCACACCCACCGCCTCCCGCTGCCGTCCGGCCCGGCCGGTCAAGGGGACGTCGCGGCACGGCAGTTCGACGCCGTGCTGATGTCCGTGGGCTTCAAGCTCTCGGCCGAGCTGCTGACGCGCCTGTCGGGGCTGTCCGCGGGCACGGTCGTCGACACCGCCGTGCGCACCCTGCGGACCGTACGCGAGATGACCGGCGACCACGTGCGGCACAACACGTACTTCGTCGGCTTCCCGGCCGGCGTGCCGGACACCGTCGACTTCTGGATGCGCTGCGTCACCGAGGCGCTCGCCGACGACACGTCCCGCGAGAGCACGCTCGCCCAGCTGAGCGACGGCGTGCTGGACCTGCTCACGCTGCCTTCCTACGGCACCTACCGGCACACCTACGAGGAGATGCTCGCCGCCCACGACGAGCTGATCGCGGCGGCGGGCGACCGGATGACCGTCCTGCACCCCGGCGGGGCGCCGCGGGAGGAGATCACCGGCCTGTACCTGGCGCTGGCGGGCAGCGGCACGCCGCTGGGCGACGACGGCCTGCGCGACCTGGAGACCCTCGCCGGGGCCTGCGTGGACGGGCCGCAGCCGGAGGCGATCCCGGTCCGCGAGAACCGGGCGGTCGTCAACCGGGCCCGCCTGACGGCCGGCGCGGACCTCCTGCTGGACACCGTCACCGACGTGCTGCGGCTGGCCTGCGCGCTGTCGGGCGGCGACGTGACCCTGCGGGAGCCGACCCGGTTCCGTACGCTGCCCCGCCCGGTCCGCCGGGCCCTGCTCGCCGGCCTGGACGCGGTCGTCGCGGCGGCCCCCGCCAAGCTGGCGGACGTGACCGCGCACCGCGAGGCGTTCAAGCGGCTCGGCGAGCGCCTGCACCCGCACGAGTTCCCCAAGTGGCCGCACGCGGCGGAGGTGTTCGCCGTCGCCCGCGGCGAGAAGCGGGCGCGCTCCTTCGACAGCCGGGTGGAGGAACTGCTGGGCATGCACGACGTCACCGGGGCCACGGAACTGCTGAAGTCCGCGCCGGGCAAGCTGTTCAGGTCCCTGGACCGGCTGCTGCGCACGGCCCTCACGCAGGACGAGCGGGACGCCGTGGTGGCCGCCGCCGAGCAGGCCGCCCCCATGGTCGCCGGCCGGGTCGTGCTGGCGGTGCGCGAGCACCTGCACAACCGGGCCCGGCAGACCGGCGAGCAGCGTGTCTTCGTCAACCGGCTGGGCCGTGCCTGGGTCACCGCGGACGAGCGACCGCCGGTGCTGCCGCCGGAGCGGGCGCGGCTGATCTCACTCCTCGACGCGGAGACCGGCCGCCGACTGCCGTCCCCGCAGCGGCTGTTGGTCGACCCGGACGTCCTCGACGTGGCGCTGCCGCTCAGCGGCAGGGCGACCGCGTCCGGTCTCGGCGTGCTGCCCCGCGGCTCCGTCTCCCCGGTCGAGGGCGAGCTGCTGCGCTTCTTCGTGTACTGGAAGCAGGCCGGACTCCGCACGGACTACGACCTGTCGGCGCTGATGCTGGACGCCCGGTACCGGACCACCGCCTGGCTGTCGTACACCGCGCTGAGCGGGTACGAGGGCGAGCACTCCGGTGACATCACCGAAGCGCCGGACGGCGCCTCGGAGTTCATCAACCTCCGGCTGGGCGCCGTGCGCGGCGCCTACATCGTGCCGCAGGTCCACATCTTCGCGGGCGAGGGCTTCGAGGAGGTCGAGGAGTCCTTCTTCGGATTCATGCTGCGCGAGGGCGAGCAGCGGGGCCGGCCGTTCGAACCGCGCACCGTGCGCATGAAGTCGGAGCTGCGCGGGCCGGGGCGGGTCGCGGTGCCGCTGGCGTTCCGGCGCGAACGGGACGGCCGCTGGACCGCCCGGTGGCTGCACCTGTATCTGAGGGGTCTGGACACGGGCAACCGGGTCGAGGGTCACCGGGTGACGCTCTCGACGCTGCTGCGCGGCATCGTCGAACGCGAGTACCTGACCGTGCGCCACCTCACCGGTCTGATGGCCGCCGGCGGGGCCGACATGACGCTGTGGGACGGCGGTGCGGTCCCGGACGGCCCCGTCACCTACATCGGTCTGGAACGGCCCGACGGACTGCACCCGGACTCCCGGGTGGTCACCCCGGAAAACCTGCGCGACCTGATCCCCGTGTGACTGTTAGGGTGGCCCGCAGGCGAGGCCATGAACGGGCTTCCTTCTCAAACTCCTTCTCCGAATTAGTCCGTTCGCTCTCCTCGCCGCCGACGTGACCGAAGGGGCGTCGTACGGCCGGGCCGTACGACGCCCCTTCGGTCCGCTCAGGGCTCTCGGTCGTGGTTCACGCGGCGACGGCCGCCCGGGCCGCGGCGAGGGCCTGTTCGGCGTAACCGCGCCCGAACAGCACGGCGTGCACCAGCAGCGGGAACAGCTGGTGCAGCCCGACGCGGTCTCTCCAGCCGTCGGCGAGCGGCGCGGCCCGCCGATACCCGTCGAGCACGTGCTCCAGGTACGGGCAGCCGAACAGGTGGAGCATGGCCAGGTCGGTCTCCCGGTGCCCGCCGTGCGCGGCCGGGTCGATCAGCCAGACGTGCTCCCCGTCCCACAGCACGTTGCCGTTCCACAGGTCGCCGTGCAGCCGGGCCGGCGGCTCGGCGGGTCCGGCCAGTTCGGGCAGCCGCTCGCAGACCCGCTCGACGACGGCCGCCTCGGCGGGCCGGACGGTGCCGGCGTCGACCGCGCGACGCAGATACGGCAGCACCCGGTGCTCGGCGTACCAGCGGGGCCAGTCGGTGCCGGGGACGTTGCGCATGGGGGCCAGGCCGATGCGGGCGTCCGCGGGGCCGCCGGGCGGCGGGGCGCCGAACGCGGGCGCGCCCGCCGCGTGCAGGGCGGCCAGCTCGCCCCCGAACCGCAGCGCGGTCCCGGGCGTCGGCCGGCCGTCGGGCACGCGAGCGGTCACCAGCCAGTGCCGGTCACGGCCGTGCACCCGCGGCACCCGCACCGCGCCGGCCTCGGCCAGCCAGCGCAGCCCGGCCTCCTCGGCCCGCACGGCGGGCTCGTCACCGCGTTTGACCATCACGGGCCGGCCGTCGTCCAGGGTCACCTCGGCGAGCGCGGCGGACAGGCGGCGTTCGCCGCGCACGGCACACCCGGTGACGCGCGCCGCCGCGGCGGCGGGCCCGTCACCGCCCGCGGCCGTCCGGCGGGCGGTCATCGGGCACGCTCCGGGCCCTGGAGTCCGGTCGCCGCCGTCGCGCGGACGGCGGGCGCGGACCGGTGGTGACGTCCGGTGCGGTCGAGGCGGGGCACGGCGACCAGGGTACGGCGGGACGCACGGTCACCGCCGCCGCGCCCTGCGCCGACACCGGTGGGGACGACGTGGTGGGGTCAGGCGTTCTTGCGCCCCACACCGGCGTAGAAGCCGATCTCCTCCGAGCGGGGCGGGGGCGGGGTGTCCGGCCGCCAGAACGGGATCTGGGCCAGGCCGGGCTCGACGAGTTCGAAGCCGTCGAAGAACCGCTCGACCTCGGCGCGGGGGCGCAGGTTCAGGGTGGCGGTGGCCTTGGTGTAGACGGCCTGGGCAGCGGTGCGGTCCGCGAAGTCGCCGGTGACGTGCGAGAGGACGAGGTAGCTGCCGGCCGGCAGCGCCTCGCACAGCGTGGCGACGATCCGGTCGGGCTCCTCGGCGTCGGTGAGGAAGTGGACGACGGCGACCAGCAGCAGGGCGACGGGCTGGTCGAAGTCGATGACGCTGCGGACGTCGGGGTGGTCCAGCACGGCCCGCGGGTCGCGCAGGTCGGCCAGCGCGATGCTGGTCGAGCCGGTACCGCTGAGCAGCGCGTCGCCGTGGGCCTTCACGATGGGGTCGTTGTCGACGTAGGCGACCCGCACGTCCGGCGCCACCTCGTGCGCGATCTCGTGCACGTTGGGTGAGATGGGCAGCCCCGTGCCGATGTCGAGGATCTGGCGGACGCCGCTGCCGACGACGTACCGGACGGCGCGCTGCAGGAAGGCGCGGTTGGCCCGCAGGCCGATGCGCACCTCGGGCGCGGCGGCGGCGAGGGCCTCGCCGGCCCGCTGGTCCACCTCGTAGTTGTTCTTGCCGCCCAGCAGGTAGTCGTAGATCCGCGCAGGGTGTGGCCTGCCGGTGTCGATCTCCTCGGCGCGGACCCCGTCCCGTCCCACACTGCCCTCCCGTCGACGACCGCCACGACCTCGCGCGTGGGCGGTTGCCGACAGTTTCCCACACGAACTCTCCTGCTCATGACCGTAGTTGCGCAGGCGAACGGGGTGCGGGCGGGTGCCGGGCAGGGTCGTCGGAGAGCGGTTCGCGCGCGGTCGCAAAACCACCTGCCGGGCGCCCGGCCCTCGTCGCCGCGATCCCGTATGGCCCGGCGAGGCCGGGGTACCCGCACCGCTGGAAGACCTCTCTTGAGGAGATGACTCGGATGCGTCTCATCGGACTGCTCCTCGCCGCAGCCACCGCCGCCTTCACCGCGCTGCTGATCACCGGCAACCTGTCCGGGGGTCCGGAGTACCAGGTGTCGGTGCTCGGCAACCACATCGCCACCATGAACACTCTGGCGATCTTCTGCTCCGGGCTCGCGCTGGCGCTCCTGTTCTGCCTGGGCGTGGCCGCGGCGACGTACCACCGCCACGAGCCGCACGGGTACGAGCGGAGGGAGGCGGTGCTGCACGAGACGGCGGGCCCGGACACCCGGACCTGAGCCGTCGGCCGGGCGAGCTGGCGGGCATGCGGGCAAGCACACGTCTGCGAGGCGGTGATCATGGTCGGCGACCCGGACGACGAACGGCAGGAGCGACGGCAGGGCTCCAGTGGCCACCGGTCGGTGCCGCGGGCCGCCGACGTCCGCATCGAGGCATGGGGTACCAGCCGCGAGCGGTGCATGGCGGAGGCGGTCCTCGGCGTGGTGGAGTGCCTCGCCGACGTCGGCGCGGTGCGGCCCAGGGCGGTGGAACGGATTCGCCTGGCCGGGGCCGGCGACGACGACCTGCTCTCCGCGCTGCTGGACGAGGTCGTCGGACGGCTGGAGACCTACGGCGAGGTGCCCGTCGACGTGGAGGTGGACGCCACCGACGACGGCCTCGACGTGCGCCTCGCGGTGGCCCGCCCGGCAGGCGCGGAAGGCGCCGGCGCCCTGCCGCGGAACGCCTCGCCGCACGAGCTGCGCATCGCCCCCGACGCGTACGGCTGGTCGTGCGCGGTGACCGTGGACGTGATGTGAGGCTCCGCTCCGGCGGGGGTACTCCGGTCACATGTCCGGCATCGAGCTCCACAGCAAAGCGTTCGACGACCACGCCTTCATCGCACGCCGCTACGCCCTGGAGGGCGAGAACGTCTCCCCGCCGCTGACCTGGAGCGGCGTCCCGGGCGACGCGGCCGAGCTGGTGCTGCTGTGCGAGGACCCCGACGCACCGTCGGGCACCTTCGTGCACTGGATCGTGGTCGGCATCGACCCGCGCAGCGACGGCGTCGCGGAGGGCGAGTGCCCGCCCGGCGGCACCGAACTCGTCAACGGTTTCGACCGGCGGGGCTGGGGCGGGCCGCACCCGCCGCCCGGCGACGAGGCGCACCGCTACTTCTTCCGGCTGTACGCGCTGGCCGAGCCGTGCGACCTGTCCGGCGCCCCCGGCACCGAGGACGTGCACCGGGCCGTCGACAGACACCGGCTCGCCGACGGCACCGTCGTCGCCCTGTACCGACGTTGACGTCGTCGCCCTGTGCCGACTGCTGACGTCGTCGCCCTGTGCCGACTGCTGACGTCGTCGCCCTTGTACCGGCCGCCGACGCCGACCATGCGGCCGACGTTTTCACGCGGGGCGGGCCGGCGGCTGCGGCCTTCGGTTCGTGGGAACGACGGCCACGGGGCAGACGGCGTGGTGCAGGACCGCGTGGACCACCGACCCCAGGTGCAGACCGAGCCGGCCCTCGGCCGGGTGCCGCGGCACCACCACGAGCCCCGCCTGCCGTGACGCCTCCACCAGCGCGCCCGCCGGGGTGTCGACGGTCAGCTCCGTGTCGACGTGCACCTTCGGGTGGTCGGCGACGGGCCGGGCGACGTGGTTCAGCAGCTGGGCGTGGGCCTGCCGTTCCTCGTCGATGCGGTCGACCTGCGGCACCATCAGCCCGGCCTGGCCGAGCGGCGTCCAGGCGTGCACCAGCCGGACACCGGCCCTGCGCAGCTCCGCCTCGGCGAGGGCGAACCGGACGGCCTCATCGTCCCGGTCGTCCCGGACGCCGACCACGATGCCCTCGTGCAGGGGCTGCTGCCGGCCTCCGCGCACGACGACCACGGGGCGGTCCGCGTGGGCGGCCACCTTCAGGCTCACCGAGCCGAGCAGCAGCCCGGCGAAGCCGCCGCGCCCACGGCTGCCGACCACGATCAGGTCGGCGTCCTCGGCGGCGGTGAGGACGGCCTCGGCCGGGGCGTCCTGCGACAGGAAGGTGTCGATCTGCAGGTCCGGGCGGCTGGAGGCGAGACGGTCCCGGGCGTCGTCCAGCAGTCCGGTGGCGCCGTCGAGGACCTGCTCGGTGACCCCCGCCCCCGTCCTGGCACGGCCGAGTTCCGTGCCGGGCCCGGCGGCGTGCACGAGCCTGAGCACGGCGCGGCGCAGCTCCGCCTCGTGGGCCGCCCACTCGGTGGCGAGCCAGGTGTGCGAGGAGTCGTCGACTCCGACGACCACGGTTCCTCGGCGTGCGTCGGTCATGGCAGGCACTCCGTCCGTCCTCCTTGCGGCCGCGTACCCGGGGGCGCTGTCTTCGACACCGGATCCGCCGTATCCGCCGTATCCGCCGGATCCGCTACGCCGCGGTCGGTGGTCCGGCCGGGTGGTGGAGCTACGGGGCCGTGGCGGCGCGGGGGTCGCCGTCCGACAGCAGTGCGGCCAGTTCCCGCTGGTGCGGGAAGGAGCCGGGGACGTAGCCGCACCACGGCTCCTCGGCGTACGGGTCGCCGGTCACGCCGTACGCCCGCGACCGGGAGCCGCCGCACACCTGCCGGAACTCGCACGCTCCGCACCGGCCGCCCAGCCGGCCGGCGTCGCGCAGCCCGGTGAACAGCTCCGACGTGCGGTAGATGTCGGGCAGCGGGGTCTCGCGCACGTTCCCGGCGCCCAGCGGCAGGAAGCCGCTGGGATGCACGGTGCCGGTGTGCGAGACGAAGACGAAGCCGCGGCCGGCGTTGACGTCCAGCGGCGGGCGCCGGGTGCGCCGGGTGGCGGCGGTCAGCCCCAGGGCGGCGGCGCGTTCGCTCAGCTCCCGGTACAACGGCCCCAGCCGCAGCGCCTCGACGTGGTCCTCGCCGAGCGAGGCGAGGATCCGGCGCTGCAGGGCGACGCGGCGGAAGTGGTGGGCCTCGGTGGTCTTGGCGGGGACGGTCAGGCCCATGTCGTGGACGAAGTTGAGGACGTCCTCCACCTCGTCGGCGGTCAGCGCGCCGAGGGTGCGGCCGCGGCCGGTGGGCACCAGGAAGAAGGCGCTCCACAGCATCGCCCCGTGGTCGGCGACCAGACGGACGATGCCGGGCAGGTCGTGCAGGTTGTGCCGGGCCACCGTGGTGTTGATCTGCACCTTCAGGCCGAGCGCGCGGGCCGCGTCCCAGGCGTCGAGGGTCCAGCGGTAGACGCCGTGCACCCCCCGGAAGGCGTCGTGCACCTCGGCGGTGGAGCCGTCGAGGCTGAGCGAGAGGCCGACGGCGCCCGCCGCGTGCAGGGCGCGCAGCCGCTCCTCGGTGAGCGTGGGGGTACCGGAGGGGGAGACCGCGACGCGGACGCCGACGGCGGCGCCGTGCGCGACGAGTTCCGTCAGGTCCGGTCGCTGGAACGGGTCACCGCCCGTGATCACGAACAGCGGGGCGGGCCGCCCGAAGGCGGCCACCTGTTCCAGCAGGTCCTTCGCGGCGGCGGTGTCCAGCTCCCGCGGATCACGGTCCGGCACCGCCTCGGCCCGGCAGTGCCGACAGGCCAGCGGACAGGCCCGGGTGGACTCCCAGATGACGATGAACGGCCGCTCCCCCGCGTCGTGGCGCTGCCGCCGCAGGGCCTGGCCGGCCGCGCTCACCGCGGCACCGCCGGCCGGAGGCCGGGTCCGGCCGCCCCGAGGTCAGGGCAGACGAGGCGGGCGGCCGGACGGCGACCGGACCGGACCGTGCGCGGTGCCCACCGCGAGCGACGGGGGCGGGGGCGGGGGCGGCCGAGCGGGTGCTCGGAATGATCGTGCACGGGACAACCTCCGGTTCGTTCGGCCCCAGCTTCCGCCCTCGCGGAGCGGTCCCGCGGCGGCCGATGTGCCCTGATGCGAGGGCCGACGGTCCCTGCTCGGCGGACCGGGGTCAGCGGCGTCCCGCGCGGTCGGGCGTGAGGGCCCGCGAGGTGGCGAACACAGCCGCTCCCAGGCCGGTGAGCAGGGCGCCCAGGCCGGTGACCAGGGTGGTGAGATGCCATGCCTGGTAGGCGGACATGAGGGACCCGCGCAGCGTCTCGCCCATGAAGGCGGTCTGCCGCAGCCGCGCGAGCTTCTCGTCGTCGCCCCCGCCCGCGTGCAGTTCCTCGGTGATCTCGGCGTAGGTCCGCCCGCCGGTGGCATGAACGACGTGGTCCTTGATCAGCTCCGCGTAGGCGTGCGCCTCGATCCCGGTCTGCACGGGCCGGCCCGCGAAGCAGGCGAGGGAGGCGGGCAGCCCGTGGTCCGGGAAGGTGATCTTCTGGGCGGCCAGTTCGGCCCGGATCTCCTTGCGGCCGAGGCGGCCGCGCACGAGCATCACGGGGCCCGCGGCGGCGACGGCCAGGCCGACCGCTCCGATCAGGGTGCTGCTCCAGCGGTGTGCACCGTCCATGAGATGGCTTCCTTCTCTCTGTGCCGGGTTCCGCGGACTTCGGCTGCGTTCCGCGGGAGGTCGTCGTGGCTCCGGTCGCGCCGCGGGCGCTCGCCCGCGCGGACTCCCGGGTCGTGCCGCTCGGTCCGGGCAGCGGGCGGCGCCGGGTCGTACGGCGCCGTCGGCGCCGTCGGTGCCGTCGGCGCCGGGGCGCGGCCCCACGGTCACGGCGTCCGGTACACCGGACACGGTGGCGCGGCGCAGGCCGGACGGGTCTTGCTCGTGCGCCGGCCGACGGCCCGGGTGGGTGAGCGGCTCGGCGAGGCAGACGTGGGTGCTCCCGGCGAGCGGCGGCGGGCCGGGGCCGTCACCCTCGCCGACGTGCTCCTCGCATACGACGTGCGGCGCACGGGCGTCGGCCGCGCCGGGCGGGGCGAGCGCGGTGGGCGGGGTGGGCGGGGTGGGCGGGGTGGGCGCGGTGTCGAGCGGCTCTGTGACGCGGCCGTCACCGGCGATCAGGCTCTCGACGAGCGGGCGGCCCTCCGGCGGGCGGCGCGCGGCGGCGGGCAGTGGTGCCGGGCGCCCGGCCGGTCCGCCGGCCGGGACGGCGTGCCGGGCCGCGGTGGTCACCAGGGCCTCCGCCTCCTCCGGCACCGGGGCGAGGGAGAGCGTACGCATGCGGTCGGTGTCTCCTGCGGGTCGCGGTCGTCGGCCGTCCGGTGGCGGATGCCGGTCCACCACGTCCCCGGCGCGGCCGGTGAGACCGGCGGCCGGCCCGCACCGGCCGTGTGCGCCGGGACGTGGCGGACGGCTCGTCCGGCCGAGACGGTGGAGCCGGACGGCGACCGGTCCGGAGACGCGCTGTGCCCGCCGCGGCCCTTGGCACGAGAAGACGGGGCCGGACAGACCGGGCGTCTTCCGGCCGGCCGGGACCCAGCATCGTCGTGCCGTGCAGGCCGGCACCTGGGCCGGACAGCCCCTGCCGGTGCGGCCGGCGGTCCCCGGACGACCGCCCGGGGAGGGGCCCAACGGCTCTGGGTACGGGGGCGTTCGGCCCAGGTGCACAGGCCGGGCGGCCCGCTAGCGTCCGGGCGTCTCGCAGAGAGCCCCGGCCGGGCGGACCGGCCGCGGTACCGGACGGCCCCGCCTGCCCGTCATGGGCGCGCGGCTCCCGGCAGGAATCCCGGCAAGAAAGGAGCGCCCGTGCTCGCCGCCGACACGCCCGCCCCACCCCGGTCCGGCAGGCGTACGGGCCTGCTGATGACCGTCACCGGTCTGGTCGGCTGGTTCGCCTCCTTCCAGCTGACCGTCATCGACTGGCGCGTGCTGAAGGACCCGGCCTACCAGCCGCTGTGCGACGTGAGCCCGGTCGTGGGCTGCGGCAGCGCCATGTCCAGCCCGCAGGGCAATCTGTTCGGCTTCCCCAACATGCTGCTGGGGCTGAGCGCGTTCGCCGTGGTCGCCGTGCTGGGCGTGGCCGTGCTGTCGGGAACGCGCCTGAGCCGCTGGCTGTGGCTGGCGCTGAACGCCGGGGCGCTGACCGCGGTGGTGTTCGTGCACTGGCTGATGCAGGTCTCGCTGTTCGAACTGAACCGGATCTGCCCCTACTGCGCCGCGGTGTGGGCGGTGACCATCGCCCTGTTCTGGTACGTCACCCTGCGCAACCTCCGCGACGGCGTGATCCCCGTGCCGCCCCGCGCCCGCGGCGCGCTGCGCCTGGTCCTGGAAACGCACTGGATGCTGCTGGGCGCCTGGTACGGCCTGATCGCAACACTGTTCCTGACCCGCTTCTGGTCCTACTGGAGCAGCCTCCTGTGACCGCCCCCGACCCAGGCCGCCAGACGCCAAGCCGGAAGGCCGCAAGGCCGCAAGGCCACCAGGCCGCAGGCCGCAGGCCGCAGGCCGCAGGCCGCAAGGCCGCAAGGCCACCAGGCCGCAGGCCGCAGGCCGCAGGCCGCAAGGCCGCAAGGCCACCAGGCCGCAGGCCGCAGGCCGCAAGGCCGCAAGGCCACCAGGCCGCAAGGCCGCAAGGCCACCAGGCCGCAGGCCGCAGGCCGCAAGGCCGCAAGGCCGCAGGCCGCAAGGCCGCAGGCCGCAAGGCCGCAAGGCCGCAAGGCCACCAGGCCGCAGGCCGCAAGGCCGCAAGGCCGCAAGGCCACCAGGCCGCAGGCCGCAGGCCGCAAGGCCGCAAGGCCACCAGGCCGCAGGCCGCAAGGCCGCAAGGCCACCAGGCCGCAGGCCGCAAGGCCGCAAGGCCGCAGGCCGCAAGGCCGCAAGGCCACCAGGCCACCAGGCCACCAGGCCACCAGGCCGCAAGGCCACCAGGCCGCAAGGCCACCAGGCCACCAGGCCGCAAGGCCACCAGGCCACCAGGCCGCAGGCCGCAGGCCGCAAGGCCACCAGGCCGCAGGCCGCAAGGCCGCAAGGCCACCAGGCCGCAGGCCGCAAGGCCGCAAGGCCACCAGGCCGCCAGGCCGCAGGCCGCCAGGCCGCAGGCCGCCAGGCCGCCAGGCCACCAGGCCGCAAGGCCGCAAGGCCGCAAGGCCGCATCGGGCCGCAGGTCGCCGGGGCCGGACGGCCCTCGTACGTCGGGCCGGACGGCCCTGTCGGGTACCGGCGTCGTGATGATCTCCTTGAGGGGACGGGGAGGACCCGGACAGACGCGGGGAAGCAGCCCGGGAGCTGCGCACCGCGCAATCAGGAGCCGCGAGAAGCGGTTGAGGTCCTCCCCGTCGACACTGCCCGCACTGCCCGCAAACCGCCCGCCCGGATATCCTCGCGATCACAGTCGAGCTGGCCGAGGTACAGGACAAGGGGTGGGGCATGGCCGGGGAACCCGTGCGGTGGGGCATTCTGGCGACCGGGGGGATCGCGGCGGCGTTCACCGCCGACCTGGCGGACCTGCCGGACGCGGAGGTGGTGGCCGTGGCTTCGCGCAGCGCGGAGTCGGCCCGGATCTTCGCGGAGCGGTTCGGCATCCCGCGCGCCTACGGCGACTGGGACGCGCTCGCCCGGGACGCCGACATCGATGTCGTCTACGTCGCCACCCCGCACTCGGCGCACCGGGCCGCCGCCGGGCTGTGCCTGGAGGCGGGGCGGAACGTGCTGTGCGAGAAGCCGTTCACGCTGAACCTGCGCGAGGCCGAGGAACTGGTCGCGCTGGCGCGGCGGAGCGGAAGCTTCCTGATGGAAGCGATGTGGATGTACTGCAACCCCGTGATCCGCCGCGTCGCGGCGCTGGTGCGGGACGGGGCGATCGGCGAGGTGCGCGCGGTGCAGGCCGACTTCGGCATCAGCGGGCCCTTCTCGCCCTCGCACCGGCTGCGTGACCCGGCGCAGGGCGGCGGCGCGCTGCTCGACCTGGGCGTCTACCCGGTGTCGTTCGCGCAGTTGCTGCTGGGCGAGCCGTCGGACCTGACGGCGCAGGCGGTGCTGTCGGCGGAGGGCGTCGACCTGCAGACGAGCGCCCTGCTGTCGTGGGACACCGGCGCGCAGGCGCTGCTGCACTGCTCGATCGTCGGTGACTCGCCGAGGACCGCGTCGGTGACCGGTTCGCGCGGCAGGATCGAGCTGCCGCACTCCTTCTTCCACGCCGACCGGTTCGTGCTGCACCGCGACGGCCGGGCGCCCGAGGAGTTCACCGCCGACCCGGCCGACGGCCGGGTCGACAGCTTCCGCCACGAGGCCCTGGAGGTCATGCGCGCCGTGCGGGCCGGTGAGACCGAGTCGCCGATGGTCCCGCTGGACGGCACGCTCGCCGTCATGCGGACGCTCGACGCGCTCCGGGAGCGCATCGGCGTCCGCTACCCCGGCGAGACCGGCGAGCCCGCGCTGGCGCCCGCCTGAACCGGCGCCCGCGGCGCGCGCCGCCCCCGGCGCGGGGCACGGCGTTCGTGCGCCGGGCCCCCGGCCGGGCGCGCGGGTGGTCGCCTCGGCGGGACCCGCGCCGGAGCGCGGGTGGCCGGATCCGCGGCACCCTCGCACGGGTCGCGGTCCGGCCGGCTCAGGAATCGTCCGGGCGGCTGCCGGAGTCCCTTCCGGGGTGCCCCTCGGCGGTGCCGGGCGCCGCGGCCGCCCGGTCCCCGTCCGGGGCCGGGCAGCCCCCTGCGCGCCGGACGGGAAGCGGTACGCGGCGTGCCGCGTCGGCGCGCGAGGTGTGCGTGAGGACGGCCGCGGCGAGGAGCGCGGCAAGCGCGGTGAGGGCGGTGCCCCGCCAGCCGACGGCGGCCAGCAGGGGCGCCGCGACGGCGGTGCCGACGGCGCCGATCATGAAGTAGAGCACGAGATAGACGCTGTTGAGGCTGCCGGAGCGGCGCGGATCGAGGCCGATGACGCGGCTCTGGTTGGCGGCCTGGGCGGCGAAGCAGCCGGCGTCGCACAGGGCGAGGCCGGTGGCCGTGACCGGCGGGGCGTTCAGGCCGGTGGCGAGCAGGGCCGCTCCGCACGCCGCCGCCAGCAGCCCGGCGGTGATCACGGCGCGCGGGGCGTGGCGGTCGGCGAGCCGCCCGGTCACCGGGAGCACGGCGAGGCCGAGGAGCCCCGCCAGGCCGTACATGCCGATGGCGGTGGGGCCGAGGGAGTACGGCGGCTGGGCCAGGGCCAGCGCGAGGGCGACCCAGACGAGGTTGAAGGCGAAGTACCACAGCCCGCCGGCGGCGACCGCGTGGCGCAGCGGCGGGTGGCGGCGCAGGAGCGGGGGCAGCGCGGCGAGCGTGCGGCGGTAGCCGTGGTCGGTCCGCGGCCGCTGCCGGGGCAGGAGCGCCGCCGCGGCGACGGCGCCGAGCAGGGCCAGGGCCGCGGAGGCGAGGAGCATCCGCCGCCAGCCGAGGAGTTCGGCGAGCGCGCCGCCGGTCAGGCGGCTGAGCAGGATGCCGGCCGACAGACCTGCCGCGACGGTGGCCACGGCGCCGGCGCGCCGCCCGGGCGGGGCGTACCGGCCCGCGATGGTCCCGGCCTGGGCGGCGACGCTCGCCGCCGCGCCGATGAGCAGGTAGGCGGTCAGCAGCACGGGCGCGCCGGGGGCCGCCGCGGCGACGGCGAGGGCGGCGGCCAGGGCGCTGAGCTGCGCGGGGATCAGGCGCGCCGGGGCGAAGTGGTCGGCGAGGGGCAGCAGCAGGGCGAAGCCGGCCACGCACCCGGCGAGCGCGGCGGTCGGCACGAGGCCGATGACGGACAGCGGGACGCCGAGATCGGCCGCGACCTCGGTGAGGGCGGGCTGCAGGGCGTAATTGTCGGCGATGGCCGTGCCGGCGAGCACGGCGAGCAGCACCGTGCCGCCCCGGGGCAGGGCGCGGGTCACGGCCGGACGTCGCGGGCGAGGACGACGGCGTACCGGCAGGCGGTGCCGGTGGTGTTGGCGAAGACGCGCTCGGCGGGCTCGCCGAGTTCGATGGTGTCGCCGGCGTGGAGTTCGTGGACCGTGTCGCCGTCGTGGAAGGTCAGCCGGCCGTCCAGCACCCAGACGACCTGCCGGACGAACGCGAAGGCCGCGGCCGGGTAGGGCACGCTGGCCCCGGCGGGGAGGCTGATCTCGGCGATCTCGGCGGGGAAGCCGGGGCCCGTGATCTGGCGGCGCCGGTAGCCGGTGGCGGGGTCGCGCCACTCGGCCGCGTCGGCCAGGCGGCGTACGCCCGGCGCGCCGGGCACCTCGTCCGGCGCGGCCTCGGCGAGCGCGAGCAGGGAGGCGACGCTGAGCTGGAAGGCGGCCGACAGCTTGCCGAGGACGACGGCGGTCGGGCTGGACTCGCCGCGCTCGATCCGGCTGATCATCGCCTGGGAGACCCCGGAGGCGTCGGCGAGCTGGGCCAGCGTCCACCGGCGGCGTTCCCGCTCGGCGCGGACGCGGGCGGCGATCCGGTCGACCAGGGGATCTACTATGTTGGACATGAATCCACTATATGAGAGGCGGCGGGCGGTGACCGTGCGCCCCGCCCGGCCGGATGACGCCGAGGCCGTCCGCGCGATCCGCAACCACGCCGTCGAGCACTCGACGGCCCTGTGGACGCTGACCCCGCTCTCCGCCGCCGAGGGCGCCGCCTGGCTCGCCGCCCACCTGGAGCGCGGTTCGGCGTTCGTCGCCGAGGTGGCGGGCGAGGTGGCCGGATTCGCGGTCTTCGGGCCCTGGCGGCAGTTCGACGGCTACCGGCACACCGTGGAGGACTCGGTCTACGTCCGTGAGGACCGCCAGGGACTCGGCATCGGGTCGGCGCTGCTGGGCACGGTCGTCGCCGCGGCCCGCGAGGCCGGTCACCACGTCGTGGTCGCCGGGATCGAGGCCGGTAACACGGCCTCGATCCGGCTGCACGAACGGTTCGGGTTCCGGCACGCCGGCACGGTGCCGGAGGTCGGCACCAAGTTCGGCCGGTGGCTCGACCTGACCCTGATGCACCTGCGACTGGGCTGAGCCGCCGCGGCCCGCTCAGCTCTCGCCCGGGGCGGCCTGAGCCTGCGCCGGGACGTGGGGAGCCCGGCGGGGGCGGCGGAACGCCCGGTCCATCCGGGGTTCCACCGCGAAGCGGAACAGGCGACGCACCGGCGGGGTGCACAGGAGCGTGACGATCGCGGCGGCCGCCAGGGTCACCACGACCGCGCCCACCGGCCGGTGGATCCAGGCCGGCGCGTACCAGCCCCAGGGCTTGGAGCCCTGTACGACGAAGCCGTGCAGCAGGTAGCCGTACAGCGTGCCCGCGCCCAGTGCGGTGAACCACGTCCGGCGACCCGGCACCCAGGACAGGAAGCAGGCGACGAGCACCGTCGAGCAGCCGAAGAGCGCGAGCGTCATCACCGGGCCGTACCAGGCGGGAGCGCCCAGTTCCTCGGCGCTGTCGCGGTGGAACAGCCAGGCGTAGTCCCACCTCGGGGTCATCAGGTACGCCACGGCGAGGGCGCAGGCGAACACCGGGAGGGCGAGCAGGCGCGTACGCCACCGCCGCACCCGGCGGAAGTGCTCCGGCCGCAGGCACAGGCCGAGCACGAAGTACGGCAGGAACTGCAGGGTGCGCTGCGGGTCGAGGTCCTCGCCGATGGACGGCGAGAGGGTGGCCAGCATCGCGACGGCGAGCGCGAGCGGCAGCGGCCACCGCACCGCCTTCCAGACGGGAGTGGTCAGCCGCCAGACGAACAGCGCCGCGAGGAACCAGGTCAGGTACAGGGGCTCCAGCAGGGTGACCGGGCGGTCGGGGACGTGATCGGACCACCGCGTGAAGAGCGTGTAGGCGACCTCGAAGACGACGTACGGGACGGCCACCGAGGTGATCAGACGCCCGATCCGGGCGGGGGACGCGTCGAAGGTGCGCGAGAAGTAGCCGGAGACGACGATGAACGCCGGCATGTGGACGGCGTAGACGACGGTGTAGAGCGCGGTGACGGTCCGGCTGCCGTGCCGCAGCGGCTCCCAGGCGTGCCCGATCGCGACGAGCACGATCGCGAGGTACTTGGCGTTGTCGAAGAAGGCGTCCCGGCGCTGTCCGCTCCCGCCGTCGGCCGCGGGCGGCGCGGCCGGCGATCGCGGGGAGCCGCCCGGCGGCGGCTGCGTTCGACCGGTGGTTTCCTCCCGCACGAACCCGGACAGACCCAACACCCCTCATCTGACGCGCACCGGGGAGACGCCGGCAGGACGCTCCAGGCATCCTGATGACCCCGTTCCGGCCGCGCAAACCCGGGCGCGGACCGGACGGCCGTCCGCCGCCGACGGCGAGGCCGCGGCGGCCGACGGTGTTCCCGTGCGGGCCCGGTCAGGCCCCGACGTAGGCCGCCAGGTGCTCGCCGGTGAGGGTGGAGCGGGCGGCGACGAGATCGGCGGGGGTGCCCTCGAAGACGATCCGGCCGCCGTCGTGACCGGCGCCGGGCCCGAGGTCGACGATCCAGTCGGCGTGCGCCATGACCGCCTGGTGGTGCTCGATCACGATGACCGACTTGCCGGAGTCGACCAGCCGGTCGAGCAGGCCGAGCAACTGCTCGACGTCGGCGAGGTGGAGGCCGGTGGTGGGCTCGTCGAGGACGTAGACGCCGCCCTTGCCGGCCATGTGCACGGCCAGCTTCAGCCGCTGCCGTTCACCGCCGGACAGCGTGGTCAGCGGTTGGCCGAGGGTGAGGTAGCCGAGGCCGACGTCGGCGAGCCGGTCCAGCACGGCGCGGGCGGCCGGGGTGCGCGCCTCGCCGGCGCCGAAGAACTCCCGGGCCTCGGCCACCGGCATCGCCAGCACCTCGCTGATGTCCTTGCCGCCGAGGCGGTACTCCAGCACCGAGGGCTGGAACCGCTTGCCCTCGCAGTCCTCGCACGGGGCGGCGACGCCGGCCATCACGGCCAGGTCCAGGTAGACGACCCCGGCGCCGTTGCAGGTGGGGCAGGCGCCCTCGGAGTTGGCGCTGAACAGGGCGGGCTTGACGCCGTTGGCCTTCGCGAAGGCCTTGCGGACCGGTTCGAGCAGGCCGGTGTACGTCGCGGGGTTGCTGCGCCGCGAGCCCTTGATCGGGCTCTGGTCGACCGACACCACCCCCGCCCCGGCGGGGATCGATCCGTGCACGAGCGAGCTCTTGCCGGAGCCGGCGACGCCGGTGACGACGACCATGACGCCCAGCGGGACGTCCACGTCGACGTCGCGCAGGTTGTTCGCCGACGCACCGCGGATCTCCAGCGTCCCCGTGGGCTTGCGCACCGTGTCCTTCAGCCTCGCCCGGTCGTCGAGGTGGCGTCCGGTGACGGTGGTGCCGGCGCGCAGTTCCTCGACGGTGCCCTCGAAGCAGACGGTGCCGCCGCCCGCGCCGGCCCCCGGTCCGAGGTCGACGACGTGGTCGGCGATCGCGATCGTCTCCGGCTTGTGCTCCACGACCAGCACGGTGTTGCCCTTGTCGCGCAGCCGCAGCAGCAGGTCGTTCATGCGCTGGATGTCGTGCGGGTGCAGGCCGATGGTGGGCTCGTCGAAGACGTAGGTGACGTCGGTGAGCGAGGAGCCGAGGTGGCGGACCATCTTCACCCGCTGCGCCTCGCCGCCCGACAGCGTGCCCGCCGGCCGGTCGAGCGAAAGGTAGCCGAGCCCGATCTCGGTGAAGGAGTCGAGGGTCTGCCGCAGCGCGGTGAGCAGCGGCGCCGCCGACGGATGAGACAGCCCGCCGACCCATTCGGCCAGGTCGCGGATCTCCATGGCGCAGGCGTCGGCGATGCTGATGCCCTTGATCTTCGACGACCTGGCGCCCTCGCCGAGCCGGGTGCCGTCGCACCCCGGGCACGTGGTGAAGGTGACCGCACGCTCCACGAACTCCCGGATGTGCGGCTGCATCGCCTCCTTGTCCTTGGCGAGCATGGACTTCCGGATCCGCGGGATCAGGCCCTCGTAGGTCATGTTGATGCCCGCGATCTTCATGCGGGTCGGCTCGCGGTGCAGGAAGTCGTGCCGCTCCTGCTCGGTGAACTTGCCGATCGGCTTGTCCGGGTCGTAGAAGCCGGACTCGCTGTAGAGCCGGTGGTTCCAGCCGCCCCCCTTGTAGCCGGGGACGGTGATCGCGCCCTCGTTCAGCGACTTGGAGTCGTCGAACAACTGGGTGAGGTCGAGGTCGGTGACCGTGCCCCGGCCCTCGCAGTGCGTGCACATGCCGCCGGTGCGGGTGAAGGTGGCCTTCACGGCCTTGCTGTTGCCGCGCTCCACGGTGATCGCCCCGCTGGCCCGCACCGAGGGGACGTTGAAGGCGAACGCGCTGGGCGGGCCGATGTGCGGCTCGCCGAGCCGGCTGAAGAGGATGCGCAACATGGCGTTGGCGTCGGTGGCGGTGCCGACCGTGGAGCGCGGGTCGGCGCCCATCCGCTGCTGGTCGACGATGATCGCGGTCGTCAGCCCGTCGAGGACGTCGACCTCGGGCCGGCCCGGCGTCGGCATGAAGCCCTGCACGAAGGCGCTGTATGTCTCGTTGATCAGCCGCCGCGACTCGGCGGCGATGGTGTCGAACACCAGCGAGCTCTTGCCCGAACCGGAGACGCCGGTGAAGACCGTCAGCCGGCGCTTGGGGATCTCGACGCTGACGTCCTTGAGGTTGTTCTCACGCGCGCCGTGCACGCGGATCAGGTCGTGGCTGTCGGCGACGTGCGGCGCGGGCGACTGGGCGTCGGTCTTCTCGGCCATGCTGATGCTGTCTCCATCCGTAGCTCGGGACCGCCATGGCCGTCAGGCTAGGCGCGGAGGGGCCGCGCGCGCTTCTCCATTCCTGACCGAAGGCGCCGGTTCGCATTTCGCCACGGTTCGCCACCCCTTCCCCGGCATCGAGTTGTCCACCAGCATGAACGGGCGGGTTACCGGCCGACCCGGCCGGGAACGGCCGGTACCCGTCGGTGCGGGCACACGGATCGCGGAGGAACACCATGCAGACCGCCACGCGGCAGGCCATGGAATGGCTGGCGGCCGCCGCGAACGACCCCCGGGAGTGCAAACGGCAGTGGCACGGCGAGTCGGGCGTCGCGGTGCTGGGCTGCGGACGGTTCTGGGACGTGCTGAGCGTGCCCGATGAACTGGCGCTCCCGGCCCTGGACGCGCTGCTGGGCATCCCCCAGCCGCCCGGGCCCGCGCTCGCCGACACCGTCGCCCGCCGGGTGGCCTTCTTCCTCCCGCCGGATCCGGAGGGCCGTTGGATCGGCTCCGGCGTCCGTTACTCGGGCCGGGGCACCTGGGTCGCGGTGCCCGCGCCGCACCGGACGGTCGGCCGGCTGCGCTGGCTGGTCCCGCCCGACGGCTCGGGCGCGCTGTTCGTGCCGGCCGCGGTGGAACTGGCCCTGCAACTGACCGCCGGCCGCGGCACCGCACCCCGGGCGAGGCCGGACCACCGGTGCCCCACCTGCGGCGGCCCGCTCCTCGACGCCCGCCCGAGAGGCGGCGACGGCCCCGGCTGACGTGCCACGCCGGCCCGGTCACGGCCGGACACGCCACCGCGCGGGCGCGTCACGGCAGACGGGTGATGCTACGCGGGCGCGTCACGGCATCAGACGGGCGGTGCCACCCGGCCACCTCACCGCACAGGCGCGGCACCGGCCGGGCAGCCGGACACCGTGCGGGCACCTCACCGCGCGGCCACGCCCGCCGCACGGCTGCGGAACCGAGCCGGTACGACGACGCCGCGCAGGTGCGGCGCCGAGCCGATGCGGGGCTGCGGGCGCTCGGGGGCGGCGGGCCACGTTCCCGCCCGTCTCAGCGGGCGGTGCCGCCCGCGGGCCGGCGCGGCGCCGGTGGCCGGCCCCGGCCCTTCGTCCGTGGCCGTCCGGCCGTGTGATGTGATCGGCACGCCGGGCTCGCCGCGCACCGAAGGGAAGTTCGACCGTGATCGACATCATGAGGGAATACCGCGTGGCGCTGCCGTCGTGGATCGAGGAGGAGTTGGCGTCGGTGCCCGCCGCCGTCCCGGACCGGACCGAGCGGATGCGTCTGGTGCACCGCCTCGCCGACCGCAACTGGCGGGAGGGCGACGGCGGTCCCTTCGCGGCGCTCGTCGCGGAACGCGGCACCGGCCGGATCGTCTCGGTCGGCGTGAACGTCGTGCTCGCCTCCGGCGTCTCCAGCGCCCACGCGGAGGTCGTCGCGCTCGGCCTGGCGCAGGCCGCCACCGGCGGCTGGGACCTGGGCGGCGACGGCCGGCCGGCGCACGAACTGGTCGTCAACTGGCGCCCCTGCATACAGTGTTACGGCGCGACGATGTGGTCCGGCGTGCGCGGTCTGGTGGTCGCGGGAGAGGGCCCGGACCTGGAGAAGCTCACCACGTTCGACGAGGGCCCGCTCGGCGCGGACTGGGCGGAGCAGTTCGAGGCGCGCGGCATCGAGGTCGTACAGGACGTGCTGCGCGACGAGGCCCTCGCGGTGTTCCGCGCCTACCGGGAGGCGGTCGACGCCGGCGAGGTGACCGTCTACAACGCCCGGGGCGGCGTCGCCTGACGGCGGGCCCCCGGCGCCGGCCGGGCCGGCCGGGCCGCGGCGAAGTGGGCGACGGTCCGGTTGATGCCCTCCTCCCACGGGACGCGGGGGGTCCAGCCCAGTGTCCCGCGGGCCAGCGTGGTGTCCGGGCGGCGCCGCTGCGGGTCGTCGGCGGGCCGCTCGACGTACTCGATACGGGAGGAGGACCCGGTCAGTTCCACGATGCGGGTGGCCAGGTCATGGACGGTGACCTCGTCGGACCCGCCGATGTTGACGGGACGCGCCGACCCGCTGGCGGCGGCCAGCAGGATGCCGTCGACGGTGTCGTCCACGTAGCACAGCGAACGGGTCTGCCGCCCGTCGCCGGCCACCGTCAGCGGTTCGCCGGCCAGGGCCTGGCAGACGAACGTCGGCACGGCGCGGCCGTCGTGGGCGCGCATCCGCGGCCCGTAGGTGTTGAACAGCCGCACGATCCCGGCGTCCGTCCCGCGGGCGCCGGCGTGGGCGGTGACCAGGGCCTCGGCGAACCGCTTCGACTCGTCGTACACGCTGCGCGGCCCGATCGGGTTGACGTTGCCCCAGTAGTCCTCGCGTTGCGGGTGTTCGAGGGGGTCGCCGTACACCTCGGACGTCGAGGCGAGCAGGAAGCGCGCCCTGTCGCGTTCCGCCAGGGCCAGCATGGCGCGGGTGCCCAGGCTCCCGGCGTCCAGCGTCTCCAGCGGCAGCCGGAGGTAGTCGACGGGGGAGGCGGGGCAGGCGAAGTGCAGCACCAGGTCGTACGGGCCGGGCAGCAGGGCCGGCGCCCGGGGGTCGCACACGTCGCAGTCGACGTACCGGAACCCGGGTGCGCCGTCGAGGTGGGCGACGTTCCCGCGTGAACCCGACAGCAGGTTGTCGGCGCAGTCGACTTCGGTGCCCGCACTCAGCAGGCGCTCGCACAGATGGCTGCCGAGGAAGCCGGCGCCTCCGGTCACCAGGGCCCGTCGCCAGGGAAAACACGTCGTCGCAGCAGTCATGGCACGTCCTTTGCCCACGTCCGGCGCGGTAACGGCCGCCGGTTGCCCGGCCGGTGCGACACGGGGTTCCCCGAGCGGCAGGCTTCACACCTCGACCGCCCGGCCGCGGGCGGCTCGCACTTCGGCCGCCGTCGGGCCACGGTCGGCTTCATCCCGTGAACCCTGTCGGGGACCGCTCGGCGGCGGGCAGGTGGTAGACGTGGAAGGCGCGCCCGATGACGGGCTGCGCGACGTTGCGCACCCTCACCCCGGCGCTGGTCATGCCGTGTTCGGTGCCCGCGTGCGCGTGGCCGTGCACGGCGAGGTCGGCGCCGGCGGTGTCGATCGCCTCGGCCAGCAGGTAGCTGCCCAGGAACGGGTGGATCTCCAGGGGCTCCCCGGCGAGGGTGTCCGGCACCGGGGAGTAGTGGGTCAGCGCGATCCGTACGTCGCAGTCCTGCCGCCGCAGTTCCTCCAGGCCCCTGCGCAGCCCGTCGGCACAGCGGCGCGAGTACCGGACGAACTCCTTCATGACCGGCTCGCCGAACTCGCCGGCGCAGCGGCCCACGAAGCCGCCCCCGAACCCCTTGGCGCCGGCCACGCCGATGCGCGCGCCGGGGGTGGACACGACGGTTCCCCGCCCCTCCAGGACCTGGGCGCCCGCCTCCTCCAGGACTGCGGTGACCTCCGCGGGCCGGTCCGCGTGGTGGTCGTGGTTGCCGAGGACGGCGACGACGGGGACCGCCAGGTCCTTGATCTCCCGGGCGACCACCTCCGCCTCCTCCCGGGTTCCGTGGCGGGTGAGGTCGCCTGCCAGCAGCAGGATGTCGGCGCACTCGGGCAGCGTCTCGAACGCGGGGCGGAGCGTGCCCTGGCTCTCGGGCCCCATGTGGATGTCTCCGACGGCCGCGACACGGATCATGCGAGTTCCTCCGCCCGGTCGGGTGCGGACGTCTCCGCGACCACGAGGTCGCAGTGGACCGGGAGGCCGGACAGCTCCTCGCGGGCGATGCGCAGGATCTCGTCGCGGCACCGCGCGGACGGCACCGTGCCGCCGAGCAGGACGGCCTGCCCGTGGGTCTCGACCCGCACGCCGAGTTCGCCGAGGTCCCCGGCGGCCAGGCGGTCGGCGAGGTGGGCCACCCGGTAGTCCAGGTTCTCCGGATGCCGCGCCGCCCCGTTGTCTGCGGCGGGGCGGGCGCCGTGGTGGGTCATGGGGTCTCCTTGCCGGGGGTGATGACGCCGAGGCGTTCGAGCAGGAACAGGAAGGCGGCGGGCATGGGCCGTTCCCCGCAGTCGCCGCGGATGGCCTCCCAGTCGACCTTCTCGCGCAGGGTGCGGGCGACCGGCAGCACCGCCCCGAAGTCGCAGTGGTGTTCGGAGAACGCGGCGATCAGGCTCCACACCCAGGTCGGTGGGCGCCAGCACGGGCATGGTCACCGAGTCGACGGGCAGGTCCTGCGCCCTCGCCAGCAGCTGGGTGGTGACCGGCCGGTGCGCCAGTTCGAAGAGGAGGTCGACGTGCTGGCCGAAACAGGTGGCCTTCAGCAGCCAGTCCTCGGGGGGCGCGTAGACGGTGAGACCGGCTTCGCGCAGCGTGTCGGCGACCGCCTCGGCATCCTCGCGCCGTACGCAGAAGTCGACGTCGTGCTGGAGGTTGCCACTGCCGCCGTGGGCGTAGAACGCCACGCTCCCGGCGAGCGCGAAGGTGTGCCCGGCGCGTTTGAGGGCGGCGCCCACCTGCTTGGCCGCCTCCAGGATCGCCTGGCTGCGGTCGCGGGGCAGTTCCTGCGCGCGCGGTGCGTGGTCCGCCGGCCCGGCCGCCTCCGGCCGGTGTCCGGAGATCTCCGCCCGCCGCGCGAGTGCCGGGTCGTCGCCGTTCTGCCTCATGCCCAATGCCCGCTCCCTTCCCCGGCGGCGCGGCCCGGCGCGGCCCCTCCCCGGGCCGATCGGCCGCGATCCGCCGGACGGGTACCCGGCAGGCCCCCGGCGACACGGCGCGCGGCGGCACGGGTCGGCCCTGCCGCGGACGGTGACGGGGCGTCGGGCAGGATGGGCACATGAGCGTAGTGAAGATCAACGTCCTGACCGTGCCGGCCGAGCAGCGGGAGACGCTGGAGAAGCGGTTCGCCTCCCGCGCCCACGCCGTGGAGGGCTCCGACGGCTTCGAGTGGTTCGAGCTCCTCCGCCCGATGGAGGGCACCGACCGGTACCTGGTCTACACCCGGTGGCGGGACGAGGAGTCGTTCCAGGCCTGGATGGAAGGGCCGATGAAGGCCGCGCACCAGGGTGGCGGCGAGGGCGGGGAGCGGCCCAGGCCGGCCGCCACCGACTCCACGGTGTGGTCCTTCGAGGTGGTGCAGCAGGCCGGGCCGAAGAGCGCGTGAGCCGAGGGCCGGGCGCGGCTGCTCCGCGCCCGGCCGCCGCCCGGAGCGCCCCGGTCCGACCGGCACCCCGGTCCAACCCGACGGCACCCCGGTCCGGCCCGAAATGCCCCGAAGCGCCCGGAGCGCCCCGGTGCGCCCGGTCCGGTCCTTGCCGGGGTCAGCGCGTCACGACGTGGCGCTCGTTCGGCACGCAGTGGGTCATGGTCAGGCCCTCGATGTCGCGGGGCGGGTTCTTGCCCAGGTGGGCGAGGCGTTCGCGGTCCTCGGCGGTGAGGTTCTGGCTCGCCAGGGGTTCGAGGTCGGCGACGTCCTCGGGGGTGATGCCGAGGCCCTCGCCGACCCGGAGGCCGAGGTCGTTCTCGACCAGCAGGAAGTGCCACACCATGCGCTCCCGCACCTCGCGGTCGCACTGGGACAGCAGCGTGACGAGGTTCTTCACCAGGTCGTCGCGTTCCCAGTCCTGCATCAGCAGGTAGCGCTGCCCGGCCTGCCGGTAGTCGTCGGTGCGCGGGATGCGCCTGCGGGTGAGCCGGCCGCGGATCTCGGGGCCCTGCTCGTCGTGCCCGGGATGCTCGGCCTCGCGCAGCCCGCCGGTGATGGACGGCTCGTAGTTGACGGCCGGGTTCTCGCCGCCGCCGTCCACCTGGTACGTCATCGCGCCGTCCCGCTGGTTGGTGCGCACCTGGGCGTTCTTGGCCTGGTTGACGGGCAGTTGCAGGTAGTTCGGGCCGACCCGGTGACGCTGGGTGTCGCTGTAGGAGAAGGTGCGGCCGACGAGCATCTTGTCGTCGGAGAAGTCCAGGCCGTCGACGAGCACGCCGGTGCCGAAGGAGATCTGCTCGTTCTCGGCGAAGTAGTTCCGCGGCATCCGGTCGAGCACCATGCGGCCGACCGGCCTGGGCGGGAAGTCCTGCTCCGGCCAGGTCTTGGTGTCGTCCAGCGGGTCGAAGTCCAGTTCGGGGTGCTCGTCGTCGTCCATCATCTGCACCAGGAGCTCCCACTCCGGGTGCTCGCCGCGGGCGACGGCCTCGTAGAGGTCCTTGGTGGCGTGGCCGAGCGAGTCCGCCTGGACGTTGGCGGCGTCCTCCTCGGTCATGCTGCGCACGCCCTGCCTGGGCATCCAGTGGTACTTGACGAGGACGGTGCGGCCCTCGCCGTTGACCCATTTGTAGGTGTTGACGCCGAACCCCTGCATGTGGCGGTAGTCGGAGGGGATGCCGCGCGGGCTGAAGAGGTTGACCAGCATGTGCATCGACTCCGGCGTCTGCGACATGAAGTCGAAGATCCGGCGCGGCTGCTGCTCGAAGGTGACCGGGTCCGGCTTCAGGGCGTGGATGACGTCCGGGAACTTGATCGCGTCCCGGATGAAGAAGACGGCCAGGTTGTTGCCGACCAGGTCCCAGTTGCCGTCCTCGGTGTAGAACTTCACCGCGAAGCCGCGCGGGTCGCGGGCGGCCTCGGAGGAGTCCCGGCCGCCGATGACGGTGGAGAAGCGGACGGCCACGTCCGTGCGCTTGCCCCGCTCCTGGAACAGCTTGGCCCGTGTGAAACGGCCGATGGGTTCGTCGCCCCAGGCGCCGTACGCCTCGAAGTAGCCGTACGCGGTGACGCCCCGGGCGTGCACCACGCGCTCGGGGACGCGTTCCCGGTCGAAGTGGCTGATCTTCTCCAGGAACTGGTAGTTCTCCAGGGTCGCCGGGCCACGGGCGCCGACGGTCCGCTGGTTCTGGTTGTCGTGGACGGGGTGGCCCTGCCGGTTGGTGAGCACCTTCCGGCCGTCGCCGGGTGCGGGTCCCCTGCTGGATACGTCCGTCATGGCCGTGGCTCCTTGGGCTCGTCTGTCGCGCCGGCGGGAGGCACGGCTGACGGGCAGCCTCCGCCGGGCCGCGGATGGCCCCGGGTACCCGCGACTCCGGGCGGCTCACGCCGGGGCGTTTCGGTCATATCGCCCACGATGGCCCGGCTGTCATGAGGCCGCCACCGGTCGGTCCCGCCCGGCCCACCCCGTCGGCCCGCGCCGCTCACCCGGTCGGCCCGCGCGGCTCACCCGGTCGGGCGCGCCACCGCCGGGTCGGTTCCGCGCCCCGGGTCGGTTCCGCGCCGCTGCCCGGTCAGTCCCGCACCACCACCCGCACGATGCGCACCGTCGGGTCGGCGGCGTCCGCGATCAGGAAGCCGTGCTCGACGCCGCTGCGCAGGTAGTCCAGGACCTCCGCGGTGATCACCTCGCCCGGGGCCACGACCGGGACGCCGGGCGGGTACGGGCTGATCATCTCGGCCGCGATCCGGCCCACGGCGCGTTCGGCGGGCACCTGCTCGGCGGTCCCGAAGAACGCGTCGCGGGGCAGGAGTGCCTGTTCCAGCTCCAGCGCGGCCGGCTCGGGCAGGCGGACCTCCGGCAGGCGTTCGATCCCGGGGGCGCCCTCGGTCAGCGCGTGCAGCGAGTCGATCAGCAGCTTCTCCGTGGCGTCGTCGTCCGCGTGGGTGATCGAGGCGCTGAGCCGGCAGGTGTCCGATCCCCCGACGTCGATGTGGCAGGCGGCACGCAGCCACTCGGCGGCCTGCATCCCGCTCACGCCCAGCCCCCGCACGTCGACCACGATCTTCAGCGGGTCGTAGTCGGCGGCGAGTCCCTCGTCGAGGACGTCCTGGCCCATCACCTCGAGCCCCGGCATCTCCTCGACCGCGGCCCGGATCCGCTTCGCGCGCTGCAGCGCCGCGTCCAGCAGCGCGTGCCCCTGCTCGACCATCTGGCGCCGCCAGCCGTCGAGCGCCGCGTAGACGAGGGAGGAGGCGCTGGTGGTGCCGAGCAGGTCCTCCCGCTGCTTGAGCACCTCGGGCGCCACCCGGTCGTGCTGGAGGTGGAAGACGGAGCTCTGCTCGATGGCGCCGCCCATCTTGTGGACGCTGGTGACCACGAGGTCCGCGTCGGCGTCCATGCCCCAGACCGGCAGGTCGGGGTGGAACGGCAGGTGGGCGCCCCACGCCTCGTCGACGATGAGGGGGACGTCGGCCTCGTGGCACGCCCCGGCGACCCCGGCGATGTCCGCGCAGGTGCCCCAGTCGGTGGGGGTGATCAGGAGCATGCCCTTGGCGTCGGGGTGCTCCCGCAGCCGGCGGCGCACGTCGTCGGGCTCGGGCGGGTGGGCGAGGTGCCGTTCGCCGTCGAACTTCGGGTGGACCCAGATCGGCCGCACTCCGTTGATGATCACCGCCGCGATCACGGACTTGTGGGCGTTGCGCGACAGCAGCAGCTTCTCCCCCGGTCCCGCCACCGAGCACATCGCCGTCCTGACCGACAGGGAGCTGCCGCAGGTGGAGAAGAAGGCCCGCTCGGCGCCGACGGCGTCGGCCATCAGCTCCTGTGCCTTCGACAGCACGCCCTGGGACTGCCGCCGGTCGTCCAGGCCGTTCAGGGTGAGCACGTCGGAGCGGAAGACGTCGATGCCCAGGACCTCCGCCACGCGGGGGTCGGTGCCGCGGCCCTGCTTGTGTCCGGGCGGTCCGTAGGCGACGTCTCCGCGGCGCCTGAACTCCTCCAGTGCCTCCAGCACCGGTACCCGTGAGTGGTCCATCGTGCCTCCCGCCCGCGGTCCGCCGGGTGCGGGCCGCGCTGCCGTGCGGACCCGGTTCTCCGCACAGCCACCGTGTTGCACCGGTCGCCCGCTCCAAACCCCCGGTGTCGGTGGCCGGTTCGGTGGAACCCGGTCGGCGGAACCCTTCCCCGTCCTTGAGGAGGCCGTGTGTCCGTCACGCCCGACGCCCTGCACCGCCGGGTCCGCAAGGAGGTCGCGGACCGGCTCGACCTGGTGTGGCAGGTCGCGTCGACGCTGCACGCCGACCCCGAGTACGCCTTCGCCGAGCGGCGCGCGGCGGCTCTGCTGACCGGCGAGCTGCGCCGGGCCGGGTTCGACGTGCGGCAGGACGTGGCCGGGCTGCCCACGGCGTTCACGGCACGCCGGGGCGAGGGCGGCCCGACGGTGGCGCTGCTGCTGGAGTACGACGCGCTGCCCGGGCTGGGGCACGCCTGCGGGCACAACCTCATCGCCGCCGCCGGTCTGGGCGCGGCGCTGGCGGTCCGCGCGGCGTGGGACGGCGGGCCCGGCACGGTGCTCGCGGTGGGCAGCCCGGCGGAGGAGGGCGGCGGCGGAAAGGCGCTCGAGGCGGAGGCGGGGGTGTTCGACGGCGTCGACGCGGCGCTCATGTTCCACCCGGGCGTGCACGACTGGGTCCGGGCGCCGCTCACCGCCCAGGAACAGTACGTGGTCGGCTTCCACGGCCGGGCCGCGCACCCCACGGGCAACCCGGCCGAGGGCATCGACGCGCTGGCGGCCCTGATCGAGATGTTCAACGTGCTGGCCGCGCTCGGGCGGCGGCTGCCCGAGGCGTCGCACGTGCAGGGCATCGTCACGCACGGCGGCACGGCCACGAACATCGTCCCCGAGTACGCCGAGGGGCGTTTCGGCCTGCGGGCGGCCACCACCGGGGCGCTGGACGACCTCGCCGGGCAGTTGCGCACGTGCGCCGCGGGCGTCGCGCAGGCCACCGGCACCACCGTCGCCGTCGAGCGCGCCACCGTCCGCTACGAGCACTTCCGCGACAGCGAGGCGCTGTCCGAGCGCTTCGCGGCGCATCTCTCCCGCGCCGGTGTCGACCTCACGCCGCCCCGGCCCGGCGTGTACCTGGGCTCCTCCGACATCGGCAACGTCAGCGGGCTGCTCCCGGCCATCCATCCCTTCGTCGCGATCACGGGTGAGGACGGCTCCGACCACACCCCCGAGTTCGCCGCGGCGGCGGCGTCGGACCGGGCCCGCAGGGTGCTCGCCGCGGCCACGGAGGCACTGGCGTGCACGGCGGTCGACGTGCTGCGCGACGAGGCGCTGCGCGCCGCCGCCTGGCGGGCGCACCGTGCGGAGACGGCCGGACCGGCCCGCTGACCTGGCGGTACGCATCCACGGCAGGGATGCGGCGGATACGGGCTTCGGATCGCGCGGAGGACGGCGGGCGGCGCCGCCGGTCGCCGGGAGACGGCGCCGGCCGTCACCCTGACGGTGGAGGGCATCGGCGCGGTCAGCGACACCCGTGTCCCCGGCGTCGAGCCGGTACCGCTGCCCGCCGGCCGGCGCCGCTCGCGGGAGCGGCCGTGAGCGGGCGGCCTGGTCACCGCGGGGAAGGCGCCGTCACCGTGCTCCGGCGCGTCCTTCTTCGGCTCCGCCCTCTCCTTCGCCGTGATCCGCGGCGGCCACATCGGCACCGCCGTCCTGGGCGTCGTGCAGGGCCCGCGCGGGGGCCGGCCGGCTCCCCGCGCGGGCGCGTGGCTCAGGCGTCGTCGACCGGGCCGGTGCCGAGGCGGACGTTGTCGATCGCCCAGAACCAGTTGTTCCCCGCGTTGTACAACCGGAAGTTCACCTTGACCGAGGTGGCTCCGGACGGGACCGCGAAGGAGAGGTCGACCAGCCGGTTCTGCTGGTCCTGGCCGTTGTTGGTGTTCCCCGAGGCCGCGCTGGAGTAGTGCAGCACGCGGATCGCCTGGCCGGAGTCGAACTCGACCGTGACCTCGGCCTCCTGCGGGCTCTCCTGACGGTAGTGGGAGTCGAAGCCCAGGTGGAGCGTCGAGGTGCCCGGCGGGACGGCGACCGCGGGAGTGGTCAGCGTCGAGTCGAACCGCCCGCGGCTCGCCGGGCTGCCGGTGTCGTCCCAGTCGTCGGCGTCGGCGACCGCGACGATCCCGAGGCTCCGGCTGAAGCCCGGCCGGTCCTGCCCCGCCGGGAACCAGAACTGCTTGGAGAGGAAGGACCAGCCCTGCAGTTCCCTGGTGCCCTGCGGCATCGTCGGCGCGTCGGTGACCGTCCAGCCCTCGGGCGCGGTCCTCGTCCAGCCGGTGAGACCGGGGCGGCTGAGGTCGACGGCCGGTGCCAGGGACGGGGCGACGGACTCGAAGTCCTCGGCGAGCAGGTAACCGGTCATGACCGGGCCCACCCCGGCGGTCAGGGACGCCGTGCGCTCCTTGGTCCGCCCGCCCAGGCTCGCGGTGACGGTGGCCTTGACCGTGGCGGACGTACGGGCGGCCGAGACCGGCGCGACGACGTTCCACCTCAGCGCGACGGACGAGCGGGCCGGCACCGTGGCCGGCACGGGGGCCGACGGGGTGGCGGTCCAGCCGTCCGGCAGGGTGAGCGTGCCCGCCAGGCCGGTGAGCGGGGCGCCGCCGGCGTTGGTGACGGTCGCGGTCACGGTGCGCGGTGCACCCGGGGAGAGGACGGTGCCGTCGGTCTTCGGCGAGGCCGACGGACCGGTCAGGGCCACGGTCATCGCTTCGGCGACCGCGGTGCGCACGCGCGCGTCGGCGATCTTCAGCAGACCGTCGCCGTCGGCGTACGCGGCCACGATCAGGCTCCCGACGGTGGCGTCGGCGGCCGGTGTGACGGTGAAGCGGACGTCGGCGGACTTCCCGGCGGCCAGTGACCGCGGCGCGGACCCGGACCGTTCGACCGTCCAGCCGGCGGGGGCGAGCAGGGTGGCCGTGAGGCGGGCCAGCCCGGCCGCGCTCCGGTTCGTCAGGGTGACGACGACCTCGGCCGGGCTGCCCTGGGCGAGCGGGGTGTCCAGGGACGGCAGCGGCTCGGGGAGGGCGATCGAAGCGGCCAGCGCCGGGAGCGTGCCGGTGGCCGGGTCGGTGACCCCCCGCTTGCCGTCGGCCGGGCGGCCGGTCATACGGCGCAGGAAGCCCGGGTCGCCTTTGTCGACCACGACGATGTCGTACCAGCCGTGGCGGGCGAGGCGGACCGGCACGATCTGCTTCTGTCCGGGCGCGAGGGTGACGGTGCGTACGTGGTCGCCGGCGTCGCGCGGGTAGACCGACTCGCCGACCAGGAGCGTCCGGGTCGTCGAGGAGGGATTGGCGCAGTGGACCATGACCTGGCCCGCTCCGGCCTGCTCGGCCAGGTACGCCTCGGCTCCGGCGCCGGTGCCGCGCAGTTCCCACGTCGACCAGCCGGGGCCGCGCACCTGGAGGTCGTAACCGTCGGGCCCGTGGGCGAGCGTGCCCACGGTGGATCCGCCCGCGGCGACCGTCCAGGTCCGCGGCTCGCCGGCGTCGCCGGGGTACGCGGTGACGGTGGCGGCCGCGGTGCCGGTGTTGCCGAGCCGCAGCCGGACCCGGCCGTCGGTGACCTCCGCGCGCAACGACAGGCGGTACGGCAGGGGACGGGTGGGGCGGGTGCCCGCCTCCTGTTCCGGGAGCGCCTGCTCCTTCGGCGGAACGGGGTTCCACCGGCCGACCGGCGCCGGTACCGGGCCGGGCTGCTCCACGTCGGGCTGCGGGTGGGTGCGGTGGAAGTCGAAGACGGAGGTGAGGTCGCCGAAGACGCTGCGGCGCCAGGCGCTGATGTTGGGCTCCCGGACCCCGGTCCACCGCTCCATGAAACGGATGACGGAGGTGTGGTCGAACGCCTCGGAGGAGACGAAGCCGCCCACCGTCCACGGCGAGACGACCGTCATCGGCACCCGCGGACCGGGGCCGACCGGGCGGCCGTTGAACCAGTCGTCGTCGTTGCCGGAGTCGGGCTTCGGCGCGACCGGGGCGGGCACGTGGTCGAAGTAGCCGTCGTTCTCGTCGAAGTTGATGAACAGCACCGTCTTCGACCAGGTCTCGGGGTCGCTCGCGAGGGCGTCGAGCAGGTCGTAGACCAGGTTGGCGCTGCCGACCGGGGTGGAGGAGCCGGGGTGTTCGGAGAGCGCCGCCGTGGGTACCACCCAACTCACCCTGGGGAGCGTGCCGTTCTTGATGTCCGCCGTCAGCCGGGGGATCAGGGTGTCCGGCTCGGAGCGGTAGGCGCCGCGCAGGAAGAGCCGGCGCTCGGCCTCGGTCAGGGAGTCGACGCCCTGCTGGAACTGGGCGAGGGCCTCCTTGCGCTGCGCGGAGGTCTTGCCCCAGAGGCTGTCGTAGAACTGCTCGGTGGTGGAGTACTGCCCGCTGACCTTGGCGAGGATCTTCCGGCCGATCCGCTTCCACGGCCGGAAGTATTCGACCGCGTTGTCGGTGAAGTTGTCCCACTCCTGGTAGATCTGCCACGAGACCCCGGCCGCCTCCAGGCGCTCGGGGTAGGTGGTCCAGTCGTATCCGGCGTGCGTGTAGGAGTAGGCGGCGTTGGTGACGGCTCGGTTCACGCCGTCCGGCTCGAAGCCCGTGGTGCCGGTCCACAGGTAGTTGCGGTTGGGGTTGGTCGAGCCGTACACGGAGCAGAAGTAGGAGTCGCAGATGGTGAACCGGTCGGCCAGTTCGTACTGCAGGGGTATGTCCCGCCGGTCGTAGAAGGCCATGGTGCTCTGGCCCTTGGCGGCGATCCAGTCGTCCCACCAGCCGTTCGAGCGTGCCTGGATGCCGTCCGGGAAGCCGTGCGGGAGCGAGCCCAGGTACTGGATGTCGCTCTCCGGGCGGCCGGCCTCGACCGCCGCCTGGCGCGCCGAGAAGGGAAGGACGTCGCCGCCGGACCGGGGCTGCCTGAAGACGTCGGCGCCGCCGGGCAGGCGCAGGGGGGTGCGGTCGCCGAAGCCGCGCACGCCCTTGAGGGTGCCGAAGTAGTTGTCGAAGGAGCGGTTCTCTTGCATCAGCACGATGACGTGCTCGATCGCGTCCATGCCGCCGCGCGGCATCGGCGCGGCCATGGCCTTGAGGAGCGACGGGGGCAGGAGGGACAGCGCGGTTCCACCGGCGAGAGCACCGAGGATCCTGCGGCGGGAGGTGTCGGACATGGTGCGGAGACTATGGCTCCGGAACGGGGCCCAAGAAGCCTCCGCGACAGGGCTTCGCCCACTGTTCACGCGGAGGCATCCGGCGTTCGTACTGGTCACACGGTGGGGTTCGGCGGACGGCGCGCGGGACGGCGGTCACGCGGCCGTGGCAGTCCGGCCGCGGCGGGCGGCGTCAGCCGCTGCCCCGCGGCGCCTCGCGCAGACTCGGGCGGACGTCCAGCAGCCGCTCCACACCCGCGATCCGCATCACCTGGTGGGCCAGCCGGTGACGCACCACGACCCGCAGGGCCTTGCCGCGGAAGACCGCCTCGGCTCGGACCAGTTCCAGCATGCTCACGCCGGCGGCGGTGACGATGGGCGTCCGCACGTCGACGACGACACACGGTTCGGGGCACCCACGGACCAGCTCCGTCAGCTCACGGCCCACCTCGGCAGCGTTGGCTATGTCGACGACCACGTCGAGCGTGATCACCTGCCGGCCGGACGCGCGCCGCGTCGTCAACATGTATGGCTCCCATGCCGCCTTGGTCCTGGGGCGGGCGCCGCATGCAGCGGCCCGCCGCCGGCGGCGGTCGTGCCGCGCGCGCCGCCGTGTTGTCAGGCGGGTACCCAGGCGGAAGGAGCCGTACTCCTCCGTTTCCGGCCGAAAGCACGGCGGCGGTCGCGGCCCGGCCGGAAACGGCCGGACGGTGCGCGGGCGGGGCGCGATGCGCCGTCCGCGGGTCACGCGGCGTTCCCCGTCTCCACCGGCAGGTCGGCCAGCCGCCACTCCAGCATCCCGTCCACCAGACGGACCGCTCGGCGGCCTCGTGCGGTCAACAGGCGTACGGCGTCGTGGGCGAGCACGCAGTAGGCGCCCCGGCAGTAGGCCACCACCTCTGTCTCCTCGGGCAACTCGGCGACGCGGGCGGCGAGTTCGTCGACCGGGATGGAGAGGGCGCCGGGGATGTGGCCCGCCGCGTACTCCTCGGCGGGCCGCACGTCCAGCACGACCACGTCGCCGGCCGCCGCGCGGGCGAGCAGTTCCGCACGGCCGACCTCCTCGCCGTCGGCGGGACCGAGGTAGGCGGTCCGGGCGGGCTCGACCGCGTCCTGGTGGGCCTGCGCGACCTGGCGCAGCAGCGCGTACAGGGCGGCGACGTCGTCCCCGGCGAGCCGGTAGTGGATGCGCACGCCTTCCCGCCGGGTGGCGACGAGTCCGGCCTGCTTGAGGGTCTGCAGGTGGGCGGAGGCGGTGGTCAGGTTCAGGTCGGCGGCTCGGGCCAGGGCGTCGACGGTGCGCTCGCCCTGGGCCAGCAGATCGAGCAGTTCCAGGCGCTTTCCGCTGCTCAACGCCTTACCGGTGCGGGCGAAGGCGTCGTAGAGCGCGGCCTTGCGAGTGAGGTCTCCCATAGCGTCGACTCCCCTTTCTCCAATAATCCATGGAATAGTGTAGACGAGTAGGGGCGGCCGTGTGCGCACGCGGCGGCCCCGGCGTCCCGCCCGTCGTCCCGGCACCTGGAGGAACCCGATGCGCTTCACCGCCCCGGCCCGCGCGGCCGTACACCGCCGTCCGCAGGAGGAGGCGTGAGCGCCACGACGGCCGCCCGCGGCGAGGGCGTGCGCCTCGGGCTGCGCGCCAATATGGCCCAGTTCTCGCTGCTGGTCGCGGTCAACGCGCTGGTCGGCGGCATGCTCGGCCAGGAGCGCACCGTGCTGCCGCTGCTCGCCCGCGAGGTCTTCCACCTGTCCGCCTACACCGCCGCGCTGACCTACATCGTGGCGTTCGGCGCCACCAAGGCGGTCACGAACTTCTTCGCCGGCACCCTCTCCGACCGGTACGGCCGCAAGCCCGTACTGGTCGCCGGCTGGCTCGTGGCGCTGCCGGTGCCCGCGCTGCTGATCTGGGGGCCGAGCTGGGGCTGGATCGTCCTCGCCAACGTCCTGCTCGGCGTCAACCAGGGCCTGACCTGGTCCACCACGGTCATCATGAAGATCGACCTGGTCGGTCCCGAACGCCGGGGCCTGGCCATGGGCTTCAACGAGGCCTCCGGCTACGTCGCCCTCGCCGCCACCGCCATGGCCACGGGCTCGCTCGCCGCCCACTGGGGGCTGCGCCCCGCCCCGTTCCTGCTCGGCGCCGCCTACGCCGCGCTCGCCCTCGGCCTGTCCACCCTCGCCGTCCGCGAGACCCGGGACCACGCCCGCGCCGAGGCCGCCCTCCCCCGGCCTCCCGCCCGGGTCAACCCGGACCACCACGGCGAGCTGACCACCGGCCAGGTCGCCCGCATCACCAGCTTCGGCGACAAGGCACTGTCCGCCGCCAGCCAGGCCGGCCTGGTCAACAACCTCAACGACGCCCTCGCCTGGGGCCTCTTCCCGCTGCTGTTCGCGGCCCACGGACTGTCCGTCGCCCGGATCGGCGTCCTCGCCGCGCTGTATCCCGCGGTGTGGGGATTCGGGCAACTGCTCACCGGCTGGTGGTCCGACCGGATCGGCCGCAAGCACCTCATCACCGCGGGCATGCTGGTCCAGGCCGCGGCCCTCGCCCTGGTGGCGGCCGGCACCACGTTCCCCGTCTGGGCCGCGGCCCAGGTGCTCCTGGGCGCCGGGACCGCGCTGGTCTACCCGACCCTGCTCGCCGCCATCGGCGACGTCGCCCACCCCGCCTGGCGGGCCCGCTCCGTGGGCGTCTACCGGCTGTGGCGCGACGGCGGTTTCGCCGTGGGCGCCCTGCTGGCCGGCGTGCTCGCCGACGCCTACGGCCTGGCCGCGGCGACCTGGGCCGTCGCCGTGCTCACCGCGGTGTCCGGGCTCGTCGTGGCGGTGCGCATGTACGAGACCAGTCCGCGCACGAGGTCATGACCCGGCGGGTGCCTCCCCACCTCGACGGGAGGTGACCGGCCGACGGGAGATGACCGGCCGACGGGAGGTGACCGGCCGACGGGAGGTGACCCGTCGACGGAGGTCACCGGTCGACGGCAGGTCACCGGCTCGACGGCAGGTCACCGGCTCGGCGCGCGCGGCGTCTGTCCCGGGGCCGGGCGAGTGGGGGTGCGCAGGGCCAGCAGGGCGACGTCGTCGTCGTTGTTCGCCGGGCGGACCCGGCGCAGCAGCAGGTCGGTGAAGGACGCGAGGGGGCGGTGGGCGAGGGCCGCGGCGTGCCGGCGCAGCCGGTTCAGGCCCTCGTCCAGGGTGTGGCCGGGGGCCTCGACGAGGCCGTCGGTGTAGAGCAGCAGGGTCGAGCCGGGCGGGAGGAGGGCCGTGGCGTCGGGGCGGGGGGTGCGCACTCCGGTGCCCAGCAGGATGCCGTGCCCGGCGTCGAGGTACTGGGCCAGGCCGTCGCGGCTGATCAACAGGGGCGGCGGATGGCCGGCGTTGGTCCAGAACAGCTGCCACGGTCCGTCGTCGGACGCCTCGATCCGGCCGAAGATCATGGTGGCCATGGTGACGTCGGTGATGTGCTGGATCGCTTCGTCGAGCCGTCCGACGATCCGGCTCGGCGGTTCCTGCTGCGACCAGGCGTAGGCACGCAGCATGTTGCGCACCTGCGCCATGCCCGCCGCGGCCTCCAGGTCGTGCCCGACGACGTCCCCGATCGCCAGGGCGGTGGCGCCGTCGGACAGGGGGAAGGCGTCGTACCAGTCGCCGCCGACCTGCGAGGCGTCCGGCGCGGGCAGGTAGCGGACGGTCATCTGCAGCCGCGGCACTCTCGGCATCTGCGGCAGCAGGTGGTTCTGCATGGTCTCGGCGACCCTGCGCTGGCGCTGGTAGAGGCGGGCGTTGTCCAGGGAGAGGCCGGCGCGGCGCGCGACGTCCTCGATCAGCGGGAGGTCGGCGGCGGTGAAGGCCACCGGGTTCTCGGCGCGGCCCAGCGTGAGGGCGCCCACCACCTCGCGGCTGCTCCGGATGGGCGCGATGGCCGCGGAGTGCATGCCGGTGGCCTCGAACAGGCGGCGCTGTTCGACGGCGATGCCGGAGTCCGGTTCACCCCGGTAGGTCTGCGGCCCGGCCAGGGCGGCGGCGACCCCGCGCAGGGCTCTGGACAGCGGCAGCGGAGACTCCTCCGACACCGGCGGCATCGGACCCTGCAACTCCTCGTGGTGCACCAGGGCCTCGCCTTCGGCGTGCACGACGACGGCGCGCTGCACCTCGTCGCTGTCGGCGATCAGATCGACGACCGCCCAGTCCGCCAGCCGCGGCACGACCAGCGCGACCAGCCGGCGCAGCGCCTCCTCGACGTCGAGCGTCGACGACAGCTGTGTGGTGGTCTCGGCCAGCAGGGCCAGCCTGGCCAGTTCCGTCATCGGCTGGACGCCCTGCCCGAACCGCTCACCGGGCTTGCCCAGCGGATCGGAGCTGTGGAAGATCACGATCATGCCGCGCCGCCCGCCGCCGATCTCGTACGGGGTGAGCAGCCAGGAGATGGGCAGCACGGAGCCGTCGCCCCGCGCGAAGTAGTCCACGTCGGACTGGGCGGTGTGTCCGGCGTGGAACGCCTGCCGCATGCCGCACTGGGTCCGGGGCAGCGACCGGCCGTGCGGCCCGCGGTGCAGCAGGTCGTGCGCGTCCTGGCCGAGGAGGTCCTCGGCGGACCGGCCCAGCAGCTGTTCGGCGCGGGCGTTGACGGCCAGGATGCAGCCCTGGTCGTCCACCAGGTAGGCGCCGGTCCCGATGGCTTCCAGCGCCCGGCCGTGCGCGTCGGGACCGGTCGGCCGGGACGGCTCCTCGACGGTCTCCGCATGCTGGGGCCGCGCCATCTCCACGCCTCCCTCGGTGATCGGGCTCCGAGCGCTGTCGGGCTCCGAGCGCTTTCCGGCTCCGGATGTCTTCGGGTTCTCGGTGTTCGGGCTCCGGGTGCTGTCCGGCTCCGGGTGTTTTCGGTCTCTGGGTGCTTTCGTATGCCCCGGCCCGGGGACATCACCCGCTCCGGGTGGCGACCGGGGCGTCTCACCCCATGTTCACCCACCGGCCGTTCCTTCTGCGACCGCCGGGCGGGAGCCGTTCGCCCGGCACTCGCCGGAGGTGGATTGCCCGGCGGGCCGGGTACCGGGAGAGCGGGCACCGCAGCCGGTGCCCCGCACGGCACGTACGACAGCGGAGGTGACGATGAGGCGTGACGAGTTCCTCGCCCGTGCCCGCGAGCCCGGCGGACACGACGAGCCCGGCGGAGACGACGAGCCCGGCGGAGACGACGGCCGGGACGGGGCCGCGGCCCGCCTCGCGGGCTGACACACGGCGCGGGAGGCCGGCCGGCTGCGGCCGCGCGGCGGCTTCCCGCCCGACGGGGCCCGCACCTCCCGGTGCGGGCCGGCATGGCCACGGGGGCCGTGGGAGTCCGGCCGGTGCAGGCCGGAGCCTGGGCCGCGACGTCGCGGTTCCTTCCTCCCCGCGGCGGCCGGCCGGCACGTCCGGCCGCCGGTGGCCGGAGCGGCGAGCGAGACGGGTGGTGTGCCGGTGGAATGGCGGGAGTACGCGGAGCAGATGGCCCGGCTGGCACGGGATCTGCTGGCGCAGGATTCGGTCCAGGGAACGCTGGACGCCATCGCGGCGGCGGCGGTGCGGCTGGTCGACGGCTGCGACGCGGCCGGGATCCTCGCGGTGCGCAAGGGCCGGGCGGTCACCCTGGCCGCGTGCGGGGACGTGGTCCGGGACTGCGACCGGCTGCAGGGGGAGCTGGGCGAGGGACCCTGCTTCGACCTCGCCCGCGGCGCCGCCGGTGAGCGTGCGTACCGCATCGAGGACCTCAGCCGGCCCCAGGCGTCCTGGCGGCGGTTCGCCGCGGGAGCCCGCGAGCTGGGCGTGGGCAGCATGAGCGGGGTGCTGCTCTACGCCGAGGACGAGGACTTCGGGGCGCTCGACCTGTACGCGCGCCGTCCCGGAGCCTTCGGCGAGGACGTCGAGACGGCGGTCTGGCTGCTGGCCTCGCACGCCGCCGTCGCCCTGTCCAGCGCCCGCACCATCGACCAGCTCGAGCACGCCATGGACAGCCGGCACGCCATCGGCGAGGCCATGGGCATGCTGATGGAGCGTCACCGCTTCAGCGAGGAGGAGGCGTTCGACGTGCTGCGCCGCATCTCCCAGCACCACAACCTCAAGCTGCGCGACGTCGCCCGGCGGATCAGCGGCGCGGGCGCCGACGGGGGCTGACGGGCGCTGACGGGCGGGTGCCGTGCCAAACGGTCGGTGTGCCGCGGTACTTGCGGCGCGGAGGCCGCCCGCATGGCATGATCAGGTGCAAATGGCCACCAGAGAACCGGACGACGGCACGGCAGCGGGCGACGGACACCACGCGGAGCCCGTGCCCGAGGACGTCTGGCGACGGTTCGCGGCCGACAGCGAACGGGCCATCCGCCGCTCCGCTCCCCGGGAACCCTCGGCGCACGAGCGACTGTCGGGGGCGTCCGTGCGCTTCGCGCCCGGCGGGGCGAACCGGGAACGCGGCGCCGGCCACGCGTCGTCGGACGCGGTCGGTGAACTGTGGCAGCCGCAGGAGCTGTCGGCCGGCCCGGCCTGGCGCGACCTGGACGGTCCCGGCCGGCGCCGCCGGGTGTGCCGGGTGCTGGGAACCGTGGCGGCGGTCGTGCTGCTGCTGTCCGCGGCGTCCCATCTGTCCACCGGTCCCCGCCAGGGCCGCGGGGTGCCCGGCGGCACCACCCTCCAGCAGTCGGAGGACGTCCCGGCCGGCTCCCCGGCCGGCGCCACGTCCCGCCCCGAGCCGGACGACACGGCGCCCACCCTGCGCGCGGGCTGACCCGCGCCCCGAGCCGCCGGACCGCCGCACGGCGCGACCGGCGCGGCGGTGGGACGACGCCGCCGGGAAACCCGGGCGCCCGTACGGCCGGGGATCGAGAACACCTGCTTCAGCGGACGACCAGCGTGTGCTCCCCGCGGGGCGTCAGACGGCCGATGACGGGGGCGCCCGGGACCTCGCCGGCCACCAGCAGGCCGCCGGAGGTCTGGGCGTCGGCCAGCAGCAGCCGGGTGTCCTCGTCGGCCGTGCCGAAGTCGGTGTGCGGGGCGACCCAGGCGAGGTTGCGCCGGGTGCCGCCGCTGACGTAGCCGTCCCGTACGGCCTCGCGGGCGCCGTCCAGGTACGGCACCGCGGCGGAGTCGATCACCGCGGTGACGCCGGAGGCCCTGGCGAGCTTGTGGAGGTGGCCGAGCAGCCCGAACCCGGTCACGTCGGTCGCGCAGACCGCGCCCGCCGCCAGCGCCGCGGCCGCCGCGTCCCGGTTGAGGCGGGTCATCGTCTCCACCGCCTGCGGGAACTCCTCGCCGGTGGCCTTGTGCCGGTTGTTGAGCACCCCGACGCCCAGCGGCTTGGTCAGCGACAGCGGCAGCCCGGCGCGGCCGGTGTCGTTGCGCAGCAGCCGACCGGGGTCGGCGAGTCCGGTGACGGCCATGCCGTACTTGGGCTCGACGTCGTCGACGCTGTGTCCGCCTCCGACGTGGCAGCCCGCCTCGGCCGCGACGTCCAGCCCGCCCCGCAGCACCTCGCGGGCCAGGTCGAACGGCAGCCGGTCGCGGGGCCAGGCGAGGAGGTTGACGGCGAGGACGGGCCGGCCGCCCATCGCGTACACGTCGGACAGGGCGTTGGCGGCGGCGACGCGCCCCCAGTCGTAGGGGTCGTCGACGACGGGTGTGAAGAAGTCCGCGGTGGACACCACGGCCGTGTCCTGCCGTCCGGGGAGGGCGACGACGGCGGCGTCGTCGCCGGTTGCCAGGCCGACCAGCAGCGGCGCGGCGCCCCCGGCCGGCGGCGGCGCGGTCAGGCCGGCGACGACCTCCTCCAGCTCACCGGGCGGGATCTTGCAGGCGCAGCCGCCGCCGTGCGCGAACTGCGTGAGGCGGACGGTCGCTTGGCGGGTCGGTGTCATACCGGTCTCCTGGGGCACTAGCCTGACGGATGCGGTGGAGGCGTGTGGGTGCCTGGTGGCCCTCCCGGTCTTCAAAACCGAGGTGTCCGAGGATCTCGGGCAGGCGGGTTCGATTCCCGTCCGCCTCCGCTCCCCCGCCCCCCGGCCCTGACCCGGCGCCGGCCGGCGTCGTCCACACGTTCGGTGCGGCCGGTCGCGTCGAGGTGTTCCAGGAGCGGTACGACGACCCGGCGGCTGCTGCCGAGGGCGCGGCGCGCCTCGCTGACCGTGAACGGCTGCTCCAGCCCCGCCAGCAGGTGTGCGGCCCGGTCGTCGGCGCCGGGCAGCAGCACCACCCCGTCCGCGACGCGCAGCAGGTCACCGGCGCCCTGCGCGGCGGCCAGCAGCCGGGCGTCCAGGCCGAGGGCGGCGAGCCGGCCCGCGTCGGGGGCGTGGAAGGGCCGTTCGGCCAGCTCGCGCCGGAGGGTGTCGACGGCGTGGCGGGCCCGGGCGGGCAGCTCCGGGCGGGCCCTGCTGCCGTAGACGCGCCCCGCCCGGTGGGTGAGGCCGGGCGCGGCCGTCAGCAGGGCGGTGACCAGGGCCCGGTCGGGCAGGCCGAGGAGCCTGCGGGCCGCCTCCAGCGGCAGGCCGGGGTCGGCGGGGTGCGCGGTGGCGTGTTCCTCGACCGCGGTCTCCAGTCGCCGCCGCAGCCGCGCCCAGTGGCCGGGGTCGGCGAGCCAGTCACCGGCGACCGCTTCCCCGGCGGGCGGGACGCCCATGGCGCGCAGGTCGGCGGCGCGGGCCAGGCCGCGGCGGGCCAGCTCCGAGGCGGCGTCCGGCTCACCGGTGAGGTCCTGGAGGATCTTCCCGCGGTTCCTGGCCGCGCCGCGCCGGATCAGGGCGGGCGGCCGGACGTCGAGCACGGTCACGCCCGCGGGCACGGCGTGCCGGCCCGGGTCGCGCAGCAGCCCGGTGTCGCCGACGTGCAGCGGCAGCGGCCGGTCCGCGGTCAGCCGGGCGGTGTCGTGGCCGAGGGGCCGTACGGTGACCGGGCGGGCGGCCGTGCCGACGTGCAGGACGAGGTGGCGGGGCAGGTCGGCGGCGGCGCCGTGCAGGCGCACGTCGACGCGGTCGGCGGCGCTCCAGCGGGCGGGGGTGAGCAGTGCGTCCCCGCGCCGGACGCGGTCCGCGCCGGCGCCGTGGACGTTGACGGCGACGCGGGCCACGGCGGACACCGCGTCCCGGTCCCGCTTCAGCGTCTGCAGACCGCGCACCCGCAACGGGGCGCCGCCGGCGGACAGTTCGAGCCGGTCGCCGACCCGGAGGGTGCCCGCCCGCAGGGTCCCGGTGACCACCGTGCCCCGCCCGCGGACGGTGAAGACGCGGTCCGCCCACAGCCGTACCGGCGCCTCGGTGTCCGGCGGGGGCAGGGACCGGGCGAGGCCGCCCAGGGCGGCCCGCAACTCGTCCAGGCCGCGGCCGTCGACGGCGCTGACGGCCACGGCCGGCGCGCCGCGCAGGGTGGTCGCGCCGAGGCGGTCCAGCGCGGCGCGGCGCACCGGTTCGGGGTCGGCGAGGTCGCTGCGGGTGACCGCGAGGACGGCGTGCCGTACGCGCAGGGCGTCGAGGATCGCCAGGTGCTCCTCGGACTGGGCCTGCCAGCCCTGGTCGGCGGCGACGACGAACAGGGCCGCGGGCGCCGGGCCGACACCGGCGAGCATGTTGCCGACCAGCCGTTCGTGGCCGGGGACGTCGACGAACGCCATCTCCCCCGCCCCGGGCATGCGGGTCCACACGAATCCCAGGTCGAGGGTGAGGCCGCGGCGGCGTTCCTCCTCCCAGCGGTCGGGCTCCATCCCGGTCAGGGCGCGGACGAGGGCGGACTTGCCGTGGTCGACGTGCCCGGCGGTGGAGACGACGTGCACGGCGGTCACCCGATCGGGGCGGCGGCGGTGACGGCGTCCAGCAGGACGGGGTCCAGGGTGCCGGGCACGGTCCGCAGGTCCAGCAGGCAGCGGCCGTGGTCCACGCGGCCGACGACCGGGGGCCGGCCCCGGCGCAGGCGGGGCGCGAACGCCTCCGGCAGGGACACCGCGGCGCTGGGCAGGCCGACGCCGGGGGCCCCACCACCGCCGACGGTGGCGGTGGTGTCCACCGGGCGGGCGTCGACACCGGCGTCCCGCAGGCGGGCGGCGAGGCGCGCGGCCCGCTCGCGCAGCGTGTCCGGGTCGGCGTGCAGGGCCTGGTGGGTGGGGGTGGGCGGTCCGGCGAGGGTGGCCTCCAGCGCGGCGAGGGTGAGTTTGTCGACGCGCAGGGCGCGGGCGAGGGGATGGCGGCGCAGCCGTTCGACGAGGTCGGCGCGGCCGAGGACGAGACCGCACTGGGGTCCGCCGAGGAGTTTGTCGCCGCTGGCCGTGACGAGGGCGGCGCCGGAGCGCAGCATGCTCGTGGCGTCGGGTTCGTCGGGGAGCAGGCGGTCGGGGACGAGCAGGCCGGATCCGATGTCGGCCACGACGGGCACGCCGAGGCCCGCCAGGGCGGACACGGGCGCGGCGCGGGTGAAGCCGGTGACGCGGAAGTTGGAGGGGTGGACCTTCAGCAGGAAGCCGGTGTCGGGGCCGAGGGCGCGGGCGTAGTCGTCGGGGGTGGTCCGGTTGGTGGTGCCGACCTCGCGCAGCCGTGCGCCGGTGGAGACCAGGATGTCGGGGATGCGGAAGCCGTCCCCGATCTCGACCATCTCGCCGCGGCTGATGACGATCTCCCGTTCCGCCGCGAGGGCGCTCGCGGCCAGGACGAGGGCGGCGGCGCCGTTGTTGACGATCAGCGCCGACCCGGCGGCGGGCACCGCGGCCAGCAGCGCTGCCCGCGCGCTCTCGCCGCGCCGGGCCCGGCCGCCGCCGGTGAGGTCGAACTCCACGTCGGTGGTGCCGGCGGCGGCCAGCACCGCCGCCCGCGCCGCCTCGGAGAGGGGGGCGCGGCCCAGGTTGGTGTGCAGCAGGACGCCGGTGGCGTTCAGGACGCGGCGCAGCGCGCTCGCGCTCTCCGGCAGGCCGGCGACGGCCTCGTCCAGGACGTCCGCGGGCCGGATCCCGCCCGTCCGGGCGCGGTCCTGCGCGGCCACGACGGCGGACTTCACCACCCGGGCGCCCAGCCGGGCGACGGCCTCCTGGAGCCGGGGGTCGGCCAGGAGCGCGTCGGTGCGCGGGATGTCCCGCAGCGGTCCCGCTCCGCTCCCCGGGCCCGGGCCGTCCCGCACGACGGCCACGCTCCCGCCCCGGCCGGCCCCGCGGGCACCAGCTGGCTTCATGTCTCCTCCTGTTCCAGGCACAGGAGTAGCCAGGAAGGTCCACCGCCAAACCGGGCGTCACACAGCCGCTACGGGATCGGGCCCCCGGCGCCGACGGCCACCGCCACGCCACACAGCCACGCGGCCTCCCGGACCCGGCCCGATCGGGACGGCCCCGGACCCGGCGGACACGGCCTCGCGGACCCGGCAGACGCCGCACCGGGCAGGCCGGCCGGCACCTGACACGGCCCAGCCTCCTCCGGTCCGCGACCACCGGCTCCCCCGCCCGACCCCCACCGCAATGCCGGGGGGTCAGGCCGGTGTCGGCGGTCAGACCGGTGTCGGCGCAGACCGGTGTCGGCGGGTCAGGCCGTGTCCGGCAGGAGGTGCGGCGCGTGGGCTGCGACGGCCCGCAGCACCTGCCTCTTCGACGGGTTCACCATCGCCCTCCCGGCCACGGTCACCGTCGGCACGGTCTCGTTGCCGTCCGCGACCGAGCGGACGAACGCCGCCGCCCGGGGGTCGCGCCGGATGTCGACCTCGGTGTACCGCAGTCGCGTCAGCCGCAGGCGCAGGCGCAGCTTCATGCAGAACACGCAGCCGGGCCGCCAGTGGACGACGACGCCCTCGCGGTCCTCGTTCACGGCTGTCCCCCTCGGTCTCGGCGGCGGTGCTGCAAGCGTAGGGGAGTCCGGGGTGCGGGCGGGGGCGGGGACGGGGGCGGGGACGTCATCTGCCCGTGGTCTGCGGCTCGTAGGTGGCGAGCGCCCAGATCACGAACACGTCGATCGCCATCATGATGACGGACCACACCGGCGCGTAGGGCAGGAACAGGAACTGGGCCATCAGGCTCAGTGACGCCAGCACGATGCCGACCCCACGCGCCCACCCGGCGCCGGAGAGGATGCCCGCGCCGGCGATGACGGCTATGACGCCGAGAACGAGCAGGATCCATCCCCAGCCGGTCAGGTTGATCTTGTAGACGTAGTTGCCGATGCGGGCGTAGACGTCATCCTTGGAGATCGCCGCGACGCCCTGGAAGACGGCCAGGAAGCCGTTGACGATCATCAGGACGCCCCCGAAGACGGCGCCGCCGTTGGCCCAGGCGCTGCCGCCGGCGGGGGCGGATCGGTAGTCACCGGACGGGGCGCCCGAGTGGGACGGTGCGGTCATGGTCGCACTCCGTTTCTCGTGGGGCGGCGGCAGCGGGCACCGGTCGCCCGGCCGCCTGCTTCGACAGTCGGCCCGGAGTGCGGGGTCGGCCAGAGGATGTGAGCCGATCGGGTGATGGACGGGTCAGGGAACGTGTGACGGACGGGTCAGGGAACGTGTGACGGACGGGTGCGCGTCGGGCACGTGCCCGCACGGCCGGCCCGGGGTGACGGCCCGGGGTGTCACTCGGGCTCGCCGTCGTCGACGCGGTAGGTCCTCGTCCAGCTGGCGCCGCAGCGGCAGCGGGAGAGCTCCACCAGATCGCCTTCCTCGGACACGGCCAGACCGTCGCGGAGGCGGACGTGCACGTGCTGACTCATGGGATGCGCCTTCTCTCGCGTGTGCCGGGAGTACCCACTGTCATCACATGTCCGCCTCCGTCCGCAATGACGCGGACCACAGGGCGGCCGGCTGCCCGGTCGGCTACTCGTCGGCGATCGAGCGCTCGAACGCCGACAGGTGCCGCTCCGAGGCGGTGCGGAGGTGGGTGTACACCTGGCGCGCGTCCGGGGCGGTGAGGCCGGACAGCGCCTTCGTCAGCGCGGCGACGTCGTCGGTCTCGACGGTGCGGCCGGCCTTCAGCGCCGCGTCCAGGCCGCCCTCGCCCTGCTTCAGCAGCCGGTCGTAGGTGGCCTGGACGGCCGGGTCGGCGAACTCGCCGGCCGGCTGTCCGGTGGTCGGGTCGCCGACGTCGTAGCGGTCCAGCAGGGTCCGTACGGCGGTCAGGTGCTGTGTCTCGGCCGCCGCGATCCGGTCGAAGATCCGTACGTCGTAGCGCTCGGCGAACGCCGTGTAGAGGTCGTGCGCCAGCATCTCCTCCTCGGCCATGCCGGCCAGGGTGTCCTTCCGGGCGGCCGTGAGGGTTCCCTGCCCGGCGGGGGCGGTCCGCGTGCAGGGCGCGTCGTCGCCGTGGCCGCCGTGCCGGTGGGCGGGCTCCGACGTGCGGTGCATGCCCTGGGCGGCCGCCGGCGCGGGGGTGCCGCCGGAGTCCGCGATCACCGGTCCTGCCGTCGCGACCCCGCCGACGGCGAGGACGCCCACGGTGAGGATCGTCGCGATTCTGCGGTTGCGTGTCATGTCCGGCCTCCTCGGATCCGCGGGGACGTGGCTTGGTCCCCGCACGGTCACCCTCGCGCCGGGCCCTGCAGTCGGCGTGCCGGGGATGTGGAGACGGGATGGAGGCGGCGGGGAAGGTTGGGCTGTTCGGCCCTCGCCGGGACGTGTCCGGGACGCGTAGGAGTGGGGCATGTCCACCACGGTGCTCGTCGTCGAGGACGAGAAGGAGATCCGGGAGCTGCTGCGCCGCTACCTGGAGCGCGCCGGTCACGGGGTGCTGACGACCGGCTCGGGCGCGGAGGCCGTACGGCTGCTCGGCGAGCGGCGGGTCGACCTGGCGCTGCTCGACCTGGGGCTGCCGGACGTGGACGGTGACGAGGTGCTGCGCGAGGCCCGGGAGCAGGGGCGGGTGCCGGTGGTGGTGCTGACCGCCCGTACCGCCGTCGAGGACCGCATCCACGGGCTGCGGCTGGGCGCCGACGACTACGTGACCAAGCCCTTCAGCCCCACCGAGGTGGTGCTCAGGGTCGGTGCGGTGCTGCAGCGGGCCCGGGGCGCGGGCACGGCGGACGCGCCGGTCCCGTCGTACGGCGGGGGCCGGCTGCGGATCGACGAGGCCCGGCACGAGGCGGTGCTGGACGGCGTCGCCGTCGAGCTGACGCCCACCGAGTGGGGTCTGCTGACCACGCTGGCGTCGGTGCCCGGACGGGTGTACTCCCGCTACGAGCTGGTCAACCGGGTGCGCGGCTACGAGTTCGCCGGCTACGAGCGGACCGTGGACTCGCATGTGAAGAACCTGCGGCGCAAGCTCGGACCGGCCGGCCCCGCTCTCGTGGAGACGGTGCTGGGGGTCGGCTACCGGCTGGGGTGGCCCCGTGATCCGTGACCGCTCCTCGACGCGGCCGGCGACCGCTCCGGCCGGGCCGCCGCGGCGGCCGGGTGGGCTCGGCCCGCTGGGCCGGCGGCTGTTCGCGGCGTTCGTCGTGGTCGCGCTGGCGTCCGTGGCCCTGCTGACGGCCGCGGCGCTGGTCGGCGCCGACCGCGGGCTCAGCAGTGCCCGGCAGGCCGACCGCCTCGAAACCGCCTCCCGGGTGGCCGCGGCCGCCGCCGACGCCTACCGGGCCGCGGACGGCTGGCCGGCGGCCGACCTGTCCGCCGCGCGGTCCCTGGCCGCCGGGGCCGGGGCGGAGCTGACCGCGCGGGACGCGGACGGCCGTGCGGTCCCCGGCGGATCCGGCCCCGGCGCGGGCGCCGGGCACGGCGTGTCCGGGCAGGAGCACGGCTCGTACGGGCACGGCGGCTCGTCCGGACCGACCGCGACCGCGTCCGTCCTCGTGGACTCCGCCGCGGTCGGCTCGGTCCTGCTCCGCTTCCCGCCCGGCGCCGCGTCCGGCGGGCTGTCCGTGGCCTGGGGCTGGGTGACCGTCGCCGCTGTCGGCGCCCTCGTCCTCGCGCTGGCCGTCAGCTGGTTCGTCACCCGGCGCCTGACCGCTCCCGTCGTGCGGGTCGCGGCGACCGCCCGAGCGCTGGCCGCCGGGGACCGCGAGGCCCGCGCCCGGATCGACGCTCCGGGTGAACTGGGCGACCTGGCCCGCGCGTTCGACGCGATGGCCGACGAGGTCACCCGCGCCGAGCAGGCCCGCCACCGGCTCGCCGCCGACATCGCGCACGAACTGCGCACCCCGCTGGCGGCGCTGCAGGCGGGGCTGGAGGAGCTGCGCGACGGCTACGCCGACCCGTCCGCGGACCGGCTGGCCGCCCTGCACGACCAGACCCTGCGGCTGGGCCGGGTCGTCGGCGACCTCGGCGAGCTGGCGGACGCCGAGTCGGCCCGGCTGTCCCTGCGGCGCGCCGAGGTGGATCTGGTGGCGGTGGTCCGTGCGGCCGTGGCGGACCGCGAGGCCGAGCTGCGCACCGCGGGGCTGACCGTGCGCACCCGCACGGGGTCCGCCCCGCTCATGGTGTACGCCGACGCCGACCGGCTGCACCAGGCCCTGGGCAACCTCCTGTCGAACGCGGCCCGGTACTGCCGTCCGGGCGACACCGTCACCGTCGGCGCCTCCTGCCGCGCCGGGGAGGCGGTCGTCGAGGTGGCCGACACGGGACCGGGGATCCCCGCCGAGGAACTCCCGCACGTCTTCGACCGGCTCTGGCGGGGCACGCACGCCCGTGCGACCGGCGGCAGCGGTATCGGCCTGGCCGTGGTCAGGGAACTCGTCACCGCGCACGGCGGCGCCGTCGGCGCCGCGTCCGGCCCGGACGGCGGCACCACCATCACGCTGCGCCTGCCGACCGCCGCGACCCGCGTCGCCACTCCCGGGCGCGACGTGCCTGGTCAGAGACCTGGCGTTGCCTGACGGTCAAATACCCCTAGGGGTATTTGACGCTTCCCCCGAGAGGGTCGTACTCTCGCTTACAAGAAACCCCCGGGGGTATTTGAGGAGGCAACCACATGGCTCGCGAAGTCACCCAGGAGGAGTTCTCCGCCGCATGGGCGGACGGCGCGCTCACCGTCGACGTCCGGGAACCCGCCGAGTACGTGGCCGGCCACGTGCCGGGCGCGCGGCTCATGCCGCTGCGCAGCGTGCTCGACCGGTGCGGCGAACTGCCCGGCGACCGGCCGGTCTACGTGATCTGCGCCAGCGGCAACCGCAGCAAGACCGCCGCCGACTGGATGAACTCCCGTGGTGTCGACGCCTTCTCGGTGGCCGGCGGCACCAGTGGCTGGGCCCGAGCGGGCCGCCCGACAGCGGCCGGTGCCCCCGAGCACGCGGCCTGACCCACCCCACCGACACCCGCACCCAGGCCTGCTGACGAGAAGGAGTTCCGCCTTGGCCGCCACCCCCTCCCCCGCGAACGAGCCGCTCACCGGCCGTCACCGCGTCGTCGTCATCGGCGGCGGCAGCGCCGGCATCAGCGTCGCGGCCCGCCTGCGCCGCGCCGGCGTCACCGACATCACCCTGATCGAACCGTCCGACACCCACTGGTACCAGCCCCTGTGGACGCTGGTCGGCGGCGGCCAGGCCCCCCTCGGCGCCTCCCGCCGTCCCGAGGGCTCCGTCATCCCCGACGGGGTGCGCTGGGTCCGGCGCCGCGCCGAGTCCGTCGACCCCGAGGCCCGGACGGTCACCCTGTCCGGCGGCGAGCAGCTCACCTACGAGTACCTGGTGGTGGCCCCGGGCCTCCAGCTCGACTGGGACGGCGTGCCCGGCCTCGCGGAGGCCGTCGGCCACGACCGGGTGAGCAGCAACTACGCTCCCCAGTACGCCCCGCGCACCTGGGAGCTGGTCAAGCAGCTGAAGTCGGGCACGGCCGTGTTCACCCACCCGGCCACCCCGCTGAAGTGCGGCGGCGCCCCGCAGAAGATCGCCTACCTGGCCGCCGACTACTGGCGCAAGCACAAGGTCCTGGACCAGATCCGCGTCATCATGGTCATCCCGGACCCGGTGATGTTCAAGGTGCCGGCCTGGGCGCAGGTACTGGAGAAGGTCGCCGCCCGGTACGGCATCGAGGTCCGGCTCAGCTCGGAGATGACGGCCGTCGACGGCGACGCCCGCACGCTCGTCATCACCGACCACGCGAAGGGCACCAAGGAGACCATCGGCTACGACCTCCTGCACGCCGTGCCGCCGCAGAGCGCCCCCGACTGGATCAAGACCGGTCCGCTGGCCGACCCGGCGAGCCCGCTGGGGTTCGTCGCCGCCGACAAGCACACCCTGCGGCACCCGGTCTACGGCAACGTCTTCGCGCTCGGCGACGTGGCGAACCTGCCGACGTCGAAGACCGGCGCGGCCGTGCGCAAGCAGGCGCCGGTCGTGGCGGCCAACCTGCTCGACGTGATGAACGGCCGCTCCCCGTCCCGCCGGTACGACGGCTACACGTCCTGCCCGCTGGTGACCGCCCGCGACAAGATGCTGCTCGCCGAGTTCGACTACGACCTGAAGCCGCAGCCCTCCTTCCCGCTCATCGACACGTTCAAGGAGCGGCGGGACATGTGGGTGTTCAAGCGGTACCTGCTGCCGCCGGTGTACTGGCACGGCATGCTCACCGGCCGGCTCTGACCGGCAGGCCGGGCCCGGGCCTTCCCCGCCCGGACCGGCCACCCGCCCCTGCCCCCTGTACCCCGCCCCCGCCAAGGGCGGACCAGACCCTTATACATACCCCCCTGGGTATTAATTCCGAACCGATACGGAGGTCGACCGACCATGTTCTTCGCCCAGTACTACCTCGACTGCCTCTCCCACGCCTCGTACATGATCGCCGACGAGACCACCGGCAAGGCCGTCGTCGTCGACCCGCGCCGTGACGTCTCCGAGTACCTCACCGACGCCGAGGCGCACGGCTTCACCATCGAGGCCGTGCTGAACACCCACTTCCACGCCGACTTCCTCGCCGGTCACCTGGAGCTCCGGGACCGCGCCGGCGCCTGGATCGGCTACGGGCAGCGTGCCGAGGCCGAGTACCCCATCCGCAAGCTGACCGACGGCGAGCGCATCAGCCTCGGCGACGTCCAGCTGCAGATCATCGAGACCCCCGGCCACACCCCGGAGTCGATCAGCATCCTGGTGTACGAGCACGCGGACGACGCCGTGCCCTACGGCGTTCTCACCGGCGACGCGCTGTTCATCGGCGACGTCGGCCGTCCCGACCTGCTCGCCTCGATCGGCGTCACCGCCGACGAGCTCGGCTCGATGCTCTACGACAGCATCCAGAACAAGCTGATGGCCCTGCCCGACGCGGTGCGGGTGTTCCCCGCGCACGGCGCCGGGTCCGCCTGCGGCAAGAACCTCTCCACCCAGCGTCAGTCGACCATCGGCGAGCAGCGCGCCACCAACTACGCGTGCCGCCCGATGAGCGAGGAGAAGTTCGTCGAGCTGGTGACCGAGGGACAGCCCTCCGCCCCCGCCTACTTCGTCTACGACGCCATCCTCAACCGCAAGGAGCACGGCCTGTTCGACGCGACCGCGGCGCCGCGTCCGCTGTCGGTCGAGGACTTCATGGAGCGGCGCGCCGCCGGGGCGGTCGTCCTCGACGCCCGCTCGCCGCAGGACTTCGCCACCGGGCACCTGCGCGGCTCGGTCAACGTGCCCGCCGACGGCCGCTTCGCCGAGCAGGCCGGCATGGTCGTCGGCCCGGAGGAGGACGTCATCGTGGTCGCGCCGCAGGACCGCGAGGAGGAGATCGTCACCCGGCTCGCCCGCATCGGCTTCGACAAGGTCGGCGGCTACCTGCGGGAGCCCGAGGGCGCCTTCCCCGCCCTGGCGGACGAGATGGCGCAGGCCAGCCGCCTGACCGTGGACGAGCTGCGCAAGGCCCTGGACGGCGACCAGCCGCCGCTGGTGATCGACGTCCGCAACGGCTCCGAGCGCGAGGAGGGCTTCATCGAGGGCTCGCTGCACATCCCGCTGGCCGAACTGGCCCGCCGCATCGACGAGGTCCCCACCGACCGGCCCCTGGTCGTGCACTGCGCGGGCGGCCACCGCTCCTCCATCGGCTCCAGCCTGCTGCGGCACAAGGGCCGCGCCGATGTCTCCGACCTGCTCGGCGGCTACGGCGCCTGGCTCGCCGAGCCGGCCACGAGCTGCGCCTGACCCACCCCGCGGGCGGCGGTTGCTGATCGCTATGTCCGATGGGCGACACTGGGGACGGCCCGTAGTCGTGGCCGGATGATGCACTTAGCATCAGCC